>CAVAVU010000109.1:0-14704 GCA_963592205.1 bacterium
GGATGACTTCCGAATCTAATAAAAGAGATAACACAAAAGAGTTTTGGACAGATTGCTGTTCAAAACTCTTTCTTTTTATGGGGGCATCAAGTATAATTATATGTAAAGAAAAATATAACTATTCAGCACCCAGTGCGGACCAGGAAAACTGATACGTCATGCTTGCATGTAAGGAGAAGTTTTCTGGTTCGCAAGGCGGGGCGAATAGGACCCGCCACCCTCAGACATGAGCAAATTAGCTGCGTAGCAGCGAGAAAGCACGAGTATCGTGAGATTTGCGAGTGGATGGAGCAGGGGCTGAACAGTTATGGCAATATGACCAAAAAGAGGGTGAAGTTATGGAGGAAAAGAGGAGAGTAAAACCATACGAGATTGGGGAACTGGATCAGTATCTGCTGGGACAGGGCAATCATTACGAGATTTATAAGAAGCTGGGTGCACACCTGGTGGAAGATGGAGATAAAAAGGGTGTCTATTTTGCAGTATGGGCACCGAATGCGGAGAGAGTATCTGTCATTGGTGAGTTTAATGACTGGGATCTGACAGCGGATGTGATGGAGCGCAATGATCCGTTAGGAATCTATACCTGTTTCGTAGAAGGTGCGAAAGAGAACGAGATGTATAAGTTTTGCATTGAGACGAAAAAGGGTGAATTGCTCTATAAGGCAGATCCATATGCGAACTATGCGGAGCTGAGACCGGGGACAGCGTCCCGTATTACGGATATATCGAAGATTAGATGGACAGATAAGACGTGGATGGATCAGCGGATGAAATGGGATCACAAAGAGAATCCGATGTCCATTTATGAGGTGCATATCGGTTCGTGGAAGAAGCATCCGGAAGGTGAGGACGGTTTCTATAATTACCGTGAATTTGCAAAAGAGATCGTCAAATACGTCCATAATATGGGCTATACACATGTAGAGTTAATGGGTGTCGCAGAGCATCCGTTTGACGGCTCCTGGGGCTATCAGGTGACCGGATACTTTGCGCCGACATCACGTTACGGTACACCGGAAGACTTTGCGTGGATGATCAATTATCTGCACAAGAATAAGATCGGAGTTATTCTGGACTGGGTACCGGCACATTTCCCGAAGGATGCACATGGACTGGCAGACTTTGACGGCGCACCGGAGTATGAATATGCAGATCCGAGAATGGGCGAGCATCCGGATTGGGGTACTAAGATCTTTGATTTTGGTAAGAATGAAGTAAAGAACTTCCTGATATCCAATGCATTATTCTGGATCGAGCATTTCCATATTGACGGACTCCGTGTGGATGCAGTAGCATCTATTCTGTATCTGGATTATGGTAAAAAAGATGGCGAATGGGTACCGAATGAATATGGCGGTAATAAGAACCTGCAGGCTGTGGAGTTCTTCAAGCATCTGAATTCGGTAGTGCTTGGCCGTAATCCGGGCGCAGTGATGATAGCTGAAGAGTCTACTGCATGGCCGAAGGTGACCGGAGAAGTAGAGGATGACGGTCTTGGATTCAGTCTGAAATGGAACATGGGATGGATGCATGACTTTACCGAATATATGAAGCTTGATCCGTTATTCCGCAAAGGCGCTCATTACAATATGACATTTGCGATGAGTTATGCATACAGCGAGAAGTATATTCTTGTGTTGTCACATGATGAAGTGGTACATCTGAAGTGCTCGATGATCAATAAGATGCCGGGTATCGGATGGGAGAAGTTTGAGAATCTGAAAGCAGCATATGCATTTATGATGGGACACTCCGGTAAGAAGCTTCTGTTCATGGGACAGGACTTCGCGCAGCTCAGAGAGTGGAGCGAGAAGCGGGAACTTGACTGGTATCTGTTGGCTGAGAAAGAACATCAGCAGATGCAGAGCTGGGTACGTGATCTGCTTCATCTGTATCGATGCAGAAAGGCGTTCTACGAGCAGGATAACAGCTGGGAAGGATTCGAATGGATCAATGCAGATGACCGTGATCGGAGCATTTACAGCTTTGTACGCCATGCAAAAGGCGGTAAGCAGAACCTGCTCTTTGTAATCAGCTTTACTCCGGTAGCGAGAGATGATTATCGTGTCGGCGTGCCGAAGCATAAACAGTACCGCCTGATCCTGAATAGTGATGAGGAGAAATACGGTGGCAGCGGCAAGAAGAGACCGGCTGTATACAAGGCAGAGAAATCCGAATGTGACGGAAGACCATATTCATTTGCTTATCCGCTTCCGGCATATGGAGTGGCTGTGTTTGAGTACTAGAAATAACGACAAAAGGGAGATAACATGCGACTTAGAAATATACCGCGTGCAGAGGGTGTGCTTCAGGCACACCCTATTGTAATCAAAGAGGAAAATAATCAAAAAGGAAAATGGAATCAGATATTTGGCAATGACCATCCGATCTATATTGAGATCGGCATGGGAAAAGGTCAGTTCCTGATGACGCTTGCAAAGCAGAATCCGGATATTAATTATATCGGTATTGAACGGTATTCCAGTGTGCTCTTGCGTGCTGTGGAGAAATACGAAGAATTCTGTGGAAGAGATATTGTACCGGGTAAGGAGGAAATGGAACTGCCGGAGCTGATCGTAGATCCGGAACTTCCGAATATCCGGTTTGTCTGCATGGATGCAGGACTTATCACGGATGCATTTGCGCCGGGAGAGGTGGCAAGGATCTATCTGAACTTTTCAGATCCGTGGCCGAAGAAACGTCACGCCAGAAGAAGGCTGACTTCGAGAGAATTTCTGAAGAGATATGACCAGATACTGGCGAAAGACGGAAGAGTAGAATTCAAGACGGATAACAGGGATCTGTTCGCATTTTCACTGGAAGAAGTGACGGAGGCGGGATGGACACTGGCGGCGAGCACCTGGGATCTGCATCACGATGAGACGATGAATCAGGGCAATGTGATGACAGAATACGAAGCCAAATTCTCATCTATGGGCAATCCGATTCATAAGCTGATCGCAGTGAGATAAGCGGATTGCAACGGGATAAGCTGTGAAGAGTATACTATAGCGAGAGGTGATAACAAGATGATTCATTTGACAGCTAAGAATTTCGCGATAGAAGCAAAACACTGCCGCGGTCCGGTGGTAGTGATGTTTTATGCAGTATGGTGCGGAAAATGTGCCATGATGAAACCTGTTCTGGAGAAACTGGAACAGAGATATTATGACCGTATTCGATTCTGTGAAGTAGAGATTGAAGAGTCAGCGGTGCTGGCTGCGGAGTACGGCGCAGATGTGGTGCCGACCTTTGTGACGTTCCGGGATGGCGAAGTGTACAGCATCATGCAGGGAGTCGTTGATGAGGAGACATTTGCGGAGCGGATAAAGGAACTCTTATAATCTTATAAAAGTCTTTACAAAATTATAAGAAAAGTTTCGTGTACAATCGGAGAAGATTGTGCTATATTATGTGGAGGTGAAGTGGATTACGTGCACAAAAGAGTAATCTTCTTCACCTCTTGGAAATATGATTAATGATAACAGGGGAGCATCCACGGGATGCAGGAGGGAGAAGTATATGAAAATGAAAAAGGTACTGCCGCTTCTTATGGCAGCAGTTATGACGACAGCAAGTCTGCCAATGATGGCAAATGCATCGGATGTATCGTCGCAGACAGAGAGCAGCACGGACTCATCAGTGAGCACAGGAGACAGCAGTGACTCCGGCCAGTCTTCTTCAGAATCAAGTGATGAAGCATCTGACTCTGAAGATACAACAGGAGACAGTTCAGAGAATACTACAGATACAACTGATACCACAGATGCTACTGCTGAAGACAGTACAGATGAACCGGAAGTGATCGAAGGAGATCAGGTAGATACGAACAACGTAGTTACATTAGGCGAGAATCTTACCACCGAGCAGAGAGATGCAATGTATAAGTATTTTGGTACTTCTGCGGATGAGGTGAGAACTATCATCGTAACACACTCAGATGAAGTGAAATATATGGAAGGTATCGCAACAGCTGAACAGATTGGTAATACAACCAACAGCTGTGCATACGTAGAGCCGACCAATTCCGGCGGAATCAAGGTAAAGACAGCGAACCTGAACTTTGTAACAAGTGCAATGATCGCAAGTACACTGACAACAGCCGGTATGGAGAATTGTAATGTTATCGCAGCCTGCCCGTTTGAAGTATCAGGAACAGGTGCACTGACCGGTATTATCATGGCATATGAGACAGCCAGCGGTGAGAAGTTAGACGAGGGTAAGAAGGAAGCTGCGATGGAAGAACTGATCACAACCGGTGATCTGGCAGATTCTATCGGTTCCGAGGAAGCAACACAGGTAATTGGTGAAGTAAAAGAAGAGATCCTGGACAAGGGATTAACGGATGCGGATGAGATTGGAGATGCAGTAGACAGTATTGCAGCAGATCATGATGTGACACTGACGGATGAGCAGAAACAGCAGATTGTATCTCTGATGCAGAAAATCTCCCAGTATGATTATGATCTGAGTTCTATTAAGGATACACTGAATAATCTGAGCGGTAAGGTCGGAGGACTGGAAAGCGCATGGAATTCTATTAAGAGTTTCTTCGTAGGATCAGGAGACGGCATTTTGAGTGATACGGATGATTCTGCGCTGGGAAGTGATATCATTACAGATAGTAATGTGGATGTAAGCGGATTTAAGGATGGTCTGCTGACAAGAATTATTAATTTCTTTAAAGGTAAATAAATATAGCATGAGATCGAGCAGGTGCATGCCTGCTCGATCTGTGTTATATGGATTATTATGTAGCAGAGATAAACAGTGGTATCTCCGGTGGAAAACAGGTAAAAAGGAATAATAAAAGGGTGCTTCCAGCCCACCATAGAAAGATCGTGAGTATGGAAGTACTGTGGAACAGCCTCTCTGTATGTGCGGAGAGGCTGTATGTGATTATAACGCCAAGATAGTACAGGAGAATATCAATTAGTACGAAAGAACGCCCGATGGCACCGCTGTAGCCGTAGAACAGCACGATAACAGTAAGCATGCCACACCACACAGCGAAAAGTCTGGAACCGAAAAAACGGGAAGTGGCCGGTCTGTGTATGAAATATTCGATTAAAGACAGCAATAGAAATGGGAAAAAGAGTAGTTTCATGTGCTCCCAGACAGATTCGTTGATAGGAGTGAAAAGGGCAATAACAGGATTCTTACCTGACCAGTCATAGAGAAAATGATTCAGCGTGCCAAGGATCATCGTGATGATCATATATGGAAATGACTGGCGCGGAATAATACGGATCATAAAAGCCTCCTGGATATGTAGGTATAAGGTATGTATATTCCGGGAAAATAAGAAATATGAATTTTTTTGAAAAAAATTTAAAAAAGTACTTGCTTTTTTTGGAAAGTTACTCTATAATAAATCTTGCGTTCGTGAGGAACGGAAAACAAAATAAGCGCGATTAGCTCAGCTGGCAGAGCACCTGACTCTTAATCAGGGTGTCCAGGGTTCGAACCCCTGATCGCGCACTATTAAATCACTGTTTTTGCAGACATAGAGCTGCGGGGGCGGTGATTTTTTTGTTGCTATGTAACTATTTAGCCCTATTACACACAAGAATGCCTGTTATGCATGCTTGCATGTAATAGCAGGGGTTCTTGTGTGTAAGGTGGCTCGAATAGAGTCACCGTCCTTACATGAGCAAAATTAGCTGCGTAGCAGCAAGAAAGCACGAGTTAGCGTGCGGTTTTGAGAATGTATGAGTGGGGCTAAATACGATAAGGTATTATAGAAAATAAAAGGGGATTGATAAAATGAACATAGTAAAGGAATACGGAATCGTTGGATTATACTACATCTGCGTAAATATTTTAGCGTTTATCTTATATGGACTGGATAAAAAATACGCCAAGGAGGGCAGATGGAGGATCTCAGAGAAGACACTGCTTGGTATCGCGATGATTGGCGGAGCAGCAGGTGCCTGGATTGGGATGCAGACATTCCGGCACAAGACGAAGCATATGTCATTCCGGACGCTGGTGCCGTTGTTTGTAGTGATTCATGCGGGGATGATAGTAAGATACACAAACTTGATATAGCAGCTATTGGATCATGAAATAGTGAAGTAGTGAGGAAGATTCGCTCATGAAATAGTGACAAGTATGCAAAAATTCACTCATGAAATGGTGGTGAGCGTGCAAAAGTCGCTCATGAAATTGTTGTGGCATTGAATAAACCGCGTATTTATGGTAAAATCTAAGGGAATAAGAGAAGTTGAGGAAAGCAGGTGAATAATTATGTATTTGAAGCGGAAAATAGATCAGTATTTACAAGATTGGAAAGCGGGAGAGAACCGTAAGCCATTAATTGTGAAAGGTGCCAGACAGATTGGAAAAACGGAATCTATTCGTGAATTTGCAAGAGAGAACTATTCATCGTTTATTGAAATCAATTTTGTAGAAGAACCTAAATACAAGACGATTACAGAAGAAGGATATGCGGCTGCAGACATTATTAAAAACATATCGAGAATTGATCCGGGAAAGAAATTCATACCGCAGGATACATTGATTTTATTTGATGAACTTCAGGAATTTCCGGAAATAGCAACATCTTTAAAATTTTTCTGTCAGGATGGCCGGTTTGATGTTATATGCAGTGGATCGCTGTTGGGCATTTCGTATCAAAGAATCGAAAGTAACAGTGTTGGATATAAAAATGATTATCTGATGCATTCGATGGATTTTGAAGAGTTCTTATGGGCAAAAGGATATTCTGAAGAAGTTATAGACGAGATGCTGGAACACATGGTACAGGGAACGCCGTTTCCTGAGGGACAGTTGAATGTATATCAGAATTTATTTTTAGATTATTGTATTCTCGGTGGTCTGCCTGGTGTTGTAAAAGAGTATATACAGACGGATACATTTGAAGGTACCCTGCAGATTCAGAGACAACTGTTGGAGGATTATAAAGAGGACATTCGAAAGTATGCAGAGGGCGTCGACCAGACACGGATATTGAATGTATTTAATCATATTCCGATTCAGTTAGCGAAAGATAATAAGAAGTTTCAGATATCGAAAGTGGCAAAAGGAGCACGATTTAAAGATTATCGTGGATGTATTGAATGGTTAAAGGATGCCGGACTGGTAAATATATGCTATTGTCTGCAGTTTCCGGAATTACCATTACGCGGTAATTACGATGAAGAAAAATATAAATTGTATTATTTTGATACAGGAATGCTGGTTGCGATGCTGGACGAAGAGGCACAAGAAGATCTTCGCGCCAATAAAAATATGAATGTATATAAAGGTGCATTATATGAGAATATTGTGGCAGAAGCGTTGGTTAAAAGTGGATATGAGTTATATTATTACAAAAAAGAGAATGCGACGTTAGAAGAAGATTTTTTTGTCAGAAGTATGGATCAATTAATTCCGGTAGAGGTCAAATCTACAAATGGAAGATCTAAGTCGCTGCGTACGTTGGTAGATCGTGATAAATATCCGGATATTACATTTGGTATAAAATTGGTAAAAGGTAATATCGGAATTGAAAACGGTATTCATACATTTCCGTATTTTTGCGCCTTTTTGATCAAACGATATATAAAGAGTCTCTAGGAGGATATCTATGAAATCACTTGTTTTAGCGGAAAAACCTTCCGTTGCCCGTGATATTGCGCGGGTGTTGAAATGTAATAAGAACATTCCGGGTGCTATCGAAGGCAGCAAGTATATTGTGACCTGGGCACTGGGGCATCTGGTGACGCTGGCTGATCCGGAGGAATATGATAAGAAATTCAAAGAATGGAATATGTCATATTTGCCGATGATGCCGGAAAAATGGGAACTGGTTGTGATACGTCAGACGGCAAAGCAGTATCGCAATGTAAAGACACAGCTGTTTCGGAAAGATGTATCGGAGATTATTATTGCAACAGATGCCGGACGGGAAGGCGAGCTGGTTGCAAGATGGATTCTGGATAAATCCGGATGCCGCAAGCCGATTAAGAGATTGTGGATATCATCGGTAACGGATAAGGCAATCCGGGAAGGATTTGATCATCTGAAGGATGGCAGACAGTACAATGCGCTGTATCATGCGGCAAAGAGCCGTGCGGAGGCAGACTGGCTGGTGGGAATCAATGCGACCCGTGCACTGACCTGTAAGTATAATGCACAGTTGTCCTGTGGTCGTGTACAGACACCGACACTGGCAATGATTGCACGCAGAGAAGAGGAAATCCGCGCATTTAAGCCAGAGGATTATTATGGCTTGCAGTGTGTGGCGGGAGGCGTGAAATGGACCTGGCAGAATGCGAAGACCGGAAGCCTGAGATCATTTAAGAAAGAAGTAATTGATCAGGTAGAAAAGAATATTAAGGGTCAGAAACTGGTTATTACAGATGTCCAGAAATCGGCGAAGAAGAAGCCGTCTCCGGGTCTTTATGATCTTACAGAATTGCAGAGAGATGCCAATAAGCGGTATGGATTCTCGGCAAAGGAGACACTTAATATCATGCAGCGTCTGTATGAGCATCATAAGGTGCTGACTTATCCGAGAACCGATTCGAGATATATCGGAACGGATATCGTGCCGACGATCAAAGAACGGTTAAAGGCATGTAATATCGGACCGTATAAAGCATATATTCCGGCACTTTTGAAGGCACCAATCCATACCAGCAAGGCATTTGTGGATGACAAGAAGGTCAGCGACCACCATGCGATCATTCCGACAGAAGAATATGTCCAATTAGATCATATGAGCAATGAAGAACGGAAGATTTACGATCTGGTAGTCCGCCGCTTTATCAGTGTGCTGTATCCGGCATATGAATATGAGCAGACGACAATGAAAGCTGCAGTGAATACATCTGCGAAAATATCTGCAAAGCCATCTGCGGCTACCGCAGTATTTGGGGCAAAAGGGCAGATTGTACTAAAAGAAGGTTGGAAAACAGTCTATGAAAATATGTCTCTGGATGAGGAAGAAGACGATAAAAACGGGGATCAGCTGAGATTATCAGGCCAGCAGCTTCCGGCACTGAAAAAGGGTCAGGAAGCCACTATTTCCCAAATTATGCGGTCGCAGGGAAAGACCAAACCGCCGGCAAGATTTACAGAGGCGGCGCTGCTAAGTGCGATGGAGAATCCGGTCCGCTATATGGAGTCTGATAACGCCAAAGAGCGGAAAACTCTTGGCGAAACGGGCGGCCTTGGAACGGTAGCAACCAGAGCGGATATTATCGAAAAATTATTTCATACATTTCTGATAGAAAAGAATGGAAATGAGATACGGATCACTTCGAAAGGAAAACAGCTTTTGGAATTAGTGCCGGAAGACCTGAAGAAACCGGAGCTGACAGCCAGATGGGAAATGCAGCTGTCGGACATTGCCGCCGGAAAGGGGAAAGAACAGACATTTCTGCATGAGATCGAAGGGTATACCAAAGAATTGATTCAGGAGATTAAACAGGATGACGGAACATTCCGCCACGATAATCTGACGAACAGCAAATGTCCGCGATGCGGTAAACGGATGCTGGCAGTAAAAGGTAAGAATGCGAGACTTCTGGTGTGTCAGGACAGAGAGTGCGGTTATAAGGAAACGATAGCAAGAACCAGCAATGCGAGATGTCCAAACTGCCATAAGAAAATGGAACTGATCAAGAAAGGTGATACAGAGACATTTGTATGCGCGTGCGGCTATAAGGAAAAGCTGGAAGCTTTTAAGGCGAGAAGAGCCAGGGAAGGGGCAGGCGTGTCTAAGAAGGACGTGCAGAAGTATCTGAAGAAACAGAAAGATGAACCGGTGAATAATGCATTTGCACAGGCGCTGGCGGGGATTAAATTAGATTGATAAAATAATAGTGAAAAGTGCGCATACCGAAAGGAAAAACGCACTTTTTTTAGTACAATTTTTTTGCCAGATTGACATTGAATTTCACAATCTTTCAGACTATAATATGCAATTGGTGTAAAAATACGAAAGAAAGAAAGGTAAAGAGTATGGCAGCACAAATTACAGCAGTCCTGATATTTCTGGTAATGTTTTTACTGATTATCATGGACAAGATTGAACGTCACATTATTACTCTGGGATGTGCAGTGCTTACAATGGTTGTAGTGTTTGGAATCTGCATGCACAGTATGACAGCATTGACCGAGACATTGAATGTGGCTCAGATATTTACAAGGGGATTTTGGTACACAGCAGGTGAGGCTTCTGAGAGCTCTGCCGGCATCAACTGGGCAACGATCATATTCGTAGCCGGTATGATGATCATGGTAGAAGGTATGGCAGCAGCAGGATTTTTCAGATGGCTTTGCATGACGATCGCAAAAGCGGTAAAATATAAAGTGATACCGATCTTTATTACATTTATGTTTATGTCTGCAATACTGGCAATGTTCATTGACAGTATTACAGTAATCCTGTTCCTGGCAGCAGTTACATTGGAACTTTCTGATCTGCTGGATTTTGATCCGGTGCCAATGGTTCTGGCGGAAATCTTCTGTGCGAACCTTGGAGGATCGGCTACTATGTGTGGAGATCCGCCGAACATCATCGTCGGAACATCTCTGCAGCTGACATTTGCAGACTTTATTACCAATACAGGTGTATTGGCTGGTATTTCACTGATTCTGGTGGTAATCTATTACTACTTCATTTTCCACAAGGAACTTCGCGTAAAGCGTACAGGAAAAGTGGTAACAGAATATCCAGATCCGAAGTCAGCAATTACCAATAAGACAAGCTTTGCAATCAGTACAGTCATTTTCCTGTGTGCAGTTGTTCTGTTGGTAACACATGCACAGACAGGACTTACGGTAGCAACCATCGGACTTGGAATTGCGATCGTTACATTGATCACATCCGGTAAAAATGTGGTAAAAGTAATTAAGGGTGTAGATTATAAGACACTGTTATTCTTCATCGGACTGTTCGTAGTCGTAGGCGGTCTGGAGCAGACCAATGTTCTGAAGCTGATTGCTGAATTTATCGGTAATGTCAGCGGCGGTAACCTGTATGTAATGGTAGCGATTATCATCTGGATTTCCGCAATCGCAAGTGCATTTGTAGATAATATTCCATTTGCAGCAACTATGGTTCCTGTAATTCAGAGCCTGGCAGCCCTGAATGGTGTGAATATTTCTACACTGGCATGGGGACTTTCCATGGGTACAGATATCGGAGGAAGTGCAACACCAATCGGAGCATCAGCGAATGTAGTAGGTATGTCGGTTATCGCAAAAGAAGGTCACATCGTTGGATGGGGCAAATACTGCAAGAGTGCAGTTCCGGCAACAATTATCGTAATGGTGGTTGCAACAGTAGGAATCTGGCTCAGATATTGTTAATGGAAAGGAATGTGATAGTATGGAACAGAAAAAACAGCTGATTATTTCCATTGGACGTGAGTATGGAAGCGGCGGACATATGATAGCAGAGGAACTGGCGAAGCGGTTCGGACTGACATTTTATGATTATCATATGCTTGGCGAGATTGCATTGAATAAGAAAGTGGATGTTAAGACACTGGAGAGATTCGATGAACTGCCGAAGATTCCGTTCTTCTCAAGAACTGTAAAGGGATACAGCAACTCTCCTCAGGAAAATATTGCGAACCTGCAGTTTGATTTCCTGAGAAAGAAAGCAGCAGAGGGAGAGTCATTTGTCATCGTTGGACGATGTGCAGAGACGATTCTGAAGGATAATCCGGGACTGATCAGTTTCTTCGTACTGGGCGATATGAAAGATAAGATTGAACGTACCATGAAACGTGAAAATGTATCCAGCATGGAGGCTGAAGAGCTGATCGCTCGTCATGACCGCAAGCGTAAAACTTACCACAACCACTACTGCAAGAATAAATGGGGTGACTCAAGAGGATATGAGTTCAGCATTAACAGCAGCAGACTGGGAATTGATGGTACCGTCGATATTATGGAAGAATATATTAAGAAAAGAATTGCTGAGTAAAAACACTGGAATTCCAGTAACAGCAGTGCTAGAGTAAAAACTTTAGCACTGCTGTTTTTTCGTATTCGGCGATACGCATTTTAACCGATAAAAGTCTGGAATTTACCCTGCGGTGAAAAGAATATGATTGTGTTCAATCGGCCTGTGGCATCTGTGACTTATTTGAAAACAGTTTAATTAATGCACCGATGATTGCGATCAGTGCACCGATTCTGCCCCAGAACGCAGTCTTGTGACACATCATTTCAGCTTTAGGACAAATGCCAATGCCGATGGATGGATTACTTAGAAGCAGGATCAGAATGGAAGTGATGATAATGATTATTGGAAGCTTAAAGTCCTGTTGTTTGAAAAAAAGTAAAATAGCTTCTGCGAGCAGAAGCAGACCGAACAGAAAAAGAGTAATTCCATAATAATGACATCTCATCATACATTCTCCACCGTTTTCAAGTTTTAGTGTACCAGAACAAACGGGAGCAAAAAACTTATCGGCAGTGAGGATCAAAAGTGCTGCCAGAACGGTAAGGCTGCTAGATAATTTCTGTGAATTCATATAAATCTCCATTCTGCCGCCATGCGACGGCGTAAATTAAATGTAATAGAATAATTACTATCATTTCCGAAAATGGTATTGAAATATAACAATTCGGGAATTCAAGCAAATTTCTTTGTTAAGTATAACATACGTAAGTAATAATAAATGATTATTTATAAATTTTATCTATAGAAAATCATGATAAATCAATTCATATATTAAAAATATCGATTTGATATATGTAAAAGGCACTGATAAAATTAAAAACAGTTAAGGTTATAGAAGTTTGTAATGACAAAGGAGTCAACAGAGTAATGGAGAATGAGAGAAAACTGACCCGAGAAGAATTGGCAGAGATGGAAAGTGCTCCAAAGACGAAAGTGCAGAGAATTATGGACGTAGTTATCTGTTTTTGTCCATATTTGGTAGCAGCTGTCATGTTTTTTGTTTATTATCAGGTACCGGATGCGGTGCTGAATAATCGTCCACATACGTTTACGATAGTTGTCTGTTTCTTTTTGGTTTTGTATCTGATTATGCTGATCAGAGGACTGCTGAGTAAGAGCTATTTTGGAAAAGTGCGTTATAAGGCACCTCTTTATTCAGTGATTATTCTTATAATCATGTTATATGATGTTCTGACACTTAAGACAGCGATCCTCAAACAGCCTTTTTTCCCATGTGTGAATACAGTATTGGTTGCAATGGTAGATGACCGCGCACTGTTGTTAAAAAGTACGCTTTATTCGCTCAGATTATTATTTACCGGATATTTCATCGGATCTGTTCTGGGACTTATCACGGGTGTTGCCTGTGGATACAGTAAAAGAATCAATTACTGGGTATCGCCAATCATAAAAATGCTCGGACCTATTCCGTCAACAACGTGGATTCCGATCATTATGGTACTTGTGACATCGCTGTTTAAAGGTAGTGTATTTATCATTGCACTTGGAGTATGGTTTGCACTTACGATTGCTTCTTCTGCAGGAATTCAGGGTGTGGACAAATCATATCTTGAAGCTGCCAGAACCTTGGGGGCAAAAGGACATCAGCTGGTTTTCAGAGTGGCGATTCCTCATGCGATGCCGAATATTTTACAGGGTATGACGCAGGGAATGAGTTCAGCGTGTACAGCACTCTTGGTTGCTGAAATGATGGGAGCGAAAGCCGGACTTGGATGGTATATCCAGTGGCAGAAATCGTGGGCAATTTATTCTAAGATGTATGCAGCGATTGTATTAATATGTCTTATTTTCACAGCGGTTACTTTTATATTAAATCTGATCAAAAAAATATTACTTCGCTGGCAGGAAGGAGTTGTGAAATAAGATGACATCAACAAATAAAACGCAGGGACATGGACGTGTTCTGGAATTTGATAAGGTAACAAAGAGTTTTGCAAAAACGGACAGTAACGAAATTACACATGCATTAGCGGAAATCAACCTCAGAATTGAACCAGGAGAATTTGTGAGCATTGTTGGGACAAGTGGTTGTGGCAAGTCAACGATTCTGCGGCTTATTGCAGGTCTGATCAGACCGACCACAGGAGAAATACGACTAGGTGGTGAACCAATACAAGGAGCAGGTCCGGATCGAGGAATGGTATTTCAAAAGGCTACGTTGTTTCCGTGGCTTACTGTAGAGAAAAATATATCGTTCAGCCAGCGTATGCAGAAAAAAATAGATAAAGAATTAGTAGAACATATGTTGGAGATGGTTGGTCTGCAGGACTTCAGAAAAGACTATCCGCATCAACTGTCTGGTGGTATGGCGCAGAGAGTAGCATTAGTCAGATCACTGATCAATCAGCCGGATATTCTTTTGCTTGATGAGCCATTAGGGGCGTTAGATGCATTCACAAGAATGAATATGCAGGATGAAATCCTGAATATCTGGAGAGAACAGAAGCAGACAATTGTCATGGTTACACATGATGTAGAGGAAGCAGTATATATGGGAACAAGGGTACTTGTTATGGAACCAAGACCGGGACGTGTTAAAGCAGATATTCCTATTATATTGGATGAGCCTAAGCAGAGAGAAAGCGAAGCTTTTCAGATATGTAGAAACAGAATCCTGAAGATGCTTGATCTGAAACATCATGAGGATCATTAAGAGGATATTTATTGCAAAATAAATATAAAGAGTAAAGCAAATCTATGATCTCTCGGAATTCTGATAGATCATGCCAGCGAAACTCTGGCATTGAACTT
>CAVAVU010000110.1:0-11287 GCA_963592205.1 bacterium
AAATAATGATAATACATATTTGATAGACTGGTATACAGCAAGTCTTGATCATCCTGAATATTTTGAACCGGATGATATGCATTTAGTTCCGACAGGAGCAGAAGCATATGCAAACTGTATCAAAGAATCTGTGCTGAGTGCTTTCAGAGAAAGAGAAGAAAGTTCAGATAAAGATAGCAGTAAAGATAAAGAATAATTAAAAAAGATATCGGCAAGAATATAACTGTTAAGTTACGGTTGTACTTGCCGATATTTTTTTGGAGGATTATATGAAATTAGAACAGGATATTATCCGGGAAATTAAAAAGTTAATTGTATTTACAGCGGTGATATTCTTATGTATATGGAAATATGAAGTAGTATATCGGGTCATTCATTGGATAATGGATGTAATTATGCCATTTCTTGTAGGAGGAGCAATTGCTTTTATTATAGGAATTCCATCAAATTACATAGAGAAGAAATTATTAAAAAAGAAGAAAAAGTGGATAAATAAATCAGCAAGATTTATCGGGATTTTAGCTGTAATTATCTGTGTGTTGGTATTTATTAATGTATTTATTATTGTGGTGTTGCCAGAACTTGGAAGTACATTATTACATTTGGGAGACAGTATGCAGGTTTTCTTAAATGGCGTTGAGGAGAAATGCAGAATAATCTTTGGCGGTAACGAGGAAATATTACAGTATATTGAAAAAGTAGAATTTGATTGGAACAGACTGGCTAAGATGGGGATTGAATTGATTGGTCATGGGACAGGACAAATACTCGAATCGGCGGTAAATATGATACGGGGAATTGTACAGGGTGTTACAACATTTTTTATTGCATTTGTATTTGCTTGTTATGTGTTATGGCAGAGAGAGAAGTTGGCCATGCAGGGAAAGAAGGTAATGTATGCATTAATTCCGGAGGGAAAAGCAGAGGCAGTGATAGAAGTCCTGGAATTGAGCGGGCGTACATTTGCCGGATTTCTGACGGGGCAGTGTGTAGAATCATTGATACTTGGCAGTATGTTTGGAGTTATATTGCTGGTATGCCAAATGCCTTATGCGCTATTAATCGGTGCGCTAATAGCTGTTACAGCATTAGTACCGATATTTGGTGCATTTGTTGGATGTTCAGCTGGAGCACTGCTTATATTTATTGAGAATCCATCAAAGGTGATTTATTTTTTGGTAATATTTCTTGTATTACAGCAGATAGAGGGTAATCTGATCTATCCGAAGGTGGTTGGTAATTCAGTAGGTTTGTCATCTATATGGGTATTAGTTGCAGTAACTGTTGGCGGTAAAATCATGGGTGTGATTGGGATATTGTTATTTATTCCGATTGCGTCTGTAAGTTATGCTCTTTTTCGGGAAGTGATATATTTGATGCTTAAGAAGAGGAATGTGGATGTAGAGAAGATATGAAAAGTGAAAGCAGGAAACTGATGAAGTTGCGGGATTTGTATTTTATATGCTATTCTAATATTAAAGCTAGCAGAACAGGAAAGGATAAAAGATTCCATGGAAAAGGATATGAAGGAACAGATTGCAGAAGCTGCGAGAGAACTGTTATTTGAAGACCAGGTAAAGAAGCTGACAGTCAAAGCAATTGTGGATAAATGTAAGATTACAAGACAGGCATTTTATTATCATTTTGAGGATATTCCGGATCTGTTGAAATGGATAGTGGATCGGGCATCGTCAGAGTTTGAAAAGGAGTTATTTAAGCAGGAGGATGAAGAAAAAGCGTTAAAGAGGTGTTTTCTTATAGCTCTTGGAAGCAAACCATATTTGGATAAAACTATGCAGACTAATTATGGACAGGAATTAGAAAAAATGCTTCGTGATCATATTTATAGTCTGTCTATGAAAATTGTGGAAAAGAAGAATCTGTATCAGGATTGTACTTATCGGGATCTAAAACTGGTAGTAAGATATCACTGTGAGGCTATAAACGGAATATTGAAAAACTGGACAGAGGAAGACTCAGAAAATCTGGATCATATTGTACATGAAATCAATCTGCTTATGGGAGGCAAGATCATTCCAAAATAGTATATAGAAATGGATATTTATAAAAATCGTCAAGGTGTTTTACACTTTGGCGATTTTGTCTATACAGGGAAAAATTAGTGATAATTGAAATAGAAAAGAGAAATGATTAAGATGTGTAGTAGAAAGAAGGGAAGATATGTATGAATGATGTTATCAATCCTGTAAAGTTAAAAGAATTAGAAGATAAGATAGATCAATTTCATCATTTTATGATCTGGTATAAAAATGCTGATCACAGGGAACTGAAGAATCAGTTAGATTCTCTGGATAGCGTTATATCAAAGGAAGATCAACAATTAAAGCAGAAATTTCACTACAGTAAGTCGAAAGTAGTATTTCGAATAGGAATGGCGTATGAAGAAGTTGAGAATATTATCAGAGAGCTAAAGGAGGATTTGAAGAAAATGTCAGAAGCCAGTCCTCTGGATGAATTTGATGCCGAGGAAGCAGCACTTCTGGCAGAATATATGCTTGATTTTGCAATGCAGACTTCAGATTATGCATTACTTTCCGTGATGAAAGCAAATGATGCGCAGTATCGCTTAGAAGAGAAGGAGGTATAAAATAACATGAAAGAAGTAAAATCACCAAAGAAGCCATTGATATATTATTATGGAATCGTATTGGCAGTTATTGTATTGTTTAATTTATTTGTTACACCGATCATACAGAAGCATCAGGTAACAGAAGTAGATTATGGCAAATTTATGACTATGATCGAAGAGAAGAGTATCGGCTCTGTAGAAGTGGAAGATTCACAGATTATATTTACGGATAAAGATACAGATAAGATATACAAAACAGGCACAATGGATGATCCTGGTCTTACCGAAAGATTGTACAAATCAGGAGCAAAATTTGAGAAGAATATTGAACAGACCATGTCGCCGATAACTAGTTTTCTGGTGACAGGATTGTTGCCGTTGGTAATATTTATTGCATTAGGACAATATCTCAGCAGAAAGATTCAAAAACAAATGGGTGGCAAAAATGCCATGGCATTTGGTATGGGTAAGAGTAATGCAAAGGTCTATGTACCATCTACGGAAGGAATTCATTTTAAAGATGTAGCCGGCGAAGATGAAGCGAAAGAAAGTCTGGCTGAAATTGTCGATTATCTGCATGACCCTAAAAAATATTCAGAGGTTGGAGCTTCTATGCCGAAGGGAGTTCTGCTCGTGGGTCCTCCGGGAACCGGTAAAACAATGTTGGCAAAAGCGGTAGCCGGTGAAGCAAATGTACCGTTTTTCTCTATGTCAGGATCTGAATTTGTAGAGATGTTTGTGGGTATGGGCGCATCAAAAGTAAGAGATCTGTTCAGTCAGGCAAAAGAAAAAGCACCGTGTATTGTATTTATCGATGAGATTGATGCAATTGGTAAAAAGAGAGATGGACAGATCGGTGGTAATGATGAGAGAGAACAGACACTGAATCAGCTTTTGACAGAGATGGATGGATTCGGCGGTAATAATGGAGTAATCATTCTGGCAGCAACGAACCGTCCGGAATCTCTTGATCCTGCACTTACAAGACCTGGAAGATTTGACCGCAGGGTACCGGTAGAACTTCCGGATCTGCAGGGACGAGAAGCAATTCTTAAAGTACATGCTAAGAAAATTAAACTGGCAGATGATGTGGATTTCCATACAATAGCAAGAATGGCAGCAGGAGCATCCGGAGCAGAACTTGCTAATATTGTAAATGAGGCAGCACTGCGCGCTGTCAGAAATAATCGTAAATTTGTAACAGAAGCGGATCTTGAGGAAAGTATCGAGGTCGTTATCGCAGGATACCAGAAGAAAAATGCAGTACTTTCTACTAAGGAAAAACTTGTAGTTGCTTACCATGAAATCGGTCACGCGTTAGTAGCTGCAAAACAGACGAATTCTGCACCGGTACAGAAGATTACGATTATTCCGAGAACATCCGGTGCGTTGGGCTATACCATGCAGGTGGAGCAGGGCGATAAATATCTGATGACGAAAGAAGAGATTGAGAATAAGATTGCGACATTTACCGGAGGACGTGCAGCGGAGGAAGTAATCTTTGGACAGATCACGACAGGTGCATCCAATGATATTGAGCAGGCAACCAAGCTTGCACGTGCTATGATCACCAGATATGGAATGAGTGAAGACTTTGATATGGTTGCAATGGAAACGGTAAATAACCAGTATCTGGGTGGAGACACCTCCCTTGCATGTTCTGCTGATACCCAGAAAGAGATTGACCGGATGGTTGTAGAGCTGGTCAAGAAAGAGCATGAAAAGGCAAAAAATATCCTGATTGAGAACCGTAAAAAACTGGATGAACTGGCACAGTTCCTGTATGAAAAAGAAACCATAACCGGCGATGAATTTATGGAGATTCTGAATAAAAAGGAAGAAAGTGAGGCGTAATTATATGAGAAGACGTTCAAGATTCGGCTGGATGGAATTGATGATCGGGATAGTGCTTGTTGGGCTTGGCGTACTGACTTTGATTAAGCCGGGAGAAATTCTGACGGGTATTATTGTGATATATGGATTGATTGCCACAATTACAGGCATTGCAGATATTATCTTTTATATACGTATGGAGCGGCATATGGGATTTGCACCGACGTTAGCATTAGTAGCAGGTGTGTTGAGTGTCATGGCAGGACTTATGCTCCTTATATATCCGGGAATCGGAGAAGGAGTGATCAGCATTCTTTTTCCATTATGGTTTATTACGCATTGTGTGTCACGACTGTCACATCTTGGAATTGTGAGAATAACAGCAGGAAGAGGCTATTCTTATTTTACTATGATAATTAATATCATTGGGCTTATTATGGGTGTGTTAATGATCATACAACCGCAGACAGCACTTTTGACGGTAAATTATCTGATTGGATTCTATCTGCTATTGCTAGGAATTGATAATATTGTATTGTCGTTTAGTCCGATGGGGTTTGATTTTTAGAAAAGTATAAAAAAGGAAAGTTATAATCTGCGTTGACAGGCATATATATGAAGCAACGAATAAAAGTGGTGGTAAAATGCTGAATATATTATGGGCGGGCATGATTATAGCCGGAATATTGTACAGTGCGGTTACCGGGCATGTGTCTGACATCTCCAATGCTGCACTGGATTCATCAAAAGAGGCTGTTACTCTGTGCATTACGATGCTTGGGGTGATGGCCTTTTGGTGTGGTCTGATGCAGATTGCAGAGGATGCCGGTCTGGTGGAGAAAATGTCCCGGAAAATGCAGCCGGTGATCCATTTTTTGTTTCCCGATTTACCGAAAAATCATCCGGCGAATAAGCATATTACGACAAATATCATTGCCAACATATTAGGACTTGGATGGGCAGCTACACCTGCGGGACTTCAGGCAATGGCAGAACTGGCGAAACTGGAAGAAAGCAGAAGGAGTCCGGGAGGAATTGCAAGCAATGAAATGTGTAATTTTCTGATCTTAAATATCTCATCTTTGCAGTTAATACCGGTAAATGTAATTGCCTATCGGAGCCAGTACGGAAGTGTGAATCCGGCAGCGATTGTGGGAGCTGGTATCATAGCTACAAGTATCAGTACATTGGCAGGAATTATTTATTTTAAAATTATGGACAGGAAACGGTAATATGAGATTATTTTTATTTTGCTCAGATATGATTATTCCGGTTATTATTATGGGAATTGTGTGCTACGGAGTGTCCCATCATGTGGATGTGTATGAGAGCTTTATTAAGGGCGCAAACAGTGGATTTCAGACCGTAATACGGATCATGCCGACAATGTTAGCTCTGATGATCGCAGTGGGGATTCTGAGGGCATCAGGGCTTCTGGAAGCAATCGGAATGTGGATTGGAAATGTGACGGATCATATGGGATTTCCGGGGGAATTAGTACCGCTTACGGTAGTTAAGATGTTCTCGTCGTCGGCTGCAACGGGTTTGTTGCTGGATCTGTATAAAGAGTATGGAACAGATTCCAGAATCGGTTTGATTGCATCCATAAGCATGGCATGCACAGAAACGATATTTTATACAATGAGTGTATATTTTATGACTGCAAAAGTAAGAAAAAGCAGATATACACTGCCAGGTGCACTGATTGCGACATTTGCCGGAATTGTAGCCAGCGTGGTGCTTGCCGGGATGTTTTAAGAGAAATGAAGAATAGGAAACATTGTAGATCGTATTGTAATTTTATCCTGTGGAATGGGTTGCGCAGGGCGTATGAAAAGGGTACAATCTGCAATATAGGAACCTGTATGAAATACAGGAAATACAGAAAGAAGGTGTCCGAAATGGACAGAATGAAACAGCAGATCGCATTTTTAATGGAGATTGATAAAGTAAAAAATATCTTCCGACAGACATATCTTGCGGATGGAAAGAGGAAGGAGAACGATGCGGAGCATTCCTGGCATCTGGCAATTGCTACATTTCTTCTGAAGGAATATGTGGCAGAAGATGTAGATGTGATGAAAGTTATGATCATGGTACTGATTCATGATCTGGTAGAGATCGATGCCGGTGATACTTATGCGTATGATGCAGAGGGAGCAAAGACAAAGCGTGCGAGAGAAGTGGCAGCAGCAGACCGAATCTTTGGTATGCTTCCGGAAGATCAGGGCGGATATTTCAGAGAACTGTGGGATGAGTTTGAAGCATATGAAAGTGACGATGCCAAGTTTGCACATTTGCTGGATAATTTCCAGCCGTTATTATTGAACCATGAGAGTAATGGAAAGAGCTGGACAGAGCATCGGGTAAAGAAATCTCAGATTTATAAAAGAAACGAAAAAATTGAAGAGACATCACCGGAAGTCTGGGAGTGGATGAAACAGATTGTGGAAGAGCATATTGCGCTTGGACATGTCATTGACGAATAGAGTATATAAGTGAGAATATAAAATCGGAAAGGGTGAGTTACATGAGAAATCATGAAGTGGTTACAAAGCAGCCGTTACTTAAGGAAGATGGATCGCTTAGAGAGCCTGGATGGTCGAAGAGTCTGGTGCAGACCTATGACCGTACACAGATCAAAGCTCCCCGTATGAGGATCAAAGAATGGGATTATTATCTGGTATTAAATGAAGACTTTGCAGGTGCATTTACCTTATCAGATGATGGATATATCGGTCTGCAGTCGGTATCGCTGCTGAATTTTAAGGAAGGCTGGGAACATACAGAGACGATCCTGAATGCATTTCCAATGGGGAAGATGCATATGCCGTCAGATTCCAGACGTGGTGATATTGTCTACCGGGACAAGCGTCTGCATATGGAATATACGGTAGAAGAAGGTCAGAGGCGTATCCGGTGTAAATTCGATAATTTCTATCAGGGCAAGACATTCCGATGTGATATTACACTGCTTCAGCCGAAGATGGACACAATGGTAATTGCAACACCGTGGAAGGAAAAGAAGACAGCATTTTATTATAATCAGAAGATCAACTGTATGCCGGCAAAAGGTAAGATAGAATATGACGGAAAGGTTTATCGTTTTGATCCGAGTACCGATTTTGGAACACTGGACTGGGGACGAGGGGTGTGGACCTATGATAACCGCTGGTACTGGGGTTCCGGCAATCAGATGATAGATGGAAAACCATTTGGTTTTAACATCGGATATGGATTTGGAGACACGACAGCAGCATCCGAAAATATGCTGTTTTATGATGGAACCTGCCACAAACTGGATGATGTAACGTTCCATATTCCGGATGGTGATTATATGAAACCGTGGACATTTACGTCCAGTGACGGCAGATTCGAGATGGATTTTGAACCGGTTCTTGACCGTGCAGCGAGGACAAATGCACTGATCATAGAATCGGATCAGCATCAGGTATTCGGACGTATGAATGGTAAAGCAATATTGGATGACAGCACGGTAATTGAAGTGAAAGATATGATGTGTTTTGCAGAAGATGTGCATAACCGTTATTAAACAGACGGTAAATGATGATAAGTGTTATGGATGTTGATAAATACGAAAAGGGGTATCGATGGGAACAATACGAAAAAGAATTACATTTCACGGAAGGGTACAGGGTGTGGGATTCCGCTATACAGCAAGACTGGCAGCAGGATCTCTGGGACTGACCGGATGGGTGAAAAATGAATATGACGGAACAGTTACTATGGAAGTACAGGGAAGCGAGAGAATGCTCAATAAACTGCTTGTGAGGCTGAATACCGATCATTTTATCCGGATTGAATGGATGGATAGTGAGGAAATACCGGTTCGGGAAGATGAAAAGGGATTTCAGGTAAAATATTAGGTAATATCAGAGTCAAGTAAAGGTAAAGAAACAGACAGAAGATCCAGGGGGAGTGGATAAAGATGGATCAAAAAGAGTTTAGAGAATTCTATCGGACGATTCAGGATGTGGCAGAGCATCCTGTCGTACTTCGGATGAAGAAATATCCGCATCACGGTAATACATCATGTTATAAACATTGCTTGCGGGTGGCATATTTCAATTATATTATCTGTAAGAAGCTACATCTGGATGCAAGATCGGCAGCAAGAGCAGGGATGATGCATGATCTTTTTCTGTATGACTGGCATACACATGCGAGAGAGACAGGAGAACGGCTGCATGGATTTACTCATGCTGAGAAGGCGTATAAGAATGCGGGAAAGATATTTCGGCTGAACCGTGTGGAACGGGATGTGATCCGGAATCATATGTGGCCTGTGACGCTTCGGAGTGTGCCGAGGACAAAAGAAGGCTGGACGATCGTGCTGACGGATAAGTATAGTGGATTCCTGGAGACAATAGATCGGAAAAAGAAAAATAAGAAAAATTGTATATAAAGGGGAACATGATTCATTTTAGTTTCATCCTATGTTATACTTTGAAAGTTGTTGTAGTTTAAAAGTATGAGAAAAAGAAGAGGAAACAGTTACAAATGAATTCATTGAAACCAATGTTGCTGACTTCGTTGCAGTCATATGACCGGAGTCAGTTTGTAAAAGATGTGACGGCGGGAATCATTGTTGCGATCATTGCACTTCCGTTGTCTATTGCGCTGGCATTAGCATCCGGAGTAGGACCGGAAGCCGGTATATTCACAGCTATTGTAGCAGGATTTGTTATTTCCGTACTTGGCGGAAGCAGTGTGCAGATCGCAGGACCAACGGCTGCATTTGCAACGATTGTTGCAGGTATTGTAGCGAAGGACGGATTGGACGGACTTGTGATATCGACTATTCTGGCAGGTATCTTTTTGATTATGATGGGCGTCTGTCATTTTGGAAGTTTGATCAAATTTATCCCATATACGATCACGACAGGATTTACCTCAGGAATCGCTGTTACGATTGTTATCGGTCAATTGAAAGATTTCTTTGGTGTTACTTACCCGGATGGCGTAAAGCCGATCGAGACTACCGAGAAGCTGAAAGCATTTGTAGAAAATATTGCAACGATTAATACAGATGCGGTAATCGTAGGAGTGGTGAGTCTGGTTATTTTGATCATTGCACCGATGATATTTAAGAAAATTCCAGGATCACTTTTGGCGGTTATTGCAGGAATCTTAATGGTAAAATGTCTGCCACTTCAGGTGGCGACAATCGGTAATCTTTATACGATCAGTAACGCACTGCCATCGTTTCATCTGCCGGCAGTGAATCTTGAGATTGTACAGAATGCGCTACCAAATGCATTTATGATAGCGGTTCTTGCGGCGATTGAATCTCTTCTGTCCTGTGTAGTAGCGGATGGAATGATTAATGGGAAGCATCGTTCGGATATGGAGCTTGTAGCGCAGGGAGCAGGAAATATCGCATCTGCATTATTTGGCGGAATCCCTGCTACGGGAGCAATTGCGAGAACTGCGGCGAATATTAAAAACGGCGGACGTACACCGATCGCCGGAATGGTACATTCAATTACACTGGTCATTGTACTGGTGGTGCTGATGTCATTTGCGGGAATGATCCCGATGCCGACGATCGCAGCAATTCTTTTCATTGTTGCTTATAATATGTGTCAGTGGCGGACATTTCTCCATTTGCTCAAGACAGCTCCGAAGAGTGATATTATCGTATTGATCAGTACGTTTGTATTGACTGTGATCTTTGATCTGGTAGTTGCGATTGAGATTGGTATGGTGCTTGCCTGTCTGCTGTTTATCAAGCGGATGAGCGAGGAAACGCACGCCGAAAGCTGGACATACGTTGATGATGATACACAGGATGTGGCAGAGCAGCTTCGAAGACTTCCATTACAGATCCGTGTCTATGAGATTACGGGACCGTTATTCTTTGGTGCGGCTGATGCGATTGAGCATATTGTGGTAAAAGATTTTACCACTTGTCTGGTGCTTCGTATGAGAAGTGTTCCGGCTATTGACAGTACGGCAATGAATGCACTGCAGGATCTGATCAGTGTATGCGAGTCAAAAGGAATTACGGTGGTGTTCTCACATGTAAATGAACAGCCGATGAAAGTAATGCAGAAGTCAGGATTTGCAAAGATTGTCGGGGAAGAGAATTTCTGCCCGAATATATCGGCAGCATTGAAGCGTGCGGAAGAGATTATAGAAAAATAAAATACATTGAAACAGCGAAAACCCGTTAACCGAGGAGTTAACGGGTTTTCGTTGTTTTAAAAAGTTACTAAAGGAATGAGAGTAAAGCATAACACTGTTAAATACTGACTACAGTGTACTACTTTGTGAGGTTAGATAGTTGTCTGTCCTCAACTATCTGACACTAAGTATAATGAGAAAATGTGACAGAAGTGTGTTCAGTTTGTGAAAGAAATAAAAACTTTCTATTCACAAAAATTAAACTTTTTCAAGTTCGTAAAGTGATAAAAATCCTGGAAATGAAAAATCCCTCACAGTGGCTGGCTGCGAGGGATTCTCGGTTACTATAGTTATCTAAAAGGAATGAGAGTAAAGTGCAACACTGTATGGTCTGGTACAGTGTTCAACTTCTATGAGGGTGATAGTTAACTGTTCTTTAACTATCTGTCTTATAGTATAGAGAAGAAATATGACAGGAGTATGTTATTTCTCTAAAAGAATCGGGAAATTTCTTAAGAAGTTCTTGCGAAAATAAAAAAATGACTTAATAGATATGACGAAAAATCTACTATAGATAAAAAAATAAATGATTACTATTGACATAATGAAAACGTGGAAATAGAATAGATACAAGGAGCATTCCTGTAATTCAGAAATAACGTCAATAGCATTACTTGTAAAAGATGGAAGGTATTCTACTTCTTATCTTCCGAGTGG
>CAVAVU010000111.1:0-52160 GCA_963592205.1 bacterium
AATCAATCCTCTCTGAATATTTTTATTACAACTTTTTCTTTTCCGCTCTCCGGTAAGTTCAGCTTTGAAAGCCGCAAGTCTGTTTCTATCTTCAGGGCTCAGCTGTCTGGATACTTCTTGTATCTTTGTATCAATCATAGTTCGCCGCACATTGAGTCTTTCCGATAACCTCTTGATCGAATTCTCTTTTTGCTGTGCATCTTTCAACGCACTTTCCTGCTGTTTTATCGTGTTGATTGTACATTTAAGCTCTGCTTTTTCATTAAAATAAGTCTGATGAAGGGTCAACATTCTCTGCAATGACTGTTCCAGTTCCCTTGCGCTGCTGATACGCTTAGCTCCGGTCGACCCCGGAAGTCTCTTGAAGATACTCTTCGCATTCGCATAGGTCAGATACCTTTGAACATATTTGATTACTTTTTTCAAATTAGCTTCATTCCATTCTGCTTGCGTAACCGGCTTTTCACCAGGAAGTTTTTTGGGCGCCAGTCCTTTTGCGATGCCATTGTCTATTGCCATATTCTTCAAAAGATGAAAAGAATTTGTCATGTCCTTAAACAGTTGGCTCTTCTTTTTGGCATATGTATGCATCAGATTCCCCATATGAGCTGGTGCTGTACTCTGCAATATATTATTAAAATCGTATTCGTTTTTATACATACTGTTTTTGATGTCTGCAAATGTCTGCTTTGTGCTTTCCAATGCATTCTCCGCAGCTTTCACTTCGTTCACCTGCATTTCCAAAGGGTTTCTGAGGTTGTTATAACATTTGTCGATTGCAGTACGCTCCCGGGTGATTGCTTTCGCCTTATCGAGCTCCGACAGTTTCTTACTCCCCTCTTTTTTATCCAGTTTCACACGTGATCCGCTCGCCAGCAGATATACATCAATCCATCCAAGAACATCATTGATATCCGCCCCGTTATCCATCATTGTATTGGCTGTTCCCAGTATCTGTAATGTGAATTTCTGTGTGCTTTCCTTAAGCCTTTGAACCAACTGCTTATACTTATCTGTCTCTTTTTGATTGAGCGAATTCAAAGAAACATCATGGATGTTCCTTATCTTGTTTCTATGGCTGGTAGTGTCCTGATTTTTCCATTTCATTGGTCTTTTTTTCTTTTTGTTAAAGAATTCCTGTTCGTCCTTCTTTGCCTGCGCTTCCCACTTGTCTCCGTTTTCCGCCAGACGCTTCCACATCTGCAAATTCCTGACAAAATCCTCAAGCAGTTCTATTCGCTTTTTTTCCGGCAGTTCATCCTCCATGTTCTCAAAATGTTGAATCTGCTCCTGGAGCGAATCTAATCCTTCGTTGTACGTAAATTCCTCATCAATCTTTAATTGATCTACAATAACATTGTCATTATTTTCTATTGGTTCTTTTGGCATAATCTACCACTCCCTTTATTTTGTAAAACTGTTATTCCTGGAACTCGTCCTACTTGCACTTTTTGAGTCATAATAAGTGGCAGCATTGTTCTTTTCCTTTACCATGTTCGCTTCATACTCCCGGAAAATCTTACTAAAGTTCTTATAGGTTTTTGACGGTTTCTCTACCATATGATACAGGTCAAACGTATCATGTGCACCACGTATCATAATTTTAAATGCTGCATGTGGCTTGATTGTCTTCTCTACTTCGCTTTTACGCCAACCAGGTCTTTCATATTTTTTTTTCAGCACCGCAGCTTCCTTCAATTCATTATTTTTATTTAGTATCTCTATCTGCCTCTCCGTCAACCCCTTTAAGAGAGATTCTGCAATTTTATCCTGAAGATAATCATTAACCGATCTTCCGTTCCCATACGCTTCACAGACAAGCAAAAGCCTCTGAGCATTTTTCAATCGAGTTGCACGACGTGATCCGCTCTTCGGAATGTCTTTACAATGTTGGATGTATTGCTGAGTTTGACTATATAGAGCTGGCATCAGCTGATCTAGCTCCTTTTTCACCTCTTTATATGAAATTTTTTCAGGATTATAAACTGAAGCCCGGTCTCGCAGTTCCGATAACTTCTTCGCTGTTTCCATGAGATTGACAAATTCCGGTGAATCATGCTTATAGAGTCTGTTCTCAAATTCACTAATCGTAGAATCCAGTCTGTCATATACATCGAATACATCTTCCAGGTGTACTGTTGGATCCAGCTCCTTGACGGATGCTTCCTCGGTGATGATTGAATCTTCCATCCTGAATGTCTGTTCAGCTTTTACTGTCGATGTCATCTGGGAAATGTTGTCTTCTTTTTCAGTTGATGTCATTTCCGAACTTACGTACGATAGATCGGCATTCTGAAGCTTCTCCACCGTTGTCATGATTGCCCTGATTTCTTTACGCCGCTGATGTCTGCCGATTATATAAGCGTTTGTCTCATTATTCGTAAGTCCATCGAACATTTCTATGTAGAATGCTGTTCTTTTTAAATGACTGCTGTTCAGCTCCTCATTCTCTGCCGCTTTTGTTTCTTCTTCATAATTCTGAAGTATACGATCTAACACTTCCTGATGTACATAGGTGTCCTTTGCCTCTTCAATCCATCGGCACGTTTCTCCATATTGTCCACGACTCTCTTGTGGTATCAGATTGTCTGGAGTTACTTTTAAAACTTCCAGATTATTCACAATATCTCTTGCCTGCCACTGCTTAAAATTACGAGTTTTACTGCCTTCCCTATCCGCAATACTTAAGTCTGCATTTCCATTTACATAATATTGCAATTGTCGTACTGCATTTTCACAATCTTCAACACCATATCCAACCTGCTCTTCATCGTTTATTTGCGAGGAAGTCGTACTTGTATCTAATCGAATGCTATTATCATCATCTCTCATATTCTTTTTCTCCTTCTATGTGCATATATTATAATTACAATAATTATCAGTTACCCAATATTCCAAAGTAGTCAAACAGCAACATCGTGACGTCATCAAACTGCGGTGCTTCTCCAATAAATCTTCCGAGATCGTCTTTTAATGCCAGCAACATATCTTTTGCTGCAAGTTCGTTATGTATATCCACAAATTGCTTTAGACGCTTCTCTCCGTAGAGCTTCATGTCAGAATTCGTTGCTTCCGTCACGCCATCCGTATACAGAAAAATACGATCACCTGGATGAAGTTGATATTCGTTCCGCTGATAATGCATACCTTCCATGCCGGCTAGGACAAAGCCTGATTGCATCTTCAGATATGTGAATTCTCCATCGTCATGTCTGACCAACGGTGGATTATGTCCCGCATTGGCAAATTGAAGGATGCCCGTCTGCAGATCCATGATTCCGATCCATACCGTAACAAACATATCTGCGTCATTCCCTTCACAGAGCTTTGCATTGGCATTTTCCAATATTTCATTGACCGGAAGTCCACGTTCTGCGAGATCTTTGATCGTCGTCTTAGCTCTCATCATGAACATTGCTGCCGGGATTCCCTTGCCAGATACATCAGCGATCAGAAATACAACTGTATGGTCATTCAGCATATAAAAATCATAAAAGTCACCTCCTACTTCCTTCGCTGTGTACATCTGTGCATAGATATCAAAAGCATTCTGATCCGGATATGGTGGAAATGTCGATGGAAGAGCCGAATACTGTATCTCCTTCGCATATTCCAACTCTTTATCGATCCTCGCTGCCGCCTCAGCTATGTACTTTTTTAATGTATTTACCGTTGAATTGATATCATCCGACAACGATGCGAACTCCGCATTAGAACGGACATTAACAGTGACATTCAAATTGCCATCCGTGATCTTGGCAAGTTCCTCGTTGATCTCTCGCAGATTATTGATGATAACCTTCTTAATCAGGAAATATACCAAAAGGAATAACGTAGCAAATATAATAACCTCTACAATGATACTGATATAGAGCGATACATCCCGCATGTAATGTGCTTCATTCTGAGGGATTGCCCCTATGATACAGTATCCTTCCGTAAACATGAACGAGTACAGGTAGATTGTTCCATTAATACTAGCAGTGTATTTTTCTTTTTCTTTCATTGTTGCCGAGTCGATTGAGATGCCGATATCAGACAGTTTCATGCCATTATGCACATCTCCGTCTGCAACAACCAGCCAGTTCTTATCACAGATCATGATAAAGCCATCACTGCCGATGTGCCGGTTCTTGGTCGCATCGTAAATCACATCATCAATATCTTTCCTGTACTGTTCATAAGAATAGCCAACCTGAAGTGCTGTTCCATCAGCCAACAGGACTCCTGCATATTTGCCTGATGTACTGCTGTCATAAGACAATGTCTGATAATCCTGTACATATTCAGTTTCACCGTGGAAGAGACACATGAACTCGTTCGACTGTTTCCCACTGGTCATATCAAAGCCAACATACTCTTGTGTGCTTGATAGCGTCACCGTACCATCTGAATCTATGATATTGATACTTGCAACATCATTTGCTGCTGCCAACTGCTTAAGGGATTCTGTGTCCCACCCAGCTGAAACTTCATATTCTGCCTCCACCTGTTTTGTCACACGCAACAAATTCGAATCGGAGGTGTCCATGATATCCTGGGATACATCTGACATCATCTGATTAATCTGATCCGTGACTTGCTTCTCTGTGATGTTGCTCTGCAGCTGATAAGTGAGTATGCTGGTAACCAGATACGCACTCAGTATGCAGACCAACAGCCAACGCTGAAAGGTCTGCGAAATGTTCTCTATATGGTTTTTCCCATACAGCCGCTCATTGCTGAGTATCGCCACTGCGATCAGGGCGATCGCTATGGCGATCGCATTGCCAATCGCCATGGGAGCCGTGCATTTGTTCACATATGCGTAGGCTGTTGACGCATCATCCAGATGAAACAGAAATATGAGCAGCATACGGATATCTTCACATACACAGGCAATTCCGGTGCCAAAGATCCAGGTAGGCTTCTTGTCATCAAACATCAGCTGTCGGAGCAATGCTGCAATACATCCGATCAATACACTGGCTATAGCACTGGCTATCCGTATATAATCCCCGGTTCCAAGTACCAGACGGTACAGCCCGGCGATGATACCCGAGATCACACCTGCCGGTGCTCCGAAGATCAGGCCCGCACTCAGCGGTGCCACATCACTTACATTGATGATCACATCCTCATATTGGATCCCATGCTCACTGGCATACACCGCTAGAATACCAAATACCAGTCCGATAGTCAACTGCTTAACTTTATACGGAAGTTTTTGTGCCGGCGTGTACTTCTCAGCCAGGTAAATAAGTACAACGATAACTGCATTGGACAGGACGGATATCATGAGTTCCATACACCTCCACCTTTCTTGATTTCATTACATATGTCTTTCCATCTTGTGTTCCTTTACTAAGGGGTTGATCTTCTTTTTCTGTTCCTGCTTTTTTTTCTTCTCATCCAGTTCTTCCTTCTGTCTGGACAGTGCTGCGATCCGGTGGTCGATGTAATCCTTCAGCATAGGATGAGCAGTTGTATTAATCCCTTTCAGTACTTCAATATCTGTCGAATCCAGCTTCTCCTGAAGCTCAGGTGGAAGATACCGGTATCCCCGGTATCTCTCGGGTTCCGGCTGCGGCTGCATCACCTGTTTTTCCAGTCCATCCTGCTGTTTCTTTTCCTTTGCTTTTTCTTCTGGTATCTTCGGCTTCTCATGCGGAACATCTCGTTTCACCGGTCCTGGTCGCTTCAAGTCTCCATCCAGATCTAACTTAAGCTTGTCAAACGGCAACTGCACTGCTTTCGCCAGCTCCTCCCAGTATCTATGTTCCGCTTTATCCTGCTGTCTCATATCGTTCAGATGCTTGACTGCAAAGTTGATCTTCTTCTGTTTGGACTCGCGGTACACATTCATGAAACGCAGATATGCTCTGATATATTCGTACAGGTTGCCTTCCAGCTTCGCAACATCCTTCTCATTATCGATCAGTGCTCCGATTTCTGTCATCCCTTGTGCTCTGCCGAGAACTTTCTCAAGTGCAAGCATATGCATTTTGATGGATGTCTTGATCTCCTCCATCTCCTCAGATCCTTCTGCAGACCTCATTTCGCTACAGATATTCATCAACATCGGCAGGTGCTTCTTAATGGCTGTCGCCTGAGCTTCTGTCAGCTTATCCATTGACTCTAGCTTCTCTACATCCTCATGCACTGCTTTTCTGACTGCTTCCTGTTCCTTTTCATAGGTGTTAGATTTTTTCTCTTTACTATTCATCCTGTTCCTTCCTAGTTCTGTCACACAAATGCTATTTTATCGGTACTTGCTGCTGAATTTTCCGATTTTGAACTTCAATATCCGCCTCATTCTCCATGTTGATCCTGTTCTTATTTTCTATGTTGTTTTTTTCTGTTGCAATCCGCCCCACAGCTGCACTCTTGATCTGTGTCTTTAAGTCTTTCCATTTCTGATTATTCAGGTTATTAAATTTTAAGCATTTACGAAGATTGGGATCTTTCAGTTGTTTTCTCATCTCAGCATAATTGGCAATTAGCTTGGCTGTGTCCTCATCAAGTACTTTCCCAAGTTCACTACTAAATGTTCCATAAATATACCCACTGCCGTCGTACTCCTTTGTCACCTTTAGCACTTTCACTGACTCATTAAAAACTTTTTCCTGTAATTTCGGATCCGACATCTGACCGCCTTGGAACACACGAAACTCCTTGATTGCAAACAGGCTTATCAGATCCAGCTGTTCTGCTTCACTCAGACTATCCCGGTTCTTTTTATTTTCTAATAGTCCCGGGGCATACTTGTTAAGCGCATCACATACCTTGCGCAGGTGTTCCCTGTCATGCAGAGAGTCAGCCGGGAGGGTACGAACTATGTCCACTGCTTCCAGCAATGTTGTATACTTGCTTGGTCTTATCTGCATCTTGCCCAACTCATCACGTATCTTACGCAGACTATTTAGTTGCTCTAAAGTTTGTTCATTATCCGGATCCATATCAGTAATCTTTTCGTTTACAAACGCATGGATCGCTGTACAATGCTCTGCGATGCTTTTAAAAGCCATGTCTACTGCCTTTTTGGACTTATTTGCATTGTCTCCGTTTCTGCGGATTGTCTCATCGATTAGCCGGATATTACCAGACGGATCTGGATCCAGCATCCTATTGAGAATATCATACTGGCTTTGAAACGCATTCAGATGATCCGCAATCAGATCCAGTCCATCTCCATATTCACGCAACTCTGTAATTGCTTTGTAAAGTCTTCGCTTCTTATCTACTTTATCCACGTAATCCAGAATTTTTTCATTCCATTTATTCTTAGATTCCGGATCACTTGCCTGCTTATACTTGTTGTAATACTTAATAAATAACAGGGACCCATTATTCTGTTCAAGCTGTACGTCTTTTATATCCCTATACTTTGCTTCATACTCATTTCCTGGGATATCTTCATTCAGCATCCATTCCCACTCTTCATTCCATTTCAGTCCTTTTTTGTCTATATAGTTCTGAACGGCTAACTGTTCCGGAAAAGTAGTCAGATAATCCGCTTCTGCATCCGTATGAGGTGTCCTCAAACGTGCAAATAGATTATCTCTTAACTGAATCTTTTTTTGGTTCAGACTATCCATGAAAGAACCTTCTTTATGCATCCGTCTACACCAAGCACTCCTGGTCTGATTCTTCTCTATGATCTGGATAATATCATTTGTATTTTGAATCAACAGCTGATTAGCTTCGAGATCAGTTGGGAAGCCCATATCATTCATATCGATTGGCTTTGTTTTGAGCTTTTTGATTCCATCACATGCTTCCTGTAACAGATCAGCCCACTTTCTTTCACGCTCATTATCTGCAAGCCTTGTATTTCCGTCTGCCACTTGTCGCAGCTGTTCTATCAGCAGATTCTTTTCCTCCACTCTTACAGCAGGATTCTCAATCTCCTTCAACTGAAATCCCCGTTCTAACAGAATCGAATATATCAAACCCTTGATTTCTCTGTGATAATCCAGATTACTATACTTTTTATTATTTGGAGTTTTCCAAAATTCATCCTGATGTGACTTATCATCAGCATCTAAAAGTGTTTCGATTCCATCTCTTGACATTCCCCCGTCACCTAATAATTTAATGGCTGCTTTAAGATTCTCATTTCTCATAACAGTATAACTTTCCGCATACTCTTCCATCCTAGCAATATCTCTAGGACTCATTCTTTCCGTTATCACAGGAGTGAATACCGCCATTGAATCGTTCGGCTTACAACGAAGTAATGTATATTTCTTAAATTCATCCATATATGTCTGCATATCCTGACACATTTCTGACAGCTTCAGTTCATCGAGCTCCGTCCAGCCTTTCATAAGCATATAGTTTGATCCATTTACATAGATCGTGCTTGCGACCTGCGTCATTTTCTCCGGATCAAAGTTCTCAAAACTCTCTCCTGTGAGACGGCAGAAGAGATCCGTATAACGCGTGATCTTGTGAAGTTTATTGATACCATCCTGCGCCACTGTGAGAACGTCCAGTGCTGCATCATACCTCTTCTTTCCATTCTCGTTCAATTCACCCGGCAATTGGTATTCTATTTCTGCACGAGTATGTTTCCCCTGCTTTCTAGCAATATAATTCTGAGATGCTTCTGACAATTCTTTTAGCATAACTTCCAGTTTTTTTATGTCAATCTGCCGATTGTTATGTTCTGCCAGATATTCCCGGATATCATTGAGTTTACTGTGCATCCGCTTATATTCGCCTAGCATCTTCCATTTTAAGGATGCTCCATGGGCCACCTTCCACGCAGCCTCAATATTCCTTCTGAGTAACCGCATGATATCTTTTGGTGCTTCCAGATTATATGGATCTTCCGAACTTTTTTGTTGCTGTTCTCTTATCTTGTTCGTCAATGTATTCTGCATCTTAACATTGCGTTCAAAATCCTGCCCTATTCTCCTCCATCCCATAGAAGTATCGATGTACCAGTCCGCAATACCATTGGCCGAACGATGCTTATAGTCTCCGATATTCTTCACAAACTCATCCATCACGAATTTCGTTCCCTCATCGTCTAACTTCAGATTATCGATAAATTCCTTCTCAGACATCCTGATATATCTTTGATAAACCGGCAACTTTTCTACATACTTCTGCATCTCTGCTACTAATTTTTCCAGACCGCCTTCGGTTCTTGCAAGTTGGAGCAGCGGCAACGATACGCTGGTCGCAACACCTTTGATTGTATCATCCACATTCTGTGTCAAAACACCCTTATTATCATCCATTTTAACATAGGAATGCTGTCTGGTATTTTCATGCGCTATCTGGCTCTGATTCTCCATCTGATTGATCAGTTGATATGTTAGCATCTTGCCTACAAATTCAGGCTTTACTTCAACATGTCCTTTTTTCTTTGCTTCAGCAAGCAGCTGCATATAATCTTGATGATACTGTGCCACTCTGGCTGCTGCCTCATAGTAGCTTCGTTCCTCATCCGTAAGCCCGATCACACGGCGAAGAGCTTCGTTGTTGTCCAGCAGTTTCAGGATTTTCTGCATGATAAGTGGGGCTGCATAACACGCTACTCCAGTACATTTGCAACCTTGAATCTGCATCGCATACATTTCTAATGTCTTTCTGATCAGCTTGCCAAGCTTTTCAGTACGCATGTCATCGTCATTCATATTCAGAATTCCTATGAGTGCCTCCCGCCCAGCCAGGATTGCTCCAACACGATGTGATTCTCTGTTGTTCCCCTGTGTATATATATCCTGGAGCATATTTACACCATATATATAATTCAAGGTAATCTCACGCTGCACCTCTGTCATAGGCAGTTCTTTCTTGTATTCTGCATTTGGATCCTGATGTGCTTCCAAATATGATATTGCTTCTGGAGACATGCCTGAACAGATAAGAAGCGTTTCAAGTTCTTCTTCGTTGTATCCACCGAGACCGTCTTCCAGATTACTGATATGTACCGGCTGATTATCCGGGTTATCTATATATTTCTTCAAACATGCAGCAGTATCCTTGTTATCCAAAATATACTGTCCGCTCGGATTATTCATAAGATGCAACATACGGTGAACTTCATTATATGGATTACTGTATCCATCAACCTTTTTATTCCAGACATAATTTTCACCGGTTTTATATGGATCTAATGCCTGAGGATCCAGATTATGCTCCCTCAATATCCTGTTCAGTTTGGTTTCATTGTCAATCCGGACAGGTACCTGCATCTCCACATCAACTTCAATTATTCCATATACTATATGTTTTCCATTCGGTCCATATACTACATGATCCCCATAACCATTAACCCTCATTGGCACTTTTTTGGTAACAGTCTGTTTTTGGTATACATGCCAACTTGTACCATCCAGTGAACGCTGAAAAAATAAAGTTCCGTCCATCATATGCGCATCAAGTGCATTTACTATATCTGGTTTCTTATTAGGATCGGCATCAATATGTACCGGCTCTATCTTGCCATCATTTGTAATAAAATAGCATCTTTGTTCTACAGTTTCCGGATTTTTACTACAGTCATCACTCAAATCATTCCAATTTGTATAACTTACTTTGAGCTTTTCCTCAACGTCAAATTGCTCAAAGAATTGATTTTGCTGTTTTCGCCCGTCCTCAGTCTTCAACAGTTCCAATGCCGCATTAATTCTGGCAAGTTCTTCTTTATTCTCATCTAGATTCGGATTTCGATTCAACTCTGTCTTCTTTGCCATTAATATCTGAATTAATTGTATAATATTCATATCATTTTCCTCTTTACGAATCTGTGTATCTTGCTTATTTTAACGCAATTCGTTTGCCGTTTTTTTCTTTTTCTTAGCTTCCTGATTCATCACATCTCCTACTTCAGTCATTGGCTGTTCCATATTGCGCTTTGCCTCCTCAATCCGCTTCGTTGAAGCCGTTTTAACCTCTGTGACTATATCTTTCATGGTCTGGTTATTTAGATTATTGAACTTTAAGCTCTTTCGTACGTTTGGATCTTTCAGTCGCTTTCGCATCTCGGTAAATTTGGCAATATTGTGAGCAATGGCTTCATCAACCACTTTATCAAGCTTACTGCTATATGTTCCGTATATATACTCACTGTCATCGTATTCCCTCGTCACCTTCAACACCTCCCATGACTGGTTAAATATCTTTTCCTGGAACTTTGGATCCGACATCTGCCCTCCCCGTAATTCAAGAAGTTCCTTGAATGCAAAAAGGCTCAGCAAATCCAATTTTTCATTTTCGCTTAGGCTATTCCGTACCTTTTTATCTTCTAACAGTCCCGGTACCTGCTTATTCAGCAAATCACATACTCTGCACAAGCGTTCCCTGTCATACAGTGAACCACTCTGTGGAATGCGTACTATATCTACTGCTTCCAGCAACGTCGTATACTTACTCGGTCTGATGATCTGCATCCCGTCCAGCAGATCGCGTACCTGACGCAGGCTGGTCAGCTGAGCAAATGTCTGTTCATTAGCAGGATCCATATCGGCAATCTTCTCATTTACAAATGCATGAATGACGGTACAATGTTCTTCAATACTTTTCAGAGCCTTGGCGACAGCCTTCTCGGACTTATTGCCTGTGTCTCCATTCCGGCGGATCGTCTCATCGACCAGTCGTATATTACCGGATTGATCTGGCTCCAGCAAAGTACGTAAGTCGTTGTATGCCAGTCTAACTTTTACCAAATGATCTGAAATTGGATCCAATTCAAGACCACTTAGTTCCAATTGTCTGATTGCATTTCCAATCTTCTGTTTCTTATCCACTTTATCAACAAAATACAAGATCTTGTCATTCCATTTATTTTTAGATTCCGGATCCGGTTCCTGTTTATATTTCTGATAATACTTTATAAATAGTGGATTGCCATTTTGTGTCTCAAGATCCACAGCTTTGATATTATTATACATTGCATTATAATCATCGCCACCGACACTATCATCCTGCATCCATGCCAGCTCCTCATTCCATTTCAATCCTTTTTTGTCTATATAGTTCTGGACTGCCATCAATTTTGGCTGCCCAACCGGGAAATCCAGCTGTTTATTTGTAGTATGAGGTAACGACGTACGCCAGAACAAACGGTCTCTTATAACGAGATTTTTTATATTCGTGTTCTTCATGAAAGATCCATCATCCTCCATCTGTCTACACCAAGCACTCTTCCCCTTATTCGCTTCGATGATCTGAGCCACATCATTTATATCTTGAATTATGATCTGATTAAACTTGTAAGCAGCTGACAATCCTATATCATTCAAGTCGATAGGCTTTGGCTTGAGCTTTTTGATACCTTCGCACGCTTCCTGTAACAGCTTGGACCATTTGCTTTCACGTTGATCACGTGTCAGATCTGACATTGCATCAGCTACTTGTCGGAGTTCCTCCATTAGTTGGTTCTTTTCATCTGTTCTTTCATCCAGATTATCAATCTCTGTCAACTGAAATCCACGATGAACCAGAATAGCATGTATCAGTCCTTTGATTTCCCTTTGTCCGTCCAGATTTGAATAATATTTGTTATTTACTGCTTCCCAGAAAGAATCACTATGCAAATTTTGATCAGCACTTAAAAGTCCTGTGATTCCATGTCGATCAAGCCCTTTATTTCTGCCAATTTCTTCCCTCACCTCTTTGAGATTCCGATCTCTATTATTATTAAATTTATTCGCACGTTTTTTTCTCTCAGCAATATCTTCCGGACGCATCCCCTTCATTATCACAGGTGTAAATAATGCTAACGGATCATTCGGCTTATTACGAAGTAAAACAAAGTCGTTGGGATGATTTATATAAAACTGCATCTCCTCGCACATCTCTACCAGCTTCAGTTCGTCAAGTTCTGTCCAGCCTTTCATGAGCATATAGTTTGAACCATTTACATAAAGCGTGCTTGCCACCTTCGTCAGCTTTTCAGCATCAAAGCTCTCCGCACCTTCTCCGGTGAAACTGCTGAAGAAATCTGTATAACGTGCAACCTTGTTCAGCTTGCTAATGCTATCCTGCGCCACCGCAAGCACATCCAACGCAGCGTTGTACCGCTTATTTCCATTCTCACCCAATCCTCTAGGCGCTTCTTCGCTTATATCCGCATGCGATCCTATGCCCTGCTTATATGCGATGTAATCCTGAGCGGCTTCTGCCAGCTCATTCATCATAGTTTCCAGTTTATGAACATCCACTTGCTGGTTTCCCTTATGATCATCCAGATATCCCTGGATATCTTTAAGTTTGCTGTGCATCCTCTTGTAATCGCCAATCCATTTCATTTTTAAGGATGCGCCATGAGCCAGTCTCCATGCAGCATCTATATTCTTTCTGAGCATGTGCAAGATATCTTTTGGTGATTCCAGTCTGGAGGCATCCTTCACACTCTGTCTATGCTGTTCTTTTACTTTGTCCGCCAGCGTATTCGAGGTATCACCAATCGGCTTGAGGTGTTTTTTTTCCCGCTCCCATCCCATAAATGTGTCGATGTACCAATCTGCCATACCATTCGTCGAATTCTGTCGTTCGTTGCCGATATGCTCCAGAAATTCTTCCATCACAGCATCATTAATGTCAAACTTTACTCTATCGATAAAATTATTTTCTGACATTCCGAGATATTCCTGATAAATTGGCAGCTTTTGAACATATATCTGCATATCTGCTACTAATTTTTTCAGACCACCCTCATGTCTTGCAACCTGAATCAGTGGTGATGGAACAAGATGTTTAGCCTCGCTTAAAGAACCGCTCATATTGTATAACTGAGTAGTCTTATTACTTTTAGCCGCTATTTTAGTCTTTGGACAAGTATCTGACTGGACTTTTTTGTTCCTTAGCTCCATCTGGCTGAGCAGCTGATATGTCAGCATCTCTCCCACAAATTCCGGAGTTTTCTGCACATGTCCATTTTGCTTCGCTTCAGCAATCATCTTCATATAATCCTGATGATACTGTGCCACTCTGGCAGCTGCCTCATAATAGCTTCGTTCCTCGTTCGTAAGTCCGACTGCACTGCGAAGTGCATCATTGCAATCTAACATCTTCAGAATTCTCTGCATTACAAACGGAGTTGCATAAACATTCTCTGAAGTGATCCTACTACCCCGAAGCTGGATTGCGTACTCTCTCAAAGCATTTCTGACCAACTCGCCAAGCTTTGCTGTCCGAGCAGCCTCGTCAGGAATCTTCAGAGTGCGTATTAGTGTTTTTCGTCCTTCCAGAATTGATCCAACACAAATTACTTCTCTGTTATTCCTTATGGCATACATATCCTGATTGAGTTTTACACCATACATGTAATCATAGATGAGCTTTTGCTGTACCTCTGTCATAGGCAGCACTGCTTTGACATCAGCCATCGGATCCTGATTTGCTACCTGATGCGATCTAGCCTCTGGTGCCATATTGGAACAGATAAGCAGTGTCTCCAGCGCTTCTTCATCGTATCCGCCATCCCCTGCATTCAGGTCATCAATATGCGCCAGTGGATTCTTCTTCACATATTCGTTCAAACACTGTGCCTCATCCTTGTGATCCAAGATATATTGCCCATTTAGATTATTCATAAGTTTCAGCATATCTTCAATACGTTGATACTTCCTGCAATATAAATCAACTTTTTTATCCCAGACATAGTTCACCCCGGTTTTATATGGGGCTAGTGCTTGCTCGCCAAGATGATGCTCTGCCAAAAGTGTATTACGTTTCTCCTCATCGTCGATACGTACCGGTCCGGTCATGCCCATATCAACTTTCATGTCCCCATAGCCCACAACTCGAATAGTACTGGTGATATTCCCTGTCTGGTATAACTTCCAACTCGTGCCATCCAGAGAACGTTGAAAGAACAACGTACCGTCCTGCATACATTTTTCCAACTCCTCACATATATGTGGTCTGCTGCTTTTATTGACAATACTTGCTTTCTTTATATCGCCTTCATTCGTGATATAGAAACATCTCTCTTCTACATTGTCTTGATTCAAATTATAATCACTCACTAGTTCGCCCCAGTCACTTAAATGAGCCGACTCTTTATTCGCCTTAAATTTTTCAAAATATAATTGTTGTTTTTTTCGTCCTTCCTCTGTTGCCAGCGCCTTCAATGCTTCATTAATCTTTTTCAGTTCATTTTTATTCTTTTCTTGATCTGCATCCAGCTCACTCTTCTTACTGGTAAGCAGTGCAATTAACTGTTCAATATCCATATTAGTCTCCTTCTTTACGAAACACCTAGTACCATGTGTTTATCTTAACACAAACGGTTAGACAAAAGTAGGACAAAACAAGTCAATTCTGCAAAAACACAAAACCGATGATCCAGATTTTTCTGAATCATCGGTCTTGCTATGTATTTTGCTATTTTTTTAGTTTCACCTCTGTGACATTATCACCGGTTCCTTTTAATCGCAGTGTAATCTCAGCATCACGGACTTCTTCCTGATTCGCCCCATAGTAATAATCATAGAATGTCACTGTAGTATTCCATTCTCCCTTAGCAACGCTTCTGATTGTGGCTGTAGTCGTGCTGTCTCCGGCAAAGAGATCTTCCACAGAAAGAATCTTATTATCATACTCTGTTGACCAGTGGATATTCTCCGGCTTCGTCAGTTCCAGTTCTACATAACTGCCTTCAAGCTGATATCTGACCTCACAGGTATCAGTCTTTAGAGAGTTCACTGCTGCCTTCTCCCCTGCACTGGCGGATACGACGTACTTACCTTTTTCATTCTTAACAATATCCACTGTCAGTACATAGGAACGTTCATCCCTCTCTTTGGCTTCTTTATCCGCATAATATCCAAGACTCCACGACACACGGTCCGTCTTTTTGCCTATGCTGAGACGATAGACCTGTTCCGAGCCACTCTTACTCTTCAACTTACTTTTCAGCCGTTTGGAATCATCCGTAAGGATGGTAAAGCCATCTGCTTTCAGCTTCTCTGTGCTGACACGCACCTCCACAGTGTGGCTGCCGCGCAGACGACAGCGATAAGGAGCACTTGTAGATGCCCCTCCCTTTGTCCATCCACCAAACAGATAGAACATGACCCAGCCAAAGGTCAGGACTGCGATGACAGCGACTCCTGTCACGATACAGCGTTTTTTATGATTTATCACGTAGACCTGCGTCTTATTTATCGCATCACTGGTCTTGTGGATAGCCTTTTTCAACGTATTACCAGTCCTGTGTATAGCTTTTTTCAGCTTCTCTGCTGCATTACTGAATTTGCTATGGTCAATCTTGATTTCTTTCAGCTTCTGCATCAGCTCTTTTATTTTTTCTGCCACTTTTTGTTCCTCCGTCCTATCTGATGGTTATTCTTTCAGTGTGAACTTCACAACAGACTCGGTCTGTGACATGCTGCTGAAGAAGTGCAGTTCATAATCACCTGCTTCGAGATTGTCTGTTGTAACCTTATACACGTATCCCTCAATGCTGACAGCATTCCTGATCGTTGATACTGCTCCGGAACTTTCTTTCTTATAGAGTGCATAGGTAACTCTGTCACCCGAAGATGTCGCAGAATATATCGCTGTAACAGACAGCCCGTCGCCTTTGCTTAATGCAAAGTTCATCTCCGTGACATTATCTGTCGGGAGTGTGATGCCCTGGCTTCCATCTGCCGGAACGCTGGTTGCTGTCACTGTAAATGTTCCGCTCAGCATACTGATCTGATATCCCTGTGCGTTGATCGTCTTCATGACAGATCTGGTGGTTGAACCCAATGTTCCATACCGGTTCCATGACAATACCATCTTATCGAGTGGATATGATGTACCTGATACTGTTGTTCGTACCGTTACACCTGTGATTGCTGCCACATCACTTAGCATGAGTGACAATGATACAGGATCATCTGATGTAAAGATACTGCTGTCGTCAACCCACTGTTTTACACTTGGAATCACTTTGGTTTGTTCTGTACCATCCGAATCCGAAATATAATGAACCGTCAGTGCAAGATCAATGTCAGAATCCATGCCAGTATCCTGTGGTTTCAGTGTCAGTGTTACCGGAACAAGTGCACCTACTTCTGCCGTATTGGTATTCGTCGGTGTAAATGTCTGCGCTTCATTGTTCAACTGTGCATTGATGCCAAAGCTGTACCATCCTGTGAGCGTGCGTGAATCCTTAGCCTTTTTCACTGAACTCTCGTAAGTCTTCCAGGTCTCTTCTGAGGCATCCGCTACCGGTTTCTCGATGTCAGCACTTCCGTCATTCGTATACGTTCCGACCGTTGCACTCTCGACTACTGCTTCTACATCATCAATTCCTGCGATACGGATATCTGTGATCTCCTTAATATATGGAATGTGGAATTCTACCTCAGCCATCATATTATGCGTGAGCATCTCATACTGTTCATCCGTCAGATATACATATGGCGAATGATAGGTCTGATCATTATCTCCTAGTGAAGTCTTAAATCCGATGGATACAGCCACATTCCTACCTGACTCTTCCAATATCTGTTTCTGCGTTGCATCTCCAAAGTACAACGTCACTGCCTGCGTTTCTTTGTTCGTAATCTCTGTGATCTGGTCACTGTATGATGATTCCGACAGTTTTGTATTTTCATTATCAACCTCATAGGTGTTCAGCAATGTTCCTGCACGGACATGCTGGACGATCAGTTTATCACCATACAACTCTTTCGTGCCGGACTTAGCCGTTGCTATTACTCTGGCTCTCTTTAACTGTGCAAAGTTTGTCACTGACAGACCCGCTGCAAAATAACCGTTTCCACTGACCTTCATATCTGAGATTCCGTTAATAAAGTATCTTCCGAATGAATTAACATAGTTCAATTCCGTCTTAACACTGAAGTTGCTCAGCTGCTGACCATTCGACAGTTTCGGCTGAACGAAGAGATTTACTGTATCGTTCGTACCGGAAGGCTTACGTGTGATCGTTGTATCCGCCTGATTGCTGTCGGAGTTTGACGAATTGATGCTGATCTCATTACCTTTGAAATTGATCGTTACATCCGTCTGCGACCCCTTGGCAGTATTGATCGTATAAGCCGGCTCAGATTCATTCGCCTGTGACGTTAATTCTTCTTTTTCGCCGGTATAATCATACTCACCACGATCGTTGATATACAAGATCTTGCTTGTTGTCACAAGTGACACTCCGACATTCTGGATCTTCCAGGTCGTTCCTTCTTCATCCTGAACTGTCAGTTTCAAACTATCCACCGACTTCACATCTGACAGATTCAAATAAAATCTGTCACATGATCCTCCGCGGAACATTGTCGATGTATCTGATGTATAATACGCGCTTTCACTATTGGCCTCAGACGGCGTAAGTCCCGCAAAATCATACAACCGTTTTACCAGGTCAAAATTAAGTGTCTGCGTCTGCCCCGATGAATCCGTATATCGTAAAGTCGCCTGTACCGTGCCATGGAATTGTTTCTCGCCTTTATCATAAGTACCGGTCGTAATAGCAAATAGCAGTCTCAGACCATATGTTGAGTTATCCACCTGATAACTCTGTGCAATCTCACCTTCATAACGCCCACTTTTTTCTGTATCAGCCTCTTCTTTGTAGTCGACTCCTACCCATCCCGGACTCGTAATCTCCCATGTACGGCTGACCGCAGTATTATTATTACGTGTTACCCGAATCTTATCAATATTAAGCTTATCGTAGATATCACTGTTGGACGACGAATCATCCGGGATGATATCCACAGATATCAGTTCTCCATAACTCTGGTTCATCGCAATGGAGAAGCGTTCTGTTTCTCCTGCACGGAATCCGTCACTGGAGAGCTGCTGGTTGGCCAGCACATAAGCACTGCTTCCATTCTCAAAGTTTAATTTGAAATAGAACAGGTTCTTGGAACCACTGTCTCCATTTGCAGAATCGGAACCATTAGATCCGGCAACTGTCACATCCACGTCATAGGTAACTCTAGATTTATTATATCCCTTATTCTTGCATGCTTCCTCGTAAGTCATCTCCTCGATCGTAGGATCCAGTACTTCCGTAGTATCTGAATCATCCACGGTACTCTGCGAATCAGAAAAGTTGATCGTCTTGCTTTCTCCTGAGCGGAATAATATAGCCTGGCTTGCGGAAGCCAGTTCTGTGGAAGTAACCTCTCTGTTGATTGAATGGTTTACAGTAAGGCTCTGATTATCAGCCGTAATCATACTCACATCTTCTAAGGTAAGAGTTCTGTGTTTTAATCCTGTCACACGTGAGATTTTAACACCGGAAGCTTGCCATTGCTGTCCATTCTTTAATGTCAGCGTCATGCTCTGGAATGTATCGACATTCGACAGCGATATCAGGAATTGCAACTTGCCGCCTCCTAACATCCCTTTGTAATAACCAAAGTCTTCCATGTAGCTTTGCGCCGATGTATCACCCTGAAGTGCCGGCCAGTATCCATAGAACTCTCTTACTTTTGTTCTAACATCGTAAGTCGTTGACTCCGTCACCGCAGATGTCTGTTCACCCGCACTCTGATCTGAAGTAGCAACACTTCCGTATGCTGTGTAGGAGAAGCTTACAGACAGATCCCCTGCACTGGCTGCGCCGCTGACATCTGAAGTATCTATTTCTACAAGATAAAGGTTCGATACATCTGCCGTACTGTCACTACTGATTGTTTTCTTTTCCGTACGGTTATCCTGCATGGCGAAACTCTGTTCTTCGCCATATGTGATCGCTCTACCGGACGAATTCTTATAACTGTAATAATATTCAGGAACAGCACTTTTACTGCTTCCTCCTGATACCTTAAAGGCAAGTTCTCCTCCTGATACATCTGTACTCACGCTTACTTCAGATGCTTTGTATAATGCGATACCCGTCAAGGATAACTGATCTCTCATGCTGTCTGCTCTGGTCACGACCGTTTTCTCTGTACTGCCGGAACTAAGCTGATCGACATCTGACTCCTCATTGATATAGCACTGATCCACAGTCTTAGAATATGATAATGTAAGTTTTACACCACTATTGCCACTCTTCGCATCTGTGATCAGTTCTGAGAATCCTGGCAGCTTGCAGGATACCATCAGTGTATTGCCCTGCTGTGCCAGTGCCTTGATCGCATCTACATTTTTACCTGCTTCTTTCACCAGACTGGAAAGAACTGGAATTTGTGCCACGCGAGTATCTCCATAGATATCCTTATAGTAAATCGTTGCCAGAAGCATATCTGTCGCAACCGATTTCTGATCAGCCAGATCTATCGATTCCAGACCAGCCATATACTCATCCGCAATCTTCAACTGAAGCCAGTAATTATCATCACTTTTTTTATAGCTCTGATAGGCATCGTTCATTGTCTCCAAATATGCATCTGCTTTACTCGTTTTCGCTTTCACCGTAACCAACTTACTCTGTCCCCACTGCAAATTGAGGTTGCCGGACATCTCAGCAAGACGCGTGCCGGAATAGCAAGGTATGGCTATCGGCGAAGACTTAGATATCTGCTTGGCTCCAAGACTGCTTTCTTTCACCTCGATCACACGCATTCCCTGGATTTCCCATGAACCGGAGTCAGCAGTCAGAATCTGAATCGATTCAATCGTATCAATCGTATCATATGGTCTGAAGAAAAATGTCTGGGTCTGATAAGCAACATAACTGGACAAATATGTACTAACCCACTTTTTACAATTCACATCATAATCGGCCACATCTGAATCAGAATCTCTACCATACAATGCAAGGTTCAAATAAGTGCCTGTAGTAGAATCTTTGCGATTGTTCATATTTTCAACATAACAACGACTCTTTCCATCACTCTTATAATTAATGATGATCGACTGGAGATTACTCACATCCACGCCAGCAGCCCCTGTTGTAATCTCAACCGCATACAACTTCGCTGATGATTCTGTTGACTTTGCTTCTGCCTGATAAGGAACTGCTCCCACCAGAAACGAGATAGCAAGAACACAAGCAAACAGACGGTGTATTATGTTAGTTTTTTTCATTGTCTATCCCCTTCTCTCAGATGATACGAAGTAAGCCGGAAAATCCTGTCATCTCAAACACTTCCATAACCATTGGTTTAACTTTGATCAGTTCAAGTTTTCCACCTTTTTTGTTCATTGTCATATACAGCCTCTTCAGTATACGCAAGCCTGCAGAAGAAATATAGTTTAGTTCATCCATGTTCAGTGTCAGTTCCATGAAACGTTCACTAACCTGATTAAATATTGCTTCGGCATCACCGACTGTCATCGAATCCAGACGTCCGATCAGCAGTAATTCACCGCGATCTCCGTGATTGATCAATTTAATTTCCATTAGCGTTTCCTCCTTTTTCCTGACGTTTCGCCGAAATATAAGAAGCTAATTCCTCAAGTGATATATCTACAATCTTCTCATTGTATACTTCCATCATCTCGATCGGATTACTGTGTTCCATGGAACCTGCCTGCTTCATCAGGGCTGCGAAAATATCCATAACATTCTCTTCCTCTTCTTCTTCAGACATCTCATAGTCACCCAGATCATCATCCGTTCCGTCCGTATACTGATCGTCTGTAAAGTCATTATCAGCCACATCCGTATCGTCCTCTTCCGGTTCAGCGTCAAAGTCAAAATCGTCATCCTCTTCCGGTATGTCATCAAAATCAAAGTCTTCGTCTTTCTCCAGATCATCATCAAAATCAAAGTCTTCTTTTTCCTCAGGCTCAGCTTCAAAGTTGAAGCCTTCTTTCTCTTTCGGTTTATCTACAGCCTCTGCTCTCACTGCGGAAGCAGCGGTGGCTGTTCCCACCTGTCCGGTCAGATTCAACAACTCACGTTGTACCTCCTCACGTACTGCCTGTCTGATCTGTTCAGCTATCGACTCATATGAGAACTGTCCCAGTGCCTGTGTCAGCATCTTTTCAAGCTGTGTAGGCTCTTGTCTGCTACTTTGTGGCTGTTCTTCTGACACTGGTTCTGCCTTTGGCTCTTCCGGTAATTCTGTAAATGTCACATGCGACGTTTTTTCTTCCGTCACACCGTCTGATTCCGATTCTGGTTGAATAACATCTGTACCATCCATGATTTTTTCGACATCTCTGCCAATTTTCTGCTCTATAGCTTCCTCCGGAGTCAGTTCCGTGAATGTCACCTTCCGCATCGTGTGTACCACGTTGGCAGCCTGTTCCCGCCGAATCGGACGATTCGCCTTCCACCGCTCTCTGCTGTCACCAATGAATATCTCCCAGTTCGCAGCACCTTCTTCTCCATTGAAATACTGTGACTTATATTCGGAAGAACTGAACATCTCCACAACGGATTCCGGAACATCCACCCGGAACATCGAACGACTTGTCGGTCCCATGATTGTAAATGCCTGACCTCGCGGTGCCATCATTATCTGTTCCTGTTCCATCTCATTGATGCCACCTGCTTTTTCATACAATGTGCACAGATCCTGCATATCATTCGGTGACAGTGCAAATACCAGACTGTACTGGCAAGCATTGATGATAGCCGTTGATTTTCTTGCAATCTCTTCACTGCCGACAAAGTCTTTGATATTCTGTGTGATAACAATCTGCATACCGTTATATTTACGGATACGTTTGGCTAGCTGAAACATGAAATCCAGCGCAACTGGGAACTTATTGTCAATAAATACGTGCGCCTCATCAATGGCTACAACGATCTTGCGGTTCAACTTGTAACGTATATTATAATCCCTGTTCTTAATGATCTCATTATCGATATATTTGAGAACCAAAAGCATCTGTGCATTCGCAATGGTTCCATTCCTATTAGCCAAGAGGCTCTGGAAGTTAAATACGGTAAAGTTCTCGTCTGTCGTAATCGTTGACGGTCCGTTCCAGATATTGGCATTACGTCCGCCTGTCGAAAACTTGGCTATATAATTCATCAGCGAACGGAGAATGGTACGGATATAATCATTCTGTGTCTGCTGGAACTCTGCCAGTATCACATCATAGAGATCGTCAAATATCGGATAATCCTCAGGTCCCAATACAGACAGATCTGTCTCTGCTGTAATACCAAAGTTCGTATACATACGGTCAACCAGATTATTCAGATACTCCAACGCATCCTTATCGCAATCCGGAAGAATCTGTCGGAAAAATTCTTCCAGAAACTGCAGATGGGTCGCATAGCTTCCGGTTACTGCTGCACTGTCTGATTCGTCATCATCCACTGCAGTAATAATATGAAATGGATTCAAACGTCCCTGCTGTGCATTCCCTACATTGATAAACTTACCATGAAGGTTCTTTGCAAGATTCGCATATTCATTCTCTGGATCCAGAATAAAAATCTTGGCATCTTCTGCAGCAAGATTCGTCAATATATCTTTCGTTGCATAGGATTTACCAGAACCGGATTTACCGACGATTACCATATTGGAATTCACACGTTCTGTGTCTCTGCGGAAGAAATCTAGAAATACCGGAACTCCTTCGCTACTTCCAAGACGGATACCGCCAACATCCGATACATTTGCAAATACCCACGGATATGATGCAGCCACCGAATTACTCGGAATCCCACGTGCCTGATTCAGCATTGGATCCCATCCACTGATCTGAGAACCTATAAATCCTTCCGACTGATCAAAATCCATACCCGTCACACGGAATCCATTCTCATGGTAGAGTCTGCGGACGGTCTTTTTCATATTGCCGTAAGTTGCTCTTAATGACGGTGGCGGTTGTATGATCTTAGGATTATTTCTTGTAGCTGTCAGGTCATATGCAGTAATATAGATATTAACCTGAAGCAGCGTCTCATTCTCCTGCTGCAGAGTAGCGATAAGATCTCCAAGCGACCGGATATGCTCTTGCAGCTCCATCGCTTTGGAATCAATTCCTGTTGTAAAGAGCTGTCCACGAAGTTCTCCCAGAGAACGGTCGATAGCATGTATCGCCTTATCACGTTCCATCGGCTTGCATTTGACAACTACCTTAGTCGCCGGCATAGACATCACGGTTGCCAACCATGCGTCATCTACCATAGTCGGATATGCACAGATGCGCATGTGGAAGGTCTCGACATTATTGACCAGTACTGTACGCGGACGGATCTCGACCGTTTTGGGCATCGCATAAGTCGCATAATCCTCAGGACGGATCTTATCAATCTCATGTTCGTCAAAATCAATCTCGTTTGTATATTTGAGAAACAGTGCAAGTTCTTTGTCGTTCAGACGTCTGGCTTCTATCTCGCCGTAGTTAAGTGCATCCTGCGCATTACGGATCTCATTCTCCAATTGTTTCCTATCATGTTCATAAAGTACAAGATAATAATATGGTGCAATGACCGGATCTTTGTAGCAAAGCTTCTCTAGATCATTCAGTCTGTCATACAGCACATCGACACGTGCCTGCAATTCTTCTTCATTCAGGAGACCACTTTCAAAAGAACGCTTCAGATTATCTGCCTTCTGATATTCACGTTCCAGATATTCTTCATAATTAATCGGACGGTCAATCTTAACAATATTAGCAGAATATTCTGAATTCAGGCTATGAAGAATTCTACCAATACCGCCTTCGATTGATTTATTGCGTCGATATTGCGAGAAAAAGCGAAATTCAACCGGAGAAATCTCAAGAACAGCACCAAAATATTTGCCATCATAATTGATCTGGTTGTTTCTGATATCAGTGAATGGAATGATCTCATCCATGATTTCATTGTTCCTTTGATCAGCCTTTTTTCCAGCATTCGCCTTCTTTTTAGCAGTATTTCTCGCAACACGGGTCTTCCGGATCTCCGCTTTTTCTTCTTCTGAAGCATTCTCATCCTTTAAGATCCTGTTCTCTTCCCTACGCAACGCAGTCTCTTCCTGCCATTTTGCTTTCCTCTCACCAATCGTGAGTCGTTTCTCTTCGTCATCGTTATCATCTTCTTCGTCATCTTTGCCAAACAGCTCATCAAGAATCTCCTCTCGTGACTTTTTACCGTTCAGCATAAGAAGCATGTCATCATCCAGCACACGCTCAAAATAACGTTTGCCGGTATAGTGCCGCATAACGTGTAGCAACAGCACATAATTAGGTGCTGCATCTATTCTTGCCAGCAATGCAGCAAAGACAAATAAAACCACCAGAATTATGAAGAAACGATGTGGGAGACTGGAAAGCAATACCGCAACCATCATTGCGACACCAACCAGCGCAATGAGCACATCCCACAACGAAACTCCCTTAAATAATTCAATTTTAACTTTTGTTTTTCCTGGTATTAAACGCATAGCTGCATCCTCTCATCACCTGTGTCTACTATACAGTTACATATCATATAGCCAGAAGGATCAACTCCCTGGCTAACGCTCTATTCCGAATCTTTATCCAAATGGTCATTACCGGCAAATTTGGATGGTGCCGGCTTGTTCTTGTCACCGCCTCCACCATCGTCATTAAGTCCTCCAAGATCTCCATAGCCCATCTCTTTCAGCTTATCGAATGCCTCCTGCGAACCCATCTTTTCTGATTTCTGCTCTCTTTTAGCATGGAATGGTAGCTTGTCACGGAAACGGTCTTTGAAGTTCTGTCCGGTCAGCTCTGCTCCCATCTTAAGGAATTTAGCACCAGTCATCCAACCTGCAGCTGAACCAGCAAATCCGGCAGCAGAGCCAATGACTCCTGTCATCGCTCCAGCTGCGCCATCCATCTTGAGTGAATCTGCCGATGTCATACCTGCATTCTCGCCGAGAATACCATTGACAAGGTTAGCTGCTTTCTTAGCTGCTGATAATCCTCCCCAGATAATTACAAGCTTTGCCAGATAGTTAGCGATCGTGTTATCAAATATCTGAAGGTCATTACTCATCACGATCGGTATAAATGTTACAATCAGATCAATCGCAACGAGTGTACCGAACACGTTGAAACACTGGATCATAAAAGAAGTCTTCCATTGTTTAAACTTCGCACCGTTATCAAGTGGCGACATCGCAATGAATGGAGGTGAAACAATAAAGAGCACCGCCATATTAAAGATACGAGCGATTGTCGTCAACAGGATACCTGCCATATCCCATATCATAATGAGGATCATGAACAGGACAAATACATAATGATATTCTGACAGATCAAAGAATGACCACATCGTGTCTGTGTCATACAAGTCATGATCTGCTGTATTATAATAAAATGGTGAACGCAGCATATCCTTGATTGATGCTTTATTGCCATTATAGTCTGCATCATATGACGCATCCAGCGTACCAACAAGCAATGCTACACGATCCAGTTCGATATTAGCACTGTCATCTGCAGTACTCGAGCATGCATATTCCTTCAACGGCTGGAACTGCTTATTATTGCGCAGATTATCCATAACATCCTCGATTGCTGTGGCCAGTGCTTTGTTATATTCATCCATCGTGACATCTTCGTCCAGCGAAGGTGCTGCGATCACAATCTTTTGCAATGCTTCCTGCCAGTAATGCGACTTATTATTGATCACATCTGGTGTCTCATACCTCACCCCAAACGTCCCTTCGCTTTTTAGCTTCGCAAGATCAGCTCGAATCGCATTATAACAGCTGTTGATATTATAACGGCTGTCATAGGAAGGATTTAGGGAATAATTGCCAATCGTATTCATCACACGTGCCATGGTAGCATATTCTGTCTTACTGAATGTCTTTGGGTCACTTTCGGTTGGTTCCTGTGTGTTGGAAAAGAAAGCAATCTGCACTCCCTGCATCAAAGATGCAGTAAAAGACAACGCAAGGGACATGATCAGGCTCATCGTACAGATCAGGATGATACTTTTCAAACTCTGTGTCAGCATCTGTCCCAGTGAGGATTTTACCTCATCTGTATCATCAAATATCTTGCGGATGACAGCAAGGATCGTGAAAAAAAAGCACAGTCCAATACCGATAATCGCCATTGTCCAATAGGCACGGCTGACAACGGAATTGCGGAATATCACATTCAGCAGTGTCATCTTCTTCCCACCATAATCAACTGTATCCAGTCCTACTGCTTTGGAAAAGAAATCATATAACAAGCCTAGCAACCAAGCGATCATTTTAGTCAGATTGTATAATAATGTCCACCATTTACGGATCAAACCGTCAAACATCTTACTCTCACCACCTTATCGTACCCGCAACTTTTTGCGGGAAATGTACAGATATACAGCAAGTGCTATCAAAGCTACGATCAAAAGTATCACAAATACAACCCCTCCTGTATTCAGATAGAATAGGATATAAAAGGAATAGATCGAAGCATTACCGGCTTCATCCGCAATACGCACGGTATAAGCCCCTGCCTGGGTTAGCTCCTTGCGTGCAGAGATATTACTGCCATCTTTTTGTATTGTTAAAGTTGCATCTTTTTCATAGTCCTGAATCGTCACTGCCCCACGGACTTTCTTGCTTCCATTCAGCCCCTTAAACTTTAGAGTTGGCGCAGTACGATCTACGTTCACATCAAGCGTGTAGGAGATATTATTCCGTACACACAGATATTCTATATGATAATCTCCTTCTTTTGATAAATCAATACTACGGTCCGAGACCGATATTTTTTCATTATCCAGTGTAACAGAAGACGCAATACAGCCTGTCGGAAGATCATAAGACTCCGGCTCACGTATGGACTTTCCTACGATAGTGAATGACAGTATATCTGTTTTACTGCCGGACTTCGAATAGACTACCGTATAACTACCGGTGCCCTTAACCGTATTTTTATCTGTGAGACTCACAGCATCGCCATCCTTATATATCGTAAAGTCTATTCCAGAGTCAGCTGTGATCGTTACACTGTCCCTTGTTATCATCCCATCCAGTACATTCGTATATATATATCCCTCACCCGTAGAATAGATGTAGGTTCCCAGCTGTCTGTCATACATGGAAGTGTCTGTGATCATCACACGATCGGAGTTATCTGATGTACTTGCTTCTCCATCTGACTCCCCTTCCATCCCTGCCAGTTCCATCTCAGGAGTGATCTCTGAAGAATACTCTTCTGCCTGTACCGAGAGCCCGGTGACTGTTAATATCATTGTCACAAGCACTACACCTAAGCCATACATCCATCTATGCAGTTTTTTCCTTTGTTGATTGATCATTCTTATTATCACTGTGCTTCTCCCAGAATCTTTGAATTTCGCTGCCGCAGATCATAGTACACTTCATCTGCACGGAACATGTGGCTGCGGAATTCATCCATTTCCATACGTCCAATCTTATAGAGCGGACACTTATAACTCGGTGTATACTTTGTCTTAAGCGGATGGTTACCAAAACTTACGATGATAGCATTACCGGTAGATTCTTTGTTATTCAGTTTCTGCAGTTCAGATGGATAGATCAGCGGTCGAACCTGAGTCTGTGTAGATACATTCATATCGCCGGCCTTCGAACCAACCTGTGCACTTGTACTGTTTGTACGCACTGTCATATTACCGCATAGCTCACTGAACTCCTTACAGGTTCCAATATCATTGGAACCGATGAACATCTTCATACCACAGTTAGATTTAATGATATCAGCCACTTTCTCGCCATATACATTGTTCAACTGACTGTAGCTCTGTACAACCATGTTGAACCAGATCTTACGTGAACGTCCTACTGTGATCATCTTGTCAAACTTCTCAATCTTTGGCATGTTACCAAACTCATCAAGAATAAAGTAGACATTACGCGGAAGCGACAAATCTGCTCTCGCACTTGCCACCTTGATCAATGCTTTGTAGATACAAAGCACGAATACTGCAGCCAGACCGTGTCGTGTATCTTTCTCGTCCGGAATCTTTAGGAACAATGCCGTCGGGCGTTCTGCAAACTGCTCCGCATGGATATCTGTAGCAGATGTCAGACCACAGAGACCACGGTCATTAAACATGTTCATCTTATCAAAAGCGATGGACATATAACTGGAAAGTGTCGCATCTGCTGCTGACAGAACCTGTCTCGACAGCGTTACAGCCTGAGATAGCGGGCTGCGTCCTTCAAAATACTCTTTCAGTGCACCAAATTCATCTTCACTGTTCGATATGGCCTTATTAATATTATAGAAGTTATATTTATCCTTGGTCATGCTCAGGGAAGGATCCTCACTGTCTTCCAGCATAGCAAGACAAGTAGCCATAATAATTGACCGGGCTCCCTTCTCCCATACAGGGTCTTTTTCATTCTCGACCGGACAGATAACCGAGATAAGGTCGTTCAGATCCTCGTACATCTCATCGTAAATACGCTGCTTGGCAACGGAAACATCATCCTGGCAATGTGTAATATCAGCATAAGCCTTGCCCTGCCACTCGCACCAGAGTTCTCCGTCATTTGCCGGCCCATCCGGCTGTTTCAGATCCGGGTAATCACTCATGCTGTCTCTGTGAGCCTTGATACCTTCTCCAGCCTTAATATAATCCTGATACATATCCCAGATAGCCCCTAAAGGGTTCCAACGACTAGACTGGTAGGTATCACGCAAATCCAGAAGCTGAACATCATATCCCCTTTCTTTCAGATAAGCAGAATGAAGATCAAAAAGTTCTCCTTTCGGGTCTGTCATAATCATACTGCTCCCGCAGTTGCAAGCTGCCAAGAGCTGTATCATAGGATTGATAAATGTCGTTGTTTTACCAGAACCGGTAGAACCAATTACAAGGGAATGCACTCCACCCATGAAGTTGCATTGCAGATTACCTTTCTTATCAAGAAAGGCCCTTACTGGAACTCCATCTTTCTTGAGTTTATCAATCGTCTTATATGTAAATGCCGGAAAAAACTTATCTCTTTCTGTATCCGTCATAAATCGACTGTTCTCAAGCGGTGAGTTCTTCACAGAATATCCTCTGCCTCTTCCAAAAAAACGTGCCGCTCTTGAGGCATCTCCCGAACGGGTAGTTCCCGCCCAGAACACAGCCCAGAGCAGAACCTCCACCACGATACCGACTCCATATGTTTGTCTCTCCAGAAGCAGATGTACATCCCAGTTAAAGGGATCTCCGGTAAACATATTGCCTATATTGGCAAGCAGAAGACGCACGATATATCCCAAGATCACCGTTCCGACAATCCAGAACACCACATAAAATCCCAGAAGCTTCTTATCCAGTCTTTCCCATTCTTCTTTCAGCTTTTCTTTCAGCTTTTTCAACATATTGTCATCTCCTGACTATTTCTCTTTTAATACAACATAACCTTTTTTCAGAAGGTTTTCGCCAACAGATATAGAAGTATAGGTACCTTCCGACTTGTAATCGGTACGGATACCCACTGTCTTATTCGATGAACTCTTGCCGCTGTCTCCCGATTTGCCTGTTACCAGTTCCCATCCGGTCGTCTCTTTCGGGTAATTACTATCCGCAAACAGCACACAGCTGTCAAGGAAGCCATCCAACTGTGAATCAGATGTCTGTTTTAGGAATTCATACTCAAGTGTGCTCATCTCGATGCGATCCGACACTTTTTCTCCCTGTAATATCACCTTGCTGTTATCCACATTAAGCTGCATTACACCCGGACGATAATTGCATTTATTCTCGTCCGTATAAAGATTGCCACTCGCATGCTGTGTCTCCAGCATAAAGAATTGTGACATCTTACCATATGAGAAGCCAAGTGACAGATATCCATTCTGCTGGATCTGCAATCGGGAATCCGACAGATAAAGAAGCTGGTTCAATGCCAGTATTCCATTATTCACACAAGTACCTGTCTCCATCTGCAATCCCTGATCCAGATATACTTTTGCACCGTCCTGGATGACAAGCTTGCCTCCATTATAGCATTCTATTCTTCCCTTGTAACCGGTTCCTATATCCTGATCCGTCTGCCGTACCTGTGTCGATTCCTCGCTGGTGATACATGCATTCTTCTCAACGATCATAGTTCCGCCATTTAGGTAGATCGTTCCATCCAGATAGAACAGGCTGCTCTCCGGGACAATCAGGGTGCCTCCTTCCTGCACCTCGATCGTGCTTTCACTTTTCAGCACATTACCATAGCCGACTTTCAATGTGCTTCCATCTGCCACGGTCTGTTTCTTCAATACCTGTTCGGTAGTGACAGGTTCTCCTACATATACGCGGAAACTGGCGCGTGAACCGGCTTCATCATATGCGTCATAATACTCGGCAAGAACATCTTCCCTCAGTGCATCATCATTTTTAATATATACATAACCACTGACACCAGTACTTTGCCATTGAGCAGTATATGCCGCCGCATCCTTCGGCGTCATAAGTACATGTCTGTCCTCTTCCGAAGGTCCATAAGTCCAATTCCAGGTAAATGCCGCACCAATCGTAGGCATGTAGGCACTACTGGTAAAACCTTTCAAATAATCACTTGACGGCCATCCAAATTTATTAAAGATCAGGAACTGACCGTTCGTCCTATCCTGTGTGAATGTCCATGCCTGTTCAAATAATGTCTGTGAATCATGGATACTTTTTGTCTGGGGCACTCCCTCGGTACCTTTCCATGTAATGACATTACTCAAATCCAGGCCAATCCTTGTTGAATGATTCATAAGTCCCCAGACTCTCTCCGGAGCATCAGAAGAATAAGCCTCTATATCATCGCTTGTCAGCGACCACGCATCAGCAGTCAGACCAATACTTGCATTCTCATTTGCCCAATAACTTTTACGTATCGAAGTCGAATAGCCATGATAATACATATGCATAGCTCCCATATCTCCTTTGGTAATAAAGCTGTCTTCCTGCTTATTCTTGATTGCATTCTGCAGATAGATACCAGTGGACGATGTATCGTCCACTGGAGTCATATAAGGATATGACTCTTCATCCCCATCAAAAGAATTGGTTGGCGTGTTCCTGTTCCAATAATACATCGTAGGATTGCTCTGATCCCCATAGCATGCCACAATGACAATCGGCACCCACTTTCCTTGATAGTCTGTCGTATTGCCAGATGAGTCTGTGTACTTTTTTAGATCATCTGGCGTATATGCACGGTGCCATTGATAGTATTCTGTATCCGAAGAAACACCGGCTGCCTCGACCGGTGTAACTTCATAATAGCCAGATCCCATTATCAGGCTTATCATCAGCCCTGCACATATCATGCATCTTGTCTTTCTCTTCATAGGTTCTGCCTTTCTTATTCACTGATTAGTTCGTAGAAATACTAAGTCCTGTATTGCCGTTCACCCATTTTTCAAACTGTGGCATCATCAGTTTCAGGGCTACGATCAGGACAAATATCAGAACGAAACCGATAATCGCATTCTTAAGATGCGTCTTAGCCTTTTCACGTTCCTGTGGCTCTTCTGCCTTGGCAAATTTCACACCAAGCAATACACAATACAATGTACCGACAGCCCCAACGATAGTCAGTAGCGGTGAAAGCAAGCTTGCAATCATGTCTGTGATGGTTGTTGTCGCTTTTGACACGTCCAGATCTGAAGCATTTGCAGTAGCAGGCATCATAGCCGTGGTAATCGCGATAGACATTCCAATACACATCGTATTCACTTTCGTCATAGCTCTATCTTTCATATTTATCATGTTCTCAAGCACTTTCATTTTGTATTCCTCCCACTTTGTTATAAATTATTTGTTTTATTTGATGGTGTCAGTATATCATAAGCGTATAGACAAAAGTTAGACAAAAGTCTAATCAATTATGGATTGATTCAATTTTTCGGTATATGCAGGGTTACAACCGTTCCTTTGCCCTGCTCACTGGAATATTCGAGTGTACCCTGACACAGTTCCATAAGTCTGCTTTTTACATTTGCAACCCCCACATGACTGCGTTTTGGATCTGATTTTCTGTCTGTTGCCGTCTTCTCCGGATCAAATCCCCGACCATCATCGATCACCTGGATCAAATACTCTTTCGAATCTTCCTGAGAGCGGATCACGACCGTTCCTTTTCGTCGAATCCCATGCTTGACAGCATTCTCTACCAATGGCTGCACCGACAATACCGGCACCTGAAATTCTACTGTCTCTATATCATAAATTACCTCCAGATCATCTCCAAAGCGGATCTGCTCCAGATTGAGATAATTTTCAATATGGGTCAGTTCTTTTTCAAATGGAATCATCTTCTGGTTGCTCAATGCATCCATATTACCGCGCAGATAATCTGCAAAAGCGATCGTAGCCTTCTTTGCCTGCGGTGGATTCTTCTCGCAAAGCATTGCGATCGCTGACAGTGAATTATACAGGAAATGTGGCTGAATCTGTGACAGCATGATATCTTGCTGCATCTGTGCAATCTTCTTATCCTGCTGAATCAGCTGGTTCCTCATGCTCTGTCTCTGACGGTTCTTTTCATTCAGCCAGATTTGAAAGATCAGAAGCATGGATAGTGCGATTGCGATGTTCAGGATAGCCACCCCATAGTGATACATCTGAATGACGCCCCCTACAACCGGAAAAATCAGATAGGACAACAATGTCCAGAACACACCAGATCTAAAATGTTCATAGTTAAAGATCAGAAGCATGAAATTTATCACAACACCCATGAATCCAACTAGTATCAGCAGGTTATAGGAATCAGCACGGTGATAATAGTTCTGTGCATCAAAATAATAAAACATACCACTGAACAAATTATATATCACCAGTGTAATACCACACAGATTCAGCATATATCCAGCCCACAGCCATGTATAAATCGGGAACCCACTCTTGCCTTTCAGCAATGCAACTACATAATTCGTATACTCGATTGAAAGATAATAAGTAAACACAAATACGCTGAAATTCGATATCCGCACAACCAGATATCCGAAAGTTCCAGAAGCCCCCCGTGTTCCCCAGGCTATTGCATCCATCCACAAGAGCAGAGCTGTCGTAAATTCCATCATCATGACCGTTTTATCTTCTGGTCTGTTCTTAGATATTCCTATGCCGATTGCAGCAATGAAGCAGAATATCCCTCCCCATGCCTCCAGTGATATATGAAAAATCTGTGTTAACGTCATTCCGTCACCTCTTTGTCCCTATCGTGACATAGCAGTATCTCTGACAAGCTTTCTTTTTCTGTCTTCCGTTGTCAAAACATGCTGCTCCTGTTCTTTTTCTTTTTGCTTCTCGAGTTCTTTACTCTTCTCTATCTGGCGCGATGATTCTTTCTCGCTGGCTGCATTGAAGACATCAATAAAAGTCCTCTGACTGGAAAAATCACTGCCAAATCTGACACCCAGTTCTGCCTGTGTCTCCTGTGCAAGTGCCTCCACCTCTTCTGTTCCGCGGAAAAAATCACGAAAGTCCTCCGTTGCTCGCTGGCTATCCTGCTGCTTTTCCAGCGTATGCCGTGCCTCTTCGAGTTCCTTATGTATCTTCATGGCATTGGCCGCTTCTCCAACCATGATATCCAGGAGCAGGCGCTCTTTTTGTTCCTGCTGTAATTCCTGCTCACGGATATCTGTCAGATTACGAAATGCTTCTTTTCCAACTTCTGCCATCTCTGCCAGATTCGCCTGCCCCTGATATACATTACGATTTTCCTTAAACTCCGGAAGCTGCTCCAGTTCGTATAGTAGCGTTGGATCTCCTTTTTCTCTGAGACGTTTCAATTCATCCCTCAGCTGCAGACCGGCTACCAGAGCCATTTCATCGATATATTGTGACTGTTCAAAAGTGCGTGACAGATTCTGCAGCTGTCTGGCAATCCTGGCTGCCGCTTCTCTGTGTTCTGCCTCTCTGACCAGTCCTCCGGCAAGCTCCGCCGATATTCCGCCATCATTTGTCACATTCACCTGATCGTTATGATTCGCCATGTTCATCCCTCCCTTGTGATCTTTGATGATATGATGTCTGCGGATTGTCAGGTGATTTACGCTCCCACAATCCCGACATCATTATATAGTTTCTGCCCAGCTGTACTGCGCCATATATTCTCCACCCTCCATAAGCACTTTCATCCGATCCGGATTCTCATAATAATCGCACTCTACACAAGCCGTGTTCAATGCCAGCATATTATGTTTCCGGATGACCACATCTGCATATCCATTCTCCTTCATATCAGAGAGCAGTGTCCCGATCAGCTTCTGCAGATAGCGGAGACGCTTAGTATCATATGGTTCATCCTCGAACAATATACCAGAAAGTTCCCTAACGGTACAAGATGCACCTTTTTTATGGACAAGATAGGCAAGCACTTCCTTGCTTTTACTGCGATGAAAGTGCAGCGGTTTGCCATCCCGTCCAAACACTTCAAAATTCCCGTAACACTGGATCTGGCATTTAGAAGCCGTATTCTCGATCGGATAACGCAGATGATGCATTGCTTTTATGATCTTCTCACCACTGACCGGCTTCATAATATATCCACTGACAAAAATGTCAAAGGCATCAGACATATATTCACCATAAGCTGTGGTAAATATCACGTTGAGCTTCGGCACTTTTTCCAGACATGCCTTTGCAAAGTCTATTCCGCTCATCTCCGGCATCCTGATATCTGAAAAAAGCACATCACATGCACTATTCCCGATCCGTTCCAAGCACTCCATTGGATTCTGGAACACTTCCAGTTCGTATTCCATACACATCTCTTTCATAGCTTCTCTGATCGCATTCTCCAGCATTTCCCCGGAGAGTAATTCATCGTCTACTGCATATATCTTCATCGGTCATCTTTCCTCATATCTGCTTTTCATACTTTTATAGCTTTTTACTGATTGTCAGGATATTTTTCCCGTCCTCATAGCGGTAGTCCACAGCATCCATGCTCCTACGTACAAGGAGGATACCAAGTCCACCTTCCCGTTCCATCAATGCTTCTGCTGAGATATCCATGTCTTCTCTGGCCAGCGGATCGAACCGTTTGCCATGATCTTGGAATTCAATGATCACGCGCAAAGGCTCTTCGCATATCTCGCACCGCACCGTTGCTTCACCGACCTCTGGACGATACGCATAGCTGACAATGTTGACAAATATCTCTTCTATCGCCAGTTCGATCTGAAACAGGGCTCTGGCAGGGCAGGCGACAGCTTTCAACTCACTGTTCACAAACTCCTGTACACGTGTCAGTTCCTCTTCAACTGCTGGTACAATTATCTCTCTCATACGCGTTCCTTTCTTTCATCAGCACTTTCCTGACTGCTTACAAGCTTTGCCGGTTTCCTGTTGTAATTGCTTGTCATCCTTTTGCTTAGATTCTGTCCGGATTTTATTTTGAGTCTTCTTCTCAGGTACATTCAGGATTTCATTTTGAACCTTTTTCTCCAGTTCATTCAGATCCGGTCCCTTCTTCTTCTGACTCGCCAGTGCCTCCAGATCATTGACATATGGCATGATATCGTTTGCAAGCCATTGCTGGATCTTCTCCGCATCTGGATAATATCCACCTTCGATATCCGTCAGCATTTTGACAAACGGAATCTGCCTGTTTGTACGTTTTTCATCAGCTGATCCCAAAACACCAGGACCATTCAGCAGTGTCATCACCCGCTTTGAGAGCTGCTCCCAGTTTCTCAGTCTTTCATCGGTACCATTCGCAACCAGGATCTGATGTTCTTCCTCTCCATAGAACGGTACTTTCTTAATCCTGCTTATCCAGTTGTCACTTGTTGGTTCTATACTTTCAATATACTGGATGTAAGCAGCTTTTTCAAGCAATTGCCGCATCGTAGACAGATTTTTCGGATCATCAGGAAATGCGATCTCACCATTTTTATCACGCAGCTTCTCGTTGATTTCCTTGTGAAGCTTTAATTTTTCTTTCTGGATCAGAGTATGCCGCACCTCTTTCAAAGCCTCCTGTATCTGCAGTTGTTCTATCTCTTCCTTTGCTGACAGTTTCCGGTAGATCACAGACAGCTGTTCTACCCAGTCCAGCATCTGTTCGTCCACCGTCTTGCTCTTATCTTTTCCATCCGGACACGACTTAGCTATCTTTGCAAGCTCAGGGTTCACTTCAGGCATATTGCAGATTACATTGATATATTTCTGCAATTCATTTGTACGGAAGCCTTTTAGCTTATGCGGATCCGGTTTGATCCTAGTCGGCAGATTCGAAATAATAGACAGCTCACAGATTGAAGCTGATTTGAAGCCCTTAAAGGAACTTGTATTATTCGAGTAAGGGTTGGCCTGCGTGAGTTCCCCACCCACATATCCAATTCCCTGATTGGCCAGTTCTTCCGAAAGCACCGGTTCGTCATACACATTCATCTTCATATCCTGAAGCCACTGTGCCTTGAACTGATACCGCGTATGTAATTGTCCATTTCGATCTTTCACAGAATAACCACATTCTTTAACCAGTTCATCAAGTGAAATCTCCATTGGATCCGTGTATAATGGATCATGGAATAGAACCATATTATCAACCAATCCATAAATGGTACGATAATGTCCCTTACGCAGAAACGCAACCGGTGAGTTATGTTGATCAAGAGCCATATTAAGCAATTCCCTCAAATACTCCACAGCCTTTTTCTCACTAATCTCATTGTTACATTCCACCTCATTCAACATCGTGTATGGCAGAAGTTGCTGCACCATATCTGTATATACCGTAATCGTATTTGGTACATCCTGATTGGCCTCTTCGAGTGTCTGCTGCCCCAATTTCTTATCTGGTCTGAATGTACGTATCTCATTCTGACTCAATTTGACATTACGGTAATTCAACAGCGAAGAGAGTGCCACCGACCAACAGCCAGAGTTTGTATTCTGCATTTCTGGCTGCCGTGCGTTATACAGAATAGCCCCACCATTCACTACTGTAGGTTCGGATTGTGGTCTATGGTTATCAGTATCGCTTGCGAGCTGATTGATCTTTTGAAGTCCTTCTATCCTTTTATCCAGATATTTTTTTAGCTGAGGTTTGGAATTCTCTTTTTCTTTCAGTCGTTTGAGAACAGCGATATCATTGGAATTGATCTCGTTGTATTTCTCTTGAATGATTCCATCCTTACCATGCACATATTTGTCATAATCCCGGTAATACTCGCTATCAGAATCCTTTGTCCAGTCAAAGCCATCCAGAAATGTTCCAAATGTTCCCTGTTCAGTTGCAAAGTCATATGTCGCTTTTTCCTGTTTATCAATTTGTTCCATCTTTGTAATGAAATTATTCAACAGCTCTTCTGACTTTTCCTGATTCTTATCCTGTCCAGGCACTGCATCAGTTGTCTGCTCAGATTGCGCGGCAGTTGTCTGTGCTGACTGCGTGGCAGATATCGGTTTCACGCTTTTCGTAACGGCTGCATTTTTTCGTTCTCTTACAATCCGCTTCATCTCATCCGGACCGATCTTCTCTGCGATCTCATCAATCTGCCCTTGCATTTTCTCTAATATAATATCATACTGTTTCTGATTCCTTACATAGGCAGTGATTCCCATCTTCGTATCCAATGCTTTCTCAAGGTAAATCTGTCCAAGCCTGATAGCATTGCGCAGATTATATAAGCGCTCTGAATCCTCTGCATGATCCAGCAAGATATCCACCTGATTTTTGCCTTCTGCATTCTTCTTCTGATCTACCCAGTCTGCCCTGTACATTTTTTTCACTTTCGCACCGTTCTTAACCTTGTTCAGATCTTTCTCTGCTTTTTTTAGATTATAGAGACCAATCATATTAAGCATATATTTCTTAGACTGTATCGGTATATCCGGAATGCGCGCCATACAGTCTGCAACATTCATTGCTGCCTTTGACACCCGGTATTGTCTGTTATTCACCAACGCACCAGTATTCTCAGTGCGTTCATGTTCCACACTTTTTAGAATGGAATAGATATTGCCCATATGTATACACATCTGATACAATGCATCAATCTGCATCATCGTTGTAGTATCTTCCTTCTCTGTTGTTACTTTACTTCTGTCAGAAACCATCATAAATGCTGTATATTTGGCAAAAGATCCGGCTCCAAGTATTTCTACCGTCGGTTGTACCTTATCCTGAATCACCTCATCCATAACATCGTAGAAATTTTTTATTTCAGTGTTATCTCTGATTTGCTCTGCGGCATGATGATAGGTTCTGCTTTCTTCCACCAGCATTTCAGCGATACGCCCCAGAAAACCATTCAACAGCTGATAATTCTTTGATGTTTCAACCGTATCAGCCATCGTAAACCGGAAATCTTTATTCTCATTCTGAATAGCACGAATCGCGGCAAGTCCTGTTTTATCGTTAATATACCATGCCCGGCTAATGCTGGCTGTTTTCTCTATCGCATTCAGACTATCCTTGTTATCGGGATTGATCAGTCTGTTCACAAACTTCAAGATGTCTTCTGTCTGCTTAGGATTTACATTTAAGCTCAGTGCTTTTTTCAGTGCTTCCTTATAAAGTTCCGGTTTTCCATCCGACTTATCAAGTTTTCTATATACATCAAAAGGATCCGTCGGATCAGGCACTTTCCAGTGTTCATCCAGCAGATAAGTCAGACGTGTATTCAAGCCTTTCAGAATCGTATTACCGTCATCTATCGTATTCTGAAGACGAATCTGTCCAAGTGAAAAATTATATACCGTATTAGGCAATTCGATGCCAAGCTTCTGTGCTTCTATCAGTACAAGAGCTATCTTAGAACCCACGTCTCCTTTTTTCATGAACAGGTTCCGAACCATTTTCTCGAACTCTGCTGCTTTCACTTTATCGACTTTTCTGTCAAGCAATGCCAGATAATGTTTTGCAAAATCTTCCGGAAGCTGTACCGCTGCAGCAAATACCATGTGTGTGATATGTAATTTCTGTGTATCGTCAAGCGATGTTGCGTTACCATAATCAATGATAACTGCGCCATCTGAATTAACAATGATATTATCTTTATGCAAGTCTGCATGATAGAAGCCAGCACCATAGATTGCTTCCGTCACCCATTTTTTAGACAGCGCTATCAAATACCCCTGTTTCTTCACCAGATCCTTTTGCAGATTTGTAATCTCACTAAGCGCCGGTCTGTTATTCTTGCTTTCCTTATATCTCCGCATAATCTTATCCTGATCACGGACGATTTTTCTAAAATAATTACCAACCGTGCTTCCTTCTGCTTTTTCCACCACGAGCGTATTGGCTGATGGACTTATAATCCCTGCGAGCTGTTCACTTTTTACAGTAGACGTACCTGCATTATACACGTTTCCGCTAACTATGTTCTTCGCTTCAATCGTCAGATCCAGCTCATTCTCATAATTCTTCATCTGACCTTCAAAGGTTCGCACCATTCCTTCGTTGGTATCTTGTGCACATTTCATAAAGAACTGTTTGTCACGCATCATACGACGTTTCACATCCGGCCGAATCTGCTTGATAACGACTTCCGTACCAGGTATCTGAGGGCCATATATACGGCACTGAAAGGCTTCGCCAACAGAAGCCGCCCCCAGTGATCTGTCTACTTCAATCCTTGTGATAACCCCATTCGAATGATCGATCATACGATTTAACTGTGCCGCAACGATCTCTTTCGGAATCGAACTCAGATGGGATCGGACATCATCCAAGCCAATCTGCAGACTCAGTGGCAGATAATTGGTCTGGATACCCTGAAGCGTCTTATGCATCAGTGGACCAGCACCCTTAAACAGACCTGACAGGAAACTGCCCATCTGGATCTCCTTAAGTTTCTCCCGTTCTTTTTCATCCTTCACTGACTCCTGCATCTGCGAAGGCTTCACTTCACGCAGTGCGCTCGCAAACATACGGCGCTTATCTTCCAGAGATGCCTCTGTAAAATACCCCTTTAATATATTTTTCATAAAAAGTCCCTGTCCGGAATTACCCTCCATGCTGCTTCTCAGCATATCGTTAATATCTGCATCTCCAGCAGACTCCAATACATTCTCCTCTTCGCTGAACATCCATTCCTCAAGCTGTTGGCTGATCCGTTTCTGGGTAACAGATGCTGTCTTTTTTGTCATCTCATCAATGAATGTATCTAACAGATGGAGTTTATCATTCAGTTTTGCATTCTGCCGTCCCTTATTGAGCTGCTGATTTAACGCCTCGGAATTATATGTGCTACCGAATGTCGCTATCCTTCCAACCCACCCGAACAAACCTGTTTGGGATTCTGTTGCCTGTTTGGCAAGTTCGCTCCGTGCATCAATTGTCAGGATACGACTTAGCATCTCTGCTGCCGCCAGTGTATCTTTCTCACTTCCTATCATACCTCTGATGATTACAGCAAGGCTTCCATACTCACAATTGGAGAGTACTTTTTCTGTCTCCGGCATTTTTCCCAGTGCAGATTGCTTCATTTTCTTAATCTGGTCGGTAAGATTCATGACCGGAATATCCATCCCGAGTTCTTTTAACTGGAGTTTACCGATCATATTCTGCAAGAGGTCCGGATTTTGAAAAATCTTAGCCACAGCATCTGCATGTGTATAAAGGGTATAACGCATCCTGTCGATACGATTGTTACGATATGTCAACTCGCTTTTCCAACTGTCTTCCGGATAGATCAGATCTGCTAGCAGTTCCTTTATTTCCGCTTCATCCTTTGTCCATTTAACCGCATCTGTTGACACGGGTTTGGCACCAAAATTTACCGAAAAACTGACTTTGCTCTGGAATTTTCCCTTTTCCATCTGCTGTTCCATGTCAGCGACTGACTCGAGGATTTCTCTGTCATATGTCCGTTCTTTCATATCATTTTCCGTAATCTTCTTATTTGCTGCTTTTGCCCTCTCCTGACGTTTTTTTTCACGCTCCTCTTCTTTGGATATCAGTTCGCGTCGCACTTCATCCGCAGTTAATGGCTGTCCGGATTCAAGTGCACGCTTCGCTAATGTCGCCAGATCTGTAAGCGGATAGTCCCCAAGGTCTGTTACTGGTATGCCTGTCAGACTTCCCAGCATATTGCAGATATCTACACGTTGGAGCATTCCTTTTCCGGTATTCTTATTATCAATCGTAAGCTTCAGCCGAGCCATCAAGACATCCAATACATACTGCCTGTCATATTTGTCCACATGCGCACACATATGAGATTCAAATCCTGCTACAACTGCCGGAAGCCCCATACAGGTATCCAGAATCTGATTACCGATCTCGAGCATTAGCGTTCCTCTTTTGCTCATATAGATATCTACCATATGACCATTAATGTCCATCGTATGGTAGGATGCATTATCCTGCTGTAATTTGTGCAGTATATCATACATCTGTCGAACCTTCTCTGTCATCTCTGCGTCATTCTTAATAACGACAGAAGGATCAACCTTCGTGCAGAACATATTGACGATTTCTTTCTCTTCGTTCTCGAGCCATGTGAGTTTGTCCTGCAATTCCTGCTGCCACTTCTGTGGTTGTTTATTATAAACCGTTCTTTTTTCGTTCTGTGCGTCATGCTCCAGATCAATTTTCTCACGTACTACAACATCCGGATCCGGATTGACCGCCTCTGCGATCTGCCGCATCAAATTCTGATATTGGATCTTATTCTGTCTCATATACTTTGAAAGCTTACGAAATCCGATATCAAAACGTGTACCTGGCATATGCTTGCTGATCAACTCCATCCGTTTCCATGCTGTGCGATCCGTGATCAGAGACTGGATCTGTTGCCCGCAGCTGTTAAGCCGATCCACCAGCTTCTTTGAATATCCTTTCGCTGTCAATTCCTGTATCATCTTATTCTGCTGGGTCATCAGACGGCAAAGCTTCTCCAGATCAACAATGCCCCTTGCTACGTCCTGTTGTCTGCCTTTCCATGCACTTACACTGTCAAAATGGTTCACTACATAATAGCGCAGTCCGGCGACTCCCTGGCTAAGTTCAGGGATGGAATGTGTCCGGATGTTCTCCAGAAGTGCACCTTCTCCTATCCTTTCAAAGGCGTAATCTGCAGAATATGTTCGCATCTCCTTGCGCGCCTGTTCTTTCGCTGCTTCTGTCTCAGCAGCTTCTATCTTAATAGCATATGCAAACATTTTGCTCATGAACTCCTCATTTGCCAGATAGTTAGCAACATTTGATCCGATACGGCGATGGTAGGTCACAGCGCACTGATAAGCTGACTGAATATAAACATATGCCGTATCCCTGATCGCAGTCAGATGTCCGGTTGCAAGTTCTTCCAGCCTACGTTTACTTATTTTTATATTAACATGGTTCTTCTGTCCCTGTGTTATCATTTTACGCAGTGTCTCAATCTGCTGCTCTTTTTCTGTTTTAAAATCCGCAAATTGTCCATCTAGGTTCAGCTTGTTATTCAACTCGCGTGCTATTTCAATCTGAGCATCTGTAAAGTTGCTGTAACCTTCGGTTCTCAGAACATTACTTACCCAGGAGCATCTGCTATCTACTGTTTTTAGAAACTGGCGCAACTTTTTCATGGATATCGTACCATAGGTTGTCACATTTGCATCAAGCCCCAATATCTTTTTATAGTACTCTTCCTGTTTGGCTCTATATTCCGGAGAAGCTTCCAACCCCCTTATCCGTCTGCTCTTTACAGCCTGATCTGCTGCCAGACTTGCTAGCTGTTCCAGCATCTGCCTGTTATCTATTGTCGCTTTGCTCGTCTTTGCTCCACCCAAGAAGTTCGCAGCAACCTGTAATTTCCCTCCACGGAATTCCACATAATCAGTATTCCATGCAGACAGAACTCCTACAAAATCAGCATAAGTCAGAGCAGCAGCAGTGCCTTTCTTCTGTCTGTCTTTATCTCTTAAAGTAGCTTCTTGTGTTCCAATTTCTTCCAGAAAATCCTTCAGCATAAGAGGCTCTGTCGGATATGAAGTATATCTTTTCTCCTTGGATGTATCCAAAACTGTACGCATGCTCGACAACTGCCTGTACTGTGTTTTCAACTTCTCCAGTGTATCTTCCACCGCTTTCAGCCGCTTCTTTCCGTCTGTGCTGACCGGACTTCTGTTGTCACAATAATTCTTGCATGCGATCATTGCCTCCAGCAGATGACGTTCAAACTGGGCAAGTTTTTCTTCATTCTCCCTGTCCAGTCCAGACGGGTTAATCATCTCTGCCAAGTCCAAGGCACACTCTGCAACTGTTGCCCGTACGTTTTTAATCAGATTACTGTCATCTCTTCGCGGAAATAGTGCCTGATTCTGTTCATTATTAAAATGAATAATCGGATATATATTCTTATTTGGCATGGCATCTCCTTTCAGTAATTAGCATTAAATCAATGTGCACCCATAACCGTTGATCTTTTCTTCTTTTTCTCCGTTTTTCCTATCTCATTTTGTTGGATTTCCGTCTTCTCTTCTTGTACAGATGTCTTCTCCGTTTCATTAACAGCTTGTTGCTTTATCTTCTGCTTTGCCACATTGACAACATTCTGCTCTACTACAGGTTTTTGATAGGTTTCCAGATATCGATCTGCTGCCGCTACTATCTGTTCCAGTTTCTCCATATCCGGGCATCTTCCGGCTTCAATCTCATGCATCAACCTGACATATGGGATCTCCTTGCTAATAAATACTCCTTTTCCTGCTAACGGATCAACCTGCTGAATCATTTCCTGGACAACCAGTGACTTTGTATTAAGAGCCTCCATCATCTTCTTAATTTTCTCTGACTGTTCCATTTCAAACGCCGGATCCTTATCCAGTTTATCCAGCCATTGGATATCTTCTGGTGTCATCTTCTCGATATTGTTTAGATACAACGCTTTCTTTAGAATATTTTCCATGATAGCTAATTTCTCTTGTTTGTCCGGATTATATTCGATTGTTTCCGTTCCCGCTATCCTCTTCGTTGGATCCTCACTGCTCAAATCACCCATATCACGAAGATTCTTATCGATTTCTTTACGGAGCTTGATCTTTTCTTTTAAGATCGCAGAATATTTCACTTCTTCCAAAGCTGCACGGATATGCTGTTTATCATTATCACTAATGCCTTCTGTCTGATAGAGCTCTTTCAGATCTCTACTCCATTTTTTCATCAGATAGTCTAATCCAAACCAGGAAGTTGGATATTTTTTCAGCTTATTCAGCACATTCGGACTAACATTCGCTTTCTCTGCTGCATCTGCTATCGCCTTCAGGTTATCCATATAATATCCTTCCAGCACCTTACCTTTTGCTTTCAGGTTCGATGGCAGATAAGAGATGAGTTTTGTATTGCCAATCTTGCCTGAACTAAATCCTTTGAAATATCTGGAAACAACATATGATGAATTGTTGTTCGTGAGTTCACCGCCCAGATAACTTGCTCCATCCTCCTGTAATGCCTCTCCCAGTTCCGGTTCTCCGTGTTTGTCCAGCTTCATGTCCTGAAGCCACTGGGCTTTAAACAGATATCTTGTCTCCATCTCTCCATCGGTCATCTCTGTATGTCCGCACATCTTAACGAAATCTCTCAGAGGCATATGCTCTTCTGCTCTCTTAAGCGGATTATACATAAGCAATGTGTCACCTTGCAGACCAAATATTGTTCTGTAATGTCCCTTCGTCTGCAATGCCAGAGGAGAATTATGTGTATATAAAGCCAGCTCTACACATTCTCTTAACATTTTCACAGCTTCTTTCTCTGTCAGAATTTCATTGCACTGCAGTTCATTAACCATGGTATATGGCAAAACTTTCTGTATCAGATCTGTATAATTACTAATATTATTTGGCTGATCTGCATTGGCTTCTTTGATCGTATTCTTTTCAAATGCCTGACTATCCGGACGGTATGAACGTATCGTCCTCTGATCCAGATCAACGCCACGATAGCGAAGCAAGGAAGACAACGCAACGGACCAGCAGCCATATCCGGTATTCTGGCATTCCGGCTGTTTTACACCTTCCAGAATCAATTCGCCATTTTCCCTCTTTGGCTGCCCAATCGGATGCGCATCTCCTGCTTTCTCTGCGATTTTATTGATCTTAGAGATATTCCTGATCCGACGATCAAGATATCTACCAAGCTGTGTCTTCGTATGTTCCTGCTCTTTCAATTCCCTTAAAGTATCAATATCATTGGAATTCATAGCATCATATACCGTCTCACGAAGCTTAGCATGATCTTTATCCATAATAATGTCATCATAATATTGGTAATATTCGTATGCACCGTCATCTTCTAATAATTTATTTTCCGAATACTGATCATATACAGTCTGATCTGGACTACTTGCATCCACTTCGTTAGCTGATGTACGAATCTCATTCAACCTTTTTATAAAATTATCTATAATTTCTTTACTCTTAGAGGCGTCCATCTGTAGCATCTGTCCGGCGTTCACAGCCATATCTGCATCCTGCTCCGAACCTTGTACTTCAATCTGTGCTTCTGCCTTGCCAAGGTTCTTAATCGCGATATCCAGATCCGCCTGTAATTTCATGTATCGGTTATAATCATCCTGATAAATTAGCTGGCTACCCTTTGGTGATCCAAAGAATCTCGTAAGATATCCCTTTCCAATCTGCATTGCTTTGCTCAGACCTTTCTCTTTATCGGCTTCTCCAAGCTGCTGCAGTATGAATTGTTTCACATGTTTTGGCATATTAAAATCAGCAATCTGTTTAAGATCCTCAGCAATCTCCCCATTTGCCACTGTAATCTCCTCTGCAGACAGATTCTGCGCAGAGAGTTTCTGATTCATCACAAGCAGCTTGTCACTGATCGTATAAAGTGAATGGATCTGATCGATATTGATCAGACTCTGCTGTTCATCAAAATCACTCTTTGCCTTCAGTGCTCTCATAGCATACTTAGCTCCTGATGCGCCCATGAGCTTCGCCGCATCCTTGAGTCTGTTCCAGATCACGTTGCCCACGATATCATTGAAGTTACTGAAACGTTCTTGATTGAGCTGCTCATCTGCATTTTTCTTATCTGCTTCCTGATTCTTCTCTGTAGTCAGTGCAAAGACCAGATTTCTACTGAATGTATCCACCAGTTTATAATGCGGTGAACCTTCTTTCAGGTCATCCAGTGTGAATCGGAAGTCCGGATCGTCCTTTCCGAGCTTTCCGATCTCCTCCAGAACTTGCCCAAGCTTTTTCGAAGTATCGGGCAGTCCAAGCAATGCTTTCTGCACTTCTGTATCATCACTATCAAGTAGCCTGTTCAGCAAATCCACACGATTCTGTCTGGCTTCGTCACTGATCTCAGTTTTCCCTTCTTCTGCCTTTATTCCCAATTTTTTCTGAATACTATACTTGTAGTCATCAACTGCATTCTGAGAGTTGCCTGCATCATATAACTTCCTGTACTCATCCAATATATCGCCTTTTGTATTTGCACTTGTGAAATATCGGCTAACCTCACGCATTTTAACAGCCACTTCATTCAGGAGAGCAATGCTGTCATCAATGGTATTATTCAGACGCACCTGCCCCAGCGAAAAATTGTATATAGAGTTCGGCAGGTCAAGCCCGAGCTTCTGCGCTTCCGTTAACGCAACCAGAATCTTGGAACCCGGATCACCTTTTTTCATAAAGAGGCTGTTAAGCCTGGTCTTTAACTCTTGCTCGATATCCGGATATAGCTTTTGGGATTTTTCTGACATAACTAATTTATAATTATCTACAAAGTCATCCACATAACCACACGTTGCAGCACACACCATATGCATGATCGCTTTTCTCTGCTGTTCTGTCAGTTTCGTAGCATTACCATAATCAATAATCGTGACCCCGTTATCATCAACCATGATATTATCCTTGTGCAGATCCGCCTGATAGAATCCACTGTCAAAGAGTCCTTCAGAGATCCATTTGGTAGCCAGTTCCACCAGATAACCATGTTTGCTCTTCAGAGAATAGGATATGGCTGACAGTTCCTGCAAAGCTGCATTCACGATTTCCTGATTCGGGTTTTCTTCTACCTGCTTCTTAAGTTCTTCCAGTCTGTCTCTCGTCTTCTGGTAATAGTTACCTACTGTGTCACCGTTCGCTTTTTTCAGCATGATCGCATTAGCAGTTGGAACAACATGCTCCGCAAGTTCTTCGCTCTTTACATTCTCAGGCATATTATATATCTTTCCATATTCGATATTCTGTGCCTCTTTACGCAGATCCAGTTCATCATTATAGACTTTCAGCTGTCCGCGTATAGTCTCAAGCATACCGGCATCCGTCTTCTCCGCACAATCCAGGAAAAATTTTTCTTCCTTCTTCATGCGCCGACGCACATCCGGCTTAACAAGTTTGATTACGACTTCTCTTCCCTCTTTGGCAATCGTCGGACCATATATCCTGCAAAGGAATGCCTCTCCAATGGACGCTGAGCCAAGAGAACCTTCTACCTGAATCCTGTCAATATATCCTTCTGATTTCTCAACCAAGCTGTTCATCTGTGCTGCCACTACCACCCTGGAGATTGGATTCAGATGAGATTTTGTCGCATCCATTGCCATTTGCATACTTAGCGGCATATCTTTTGTCGGAACTCCCTGCAAGAACTTCTGCATTAGAGGTCCCGCACCTCTGAACATTCCAGACATCAGGCTTCCCATCTGAACCTCTCTGAGCCGTTCCATTTCTTTCTGATCCTGGACAGAATCATCCACCTGGGATGGCTGGAGTCCACGGATTGCACTTGCAACCATATTTCGCTTTGTCTGCTGGTCAGCCTGTACAAAGTATCCCTTTAAGACATTCTTTAGGAAAAGTCCCTGTCCACTTTCGCCACTCAGACTTTTTTTCACCATATCTGACACATCCACATCTCCAATTTCCTCAAAGATATCCGTGTCCACTTTACCCATTGACTTATCAATCTGGGCATTGATATTCTGCTGGATCTGGATAAATCCTTCACCGATCTGATCACCAATAAACTGATCCACTGCTTCCAGTGTGTCATTCAGCTTGATCTGGCTTCTGAGATCAGAAATGCCCTTTTTATAGAATGCAGACAAACCAACCACGCCATTCGCCAGTCGACCTGTATTCAGCTTTAGTTGCTGCACCTGCCACTGCTGGATCCTCTGCTGGCACTCTTTGATCCTTTGCTCGTGCTGTTGAGTCAATTCGTTGATTTTAGCTTCTGCATCACGTAGCTGTTTTTTCTCCTGATTCGTCCGTCTTCTTCCACCCTTAATCTGGCTGGCAAATGGTTTTCTTATCTCCTTCACCGCATTGTCCAGCTCTTTTGAAATAAAATCCTTTTCTCTCTCTATAGAATCTATCTGCTTCTGGATATACTGGTCAATTTCTCCTAACTCTTTGTCCGTAATGATACCAGCCAATGCATCAGCAGCCTTTGCTACATCGTCCTCTCCTCCAACTAGTCCTTTAATGACTGTTCCGATTGTCTGCTGCTCACAAGTTGTCAATGCCCTATAAAGCTCCGGAAACTCATTCAGGTCGAGATTCAGACCTGTAGCACGCAGAAGAAGAGAATGGATCTGTCTATTCATCCCCAGCTGCTCATTTTCATTATGATTGTCAATATTATTTCCAAGCTGCTGAAAGAAGTCAAGAATATTTAGGTTTGCCAGTCCTAGTTTATCGAGTCCCATCCTGTCCAGCATCCGCTGAAGCAGTTCCGGATGCTGGAATAGACCAGCGATGGTATCTGCATGTTTGTAGATTGCATCACGCAATCTATCTGCAGGACCGGTTCTGTGTGTGATCTCGCTCTCCCACGAATCTTTTGGAGATATGAGTTCTGCCAGAAAATCCTTGATGTCGTTTTCTTCCTTCGTCCAGCCAAGACCTACCTTAGCCGGGTCCTGCGGTTTGTGATAATCTGCTGCAAAGGTAACTTTAGACTGTTGTCTCTCCTGAGCCTGCATCTTCTCAATCGACTCAAGAACTTCCATATCATTCAGATTATCCGGGATATCATGAACCTTACGACCGTTTTTTCTCAACTCGCCTTTCAGTTCTTCTTTCTTTTGATTTTTCCTGTCTTCCAGATTCTGAAGTACTTCCTCAGCAGTCATCTTCTGTGTCAATGACTGAAGTACCTGCCTTGCCACATCTGCAGTTGCATAGCCAACGAGACTTTCTTTCTCTACATTCGCTGTAGATTTCAACAAGTCATGCAGCATGTCTGTTGTAAGACTTCTGGAATCGCTCTCTCCATCTATAGTATGGGCAAGATCCTCACGGATACATTCCGTTACTTTATCCTTTCCATAGAGTTCCATATTGGCACACATATCTGCCTCTAAAAAGCGTGCGATGGCATATGGAGACTGGCATATATTGAGCGTCGTATTACCGATTGTCAATACCAGATTCTTATTCTGATCCATGTATAGTGTACACAGATTGTCTTCCAGAATCAGCGATTCGACCTTCGTGCCATCTTTCTCTAACTCATGCAGCGTTCGGTATAACTGCATGATGCTGTTAGCATTATCGATGCCATTGTTCAGGATACATTTGGACGCCGGACGTTTCATCAGAAACAGATCCGCAATGTTTCTTTTTGTCCCCTGCAGAGATGCCTGCTTTTCTTCTGTGATCTGATCCTGTGATTTTTCAGATTCTGCTGCAGTGACATCTGCTTCCTTTCTGTTCTGTTCTGCCTCTGCCTGAGCCACTGCTTTCCGCGCTGAAGCTGCGATCCGCTCAGAAAGTGCCTTGTAATCAACCACATGCCGTTCTCTCAGAGCTGCAAGCTCTCGGAATCCTTTTGCAAAACGTGTATCAGACATTTGAGATGTTACCAGTGCCATCTGTGACCAGTCAGCAGGATCATCGATCATGTTCTGAATCTTCATTCCACATTCTAGAAGCTTTTTCGACTGTTCATCTGACAATCCCTGCGAAGCAACCTGAGACATGATCACTCTCTGCTGATGCATCAGACGGCAGATTTTTTCCAATTTAACAACTCCCTGTGCTACCTGCTGTTCTCTTCCTTCCCACGCCTTCACATCGGCATACTTCTGCATCACGTAGGCACGCGGTACCGATACACCTCCAACAAGATCCGTAATATAATGTTTTCTCGCATTTTGCAGGAGTTCCAACTTGCCAGCCTTTTGGAATGCATAAGTATCACAATACTGCAGGTATTCCTCCTGTATTTTTCTTTTCGCCGCTTCTGTCGTGGCACTTTCATTTTGCATTGCATATACAAAAAGTCGATTCATCAGATTCTTATCCTTGGTAAAAATGCTGATATCCAACTTCTGATCCTTCTGATAATTCACAGCACAGGAATAGATTCCCTGTAGAAGTGAATACACCGTATCTTTGATTGCAAAAAGATGTCCCGTTGCAAGTTCTTCCAGTGTTTTGTTGGAAAACCTGACATCCATCCCCTGCTTTTTTCCCTCATCGATAAACTTGCGAAGATTCCGCATCTGCGTCTTCTTCTGCTGTTTCAGATTATTCACGCGGATCGTGTCATCAAGCATATCAGACACTGCTTCTGCTATCGCAACCTTTTCCGGCTCCTGTCTTTCTCTGGAACGAAGGATATTGTTCACCATGGATAAGCCCATACTTACTTCATTGATATACAGACGGAACTTATGCATAGAAAGCGGTCGAGTAGTCTCACCCCGGAGTTCCGGTGACCAGTATATCCTGTGACGTTTCTCTAATACTTTTCTGTATTCCTCTGTATCCTGGATTCCTCTTAATTTCCTACTTATCAACACCTGCTCTACAGAAATCTTGATCAGATGCTCCAGCATCTTCCGATTATCACGTGTCGCTCTACCGTTCTGGCTGGCTTTGTCGAGAAAATTAATAGCCGTACGCAGTTTTCCATTACGCATCTCTAAAGCGTCATCGTTCCACGCAGAGATCGCGCCCACAAAATCATGAAAGGTCAGATCCGACAGGTCCTGTGTTTTGACCTGCTGCAGTTTCATCCTCTTATTCTCCACATTTTCCATGAGTCCAAAGATTGTGCGACTCTGCGTCGGATATTCTTTATATCTTTTATCTGGATTCTCTATCAGAGTACGAATCGTGCCAAGTCTTCTGTACTGTGCTTTCAAAATCTCCATCGTATCCTCGACCGCTTTGAAACGCTTGCGTCCCAGACGTGATGTCGGATGCTTGACATCACAGTATAGTCTACATGCATTGATCGCATTAAGCAGATTTTTTTCCATTTCTTCCAGATTCTTACGTGTCTTCTCATCATATTCCCCAGGATTCACAAGGGTATTCAACGACTGATTGCACTTTGATACGTTAATTCTTACTTTGTGCATCTCTTCACTGTCATTCAGTTCCAACTCCAATACCGGATATTTCATCGTTACATTCACTGCTTTTTTTTTCTTTTCTCCTGCCATATTCGTTCTCTTTCCTTTCAAGAGCAACAATTCCAGCTCTTATTCTTTAAAATATTATGCAACATATCATATTTGCAAATAGCATAGCACATTTATACAGACAAAAGTATGAC
>CAVAVU010000112.1:0-9792 GCA_963592205.1 bacterium
ATGGACAGCGGTACTTCTCAGCCCTGTCTCACGCGACAGCTTGTATAATATAGCACAGCCGGGGTCAAATTGTCAATGTTGTTTTTAATATTTATTTAATTTAGACAATTTCGACAATTCCCCCTGCTTATTGCATAAAAGAACAGCGGATCACCTTTCGGTAATCCGCCTGACTCTTCTATATAATATATATGTATCTTATTTACCAGCAAATACCAACATTGCTCTCTTGATATCTTCCTTCATTGCATCCATCGCTTTCAGACGCAGTGCTGAATAGAAGTATGGCTTGCCTTCTTCTACAGATGCGATATATTCTGCTGCTGCATTTCCGGCTGCCTTGTCCATATAAGTAAAGTAGTTAATCTTGCGCACGCCTGCTGCGATTGCCTGATGATAGTCTGCTTCGCTTACGCCAGATCCACCGTGCATTACTACCGGGATTCCGTCTGCTTTGGCACGTACATCTTTTACGATATCAAAGTTCAGCTTTGGCTCGGTAAGATAAATTCCGTGTGTGGTTCCGAATGAGCATGCAAGTGCTGTAATGCCTGTCTTTGCTACAAAGTCTTTTGCCATATCAGGATCTGTGTAGATCTTAGCATCGTCTTCTTCACCTGGTGTTCCTGCACCAAATTCACGTTTACCCATGCTTCCGATCTCAGCTTCTACATCTGCGCCATAAGATGCTGCAAGTTTTACAGCCTCACATGTAGTCTTTACATTTTCCTCATATGGAGTTGTAGATCCATCGTACATAACTGCTGTGAATCCCATTTCCAGAGATTTCTTCAGATAATCCAGATCCTCACCGTGATCCAGCATTACACATACCGGAACTTTTGCTTTTTTAGCGTGCTCTACCATGATAGGTCCGATCACATCAAGCGGGCACAGACTTTCGTGACACTGTGCATGCATTATAATAGTAGGAAGTTCTACTTCCTCTGCTGCTGCGATTGCTGCGCAAAGACTTTCCAGATTTGGTGTGTCAAATGCGCCGATTGCAATTTTCTCATCTTCTGCTGCCTGCAGTACTTCTTTTAATGTTGCTAACATTGTATATCCTCCTGTTCATATCTTTTTATACTAAGTTCGAAATTCTCTTGTCCAATACCATAACAGACGCTGTGCCATTGTTTCATTCGTAATTAATGTATGAATCAAATTATACTTCGCTGCTATATAAATACTCTCTGCTTTCTCGATCTCACTTGCGGCACATATAACCTCCGGAATCTTACGTATCTCTTCCAGATTCAATCCTATTAACCGGCGATTCCAATTACAGTCATATAGTTCTCCATTTTTATCAAAATAATTATAGGCCAGATCACCCTTCACAATACGTGTATCCAACATATCATTCTCATCGTATCCATGCAGATATGCTTCCTTCGCCTCGGCATAACGAAATGTGCTTCCGATACCAGCCAATGCTATATCTGCCGATCGCGCTGCATCTAATACATTTTTTATAAAGTACTGTCGTTGCAGAACCTCCTTTGCATCTACCGAATCTACCATGATTGGTGCATGCATACGCATACACTTTGCTCCATATTTCATAGCCAATGCTTCACTGATACTATTCGCCTCTAATCGGCTATATTCTTCACTCACCCCACCCACCATAGGAACGAATTTTACGTGAAAATAGGATTTGCTCACCGATATATTATCCGCAACCTCTCTGAGCATTCTTCCCACCGATACAGCTACTGTAGTCACATCTGCAAGTCTCATAGTAAGATATCGTCCAGTCTCCAATGCGATTTCATGACGACTGGTTTCCTGGTCCCCGGCTATAATAATTACAGTTGAAAGTCCAAACACTTTCTTTATATAATTCTCCAATTCCTGAAACGGTCGTTTCAGTTCGTCACGAATCGTAATCTTTACAACGCCTTTATCTCTCGCTTTTGTCAGTTGCTTTGACACCAATGACCTGCTCATATTCAGTTTTCGCGCAATTGCCTCTTGTGTCATTTCTTCTTCGTAATACATTCGGGCAATCTTCGCCAGCATCTTTATATCTGTTGATCCACTCATACTTCTACCTGGTAATCATTCAGTAATATCTTTTCAGCCTCCGCATTCCAACAACCCCGATGGCGCTCACAGGAATCGGCAAGTTCTTTAAACAGAGGGTTCTCTTCTCCAAGAGTACTAAAATCAGCAATTGCTGTCAATGGAAGATCCACATGTGGATATATTAATTTTTTTCCGCCTGGAATCTTCGGTAAATTGAGCGTAGCCTCTGCCGCACTATTCAATCCACCAATATGAGTAACCATGACGGATGGATGAATTTTCCCTTCTTCCATTAATTTCAATGCCTCATATACATCCGGTGTCGTACTCCCTGTAAATCCAACTGTATGCGTTCTTAAATAATGAACATTATAAAAATTCACAGTTGCCGACAGCTCCTTATCTACCGGACCTGCAAAGAAATTCAGGCATCCGTCTTCTGCGAGCACGTGATCTGCCTGCTCAATCAAAGCCGTTAATGGTGCATAGACAAATACATCATCGTAGCCATGCCCATCTGTCAGATCCATCAATTTCTTAATCACGTCTTCACACTTTGCACTATTCACAAACACCAGACGCTCTGCTCCCGGCATATTTCCGAGAACTTTTCTGGCACGTTCCAGTCTGTCATCTGACACATCAACAGCTACAATCAGCTTCGGTGCCGGTTCCACCTGCAATGCATAATCCGTACATTCCAATCCCATAGGACCGCAGGCACCAAATATGATTAGATTTCCACCTTCTTTTACCCCCATAATGTGCTCATGATTTTTCTTCGAGGTATGATACATTCTATGATAACCTGCAATGATACAAGATGTCGGTTCGGATAAGGATGCCTCAAAAAACGAATCTCCATTAAATGGAATCAAACTATTAGTCTCCATAACCTCTGCCGGTAATATAGAATACGTACTATCTCCGCCATACATTGGATAGTTATATCCAACCGTTCTGGACACGCCATTTACTGTAACTTCCGGCTGTACTGTAAACTTCATTCCTTTCGGATAAATATCCTTCCATTTTTCTCCAACTTCTACAATCACACCTGATAATTCATGTCCGATTACCGCCGGATTTTCTGCCAGATCTTCAGACACTCTCTTATGATTATTTCCCTGCTGTACTAATTTATAAGTAGACATGCATACACTGTCCGAAACAATCTTCACCAGTATCTCATCGTCCCGAATCTTCGGCAATTCAAATTGTTCCAGACGCAGATCCTTTTCTCCATAAAGGCGAACCGCACTTGTTTTCATACGTTCTATCTCCTTTTCTTTTACTTTTTGTGTTTTGTATCTATACCATAACGATTGTATTTCACAATTGTCAATATTTTGACACAGATTGGAACATTTGTTACCTTGTGTTCCAAAACAATACGCCAAACACATAGAACCTGTTCCGTTTACTGTATTCGCATTGTATTTTTTGGTTGTTTTGTATAGTATTGTCATCAGCAAAACAATTTTTTTATCTATTTTAGTCAAGAAAGGAGGTCATACAGATGCTTTCATCCGTATTAGCAGTTATCTTTATTGCATATGTACTACAATGTGTTTTCTCCTGGTTTCAGCTTCGGAGAATCTACGGGAAGGTCGATGAAGTGAGGAGACTGCACAAAGGAGAAAATTGCCACCTGGTAACTGGTTCGGGACGACAAAAATTTCTGGTAATGAAAAAAGGGGTATTTATGATAATAATCATCAATTTCGACGGCACCATTGCTGATTATTATGACATGGAGGGGTACACTGTATTTTCCACCCCGCAGCGTAACACACGTTACATCGGCTTAACACTGGATGAACTGGAAAATAAGCTTACAAAGAAAAATCAGCTTGCAGCCCTCCGCTCTGCTAGGGAACAGCTTGGTTATCTGTGCGAAGCAAACGCATTAGCCCCGGCACATTAACACTATATTTATCATTCAAAGGAGGAGTAATTATGAATTTTTTAGTGAACCTTGCAAACGGACTTACCGGTATTGTAAGTGCGGGTGCGGACAACCTAATCAGTCTGTTGACTGGTACATTACCAAATGTACTTATTTTATTGACTTTCATCAATGCAATTATAGGATTCATCGGTGAAGAACGCGTTATGCACGCAGCTAAAAAGATCACTCGTTTCCGTCTTCTTCGTTACACGGTGATTCCATTCATTGGATTGTTTTTCTTTCCAAATCCAATGTGCTATACCATTGGTCGATTCGTAGACGAGGATTGCAAACCGGCAGTTATTGATTCCATCTTTTCACTCTGCCATCCGATCACAGGTATTTTCCCGCATGCCAATCCCGCCGAGCTGTTCGTATGGCTGGGAATTGCTGCCGGGCTTGATACACTGGGAATTTCTACCACACCATTAGCTATTCGTTATTTAATAGTAGGTCTGATCGTAACATTCCTGCGTGGTAACATCACGGAAGTCGTAACAAAGATAATGCTCGGACGCAACATAAAGAAAAGTAAGGAGGGAAAAGCATGAAACCAGTAGTAAAAATCGAACACGGAGCAAATGGATGGGGTGGACCGCTTCTCATATCTGAAACTGACGCAAGAACTGTTGTAGCATCCGTCACCGGTGGCGGTATCCATCCGCTTGCACAGAAAACCGCTGATCTTCTGGGTGTAAAAGCTGTTGATGGGTTCAGCAACAAAGTTGCCCCAGAAACTATTATTGTAGCCTTCGTCGACTGTGGCGGTACCGCCAGATGTGGTGTGTATCCAAAAATGGGCGTTAAAACTGTAGATATACTTCCAATCGGTCCTTCCGGCCCCCTTGCCAGATATATCAACGAAAACAATTTCTGTTCTGGCGTAACTGAAGACAATATCACAATCGCAGAGGGGGAAGCCCCGGCCATGGACACCGCATCCATCATGGGAACTCAAGATGCTGAACCTACAGCACCAGCCTCTGGATCAAATCAAAAAGGACTCATAGGGTTTATCACACGTATGGGGCGTGCTGTTGGAGGTGCAGTGCAGACCTTTAACCAGGCCGCAAGAAATACACTGGATATCACACTCAAAAATATCATTCCGTTTATGATGTTCATCAGTGTCATCGTAGGTATTGTGAATTATACAGGAATCGGAACCATCCTTGCCAATTTCATAAAGCCGTTGGCCGGAAGTCTTCCTGGTCTTCTTGGAATATCCATTTTCTGTGGCATCCCATTCCTGTCACCGGTACTTGGACCTGGCGCAGTTATTGCCCAGATCATCGGTGTTATTCTTGGTAACGAAATCGGAAAGGGCGTCCTTCCCGTCTCTTATGCCCTCCCTGCACTCTTTGCCATTAATTCACAGGTAGGCTGCGACTTTGTGCCTGTCGCACTTACCCTCGCCGAAGCTGAGGACGAAACCACATCTGTTGGTGTACCAGCCATGCTGTTTACACGGTTATTTACCGGACCTATGGCTGTTCTGATCGCTTATGTATTCAGCTTCGGATTATAATAACAACCAATAATCCACATTTGGTCTAACTCTAAATGGGGCTGTCGTTTTAACGATTAAAAAATCATCATTTAGTGCGACAGCCCCATCCTACTATTCACATTCGTTCTTATTATTTACCAGCAAATACCAACATTGCTCTCTTGATATCTTCTTTCATTGCATCCATTGCTTTCAGACGCAGTGCTGAATAGAAGTATGGCTTGCCTTCTTCTACAGATGCGATATATTCTGCTGCTGCATTTCCGGCTGCCTTGTCCATATAAGTAAAGTAGTTAATCTTGCGCACGCCTGCTGCGATTGCCTGATGATAGTCTGCTTCGCTTACGCCAGATCCACCGTGCATTACTACCGGGATTCCGTCTGCTTTGGCACGTACATCTTTTACGATATCAAAGTTCAGCTTTGGCTCGGTAAGATAAATTCCGTGTGTGGTTCCGAATGAGCATGCAAGTGCTGTAATGCCTGTCTTTGCTACAAAGTCTTTTGCCATATCAGGATCTGTGTAGATCTTAGCATCGTCTTCTTCACCTGGTGTTCCTGCACCAAATTCACGTTTACCCATGCTTCCGATCTCAGCTTCTACGTCTGCGCCATAAGATGCTGCAAGCTTTACAGCCTCACATGTAGTCTTTACATTTTCCTCGTATGGAGTTGTAGATCCATCATACATAACTGCTGTGAATCCCATTTCCAGAGATCTCTTCAGATAATCCAGGTCCTCGCCGTGATCCAGCATTACACATACCGGAACTTTTGCTTTCTTAGCGTGCTCTACCATGATAGGTCCGATCACATCAAGTGGGCACAGGCTCTCGTGGCACTGTGCATGCATTATAATAGTAGGAAGTGCCACTTCTTCTGCTGCTGCGATTGCTGCGCAAAGACTTTCAAGGTTCGGTGTATCAAATGCGCCGATCGCGATTTTCTTATCTTCTGCTGCCTGCAGTACTTCTTTTAATGTTGCTAACATTGTACACTTCCTCCTTATTTATCGTGATCTTCCATTTTCAGTACAACTTTATATGTATCCGGGCGCATAGCGCAAGCCATCGCCTCATCAAAGTCATTGTAATCATATACAGCTTCGATCAACGGTGTCGGATCAAATACACCCTTGTTCAGAATCTGTACTGCCTGCCAGAATGTCTTAACAGAACCATTCTGCGCACCTGTAATATTAACCTGTGTAGAATGGATTGCTCCAAGGTTCACTTCTACCGGTTTGTTCGGGTGCAGAGAAGAGAACATTACTACGGTACCACATTTGGCTGTGCATTCAATTGCCTGAAGTGCCAGTGCAGGAACTGCTGTTGTATCAAATACAACCTTTGCTCCCATTCCGCCAGTCAGCTTCTTAACTTCTGCTACTGCATCTGTGTTCATCGGATCGATAACATCATTTGCGCCAAGCTTAAGAGCTTTTTCTCTTCTCTCCTGCATAGGCTCAGACAGGATAACTCTTGCTCCTCTGAGATGTGCAAGCATTACGTGCAGCATACCCATTGTACCGCCACCGATTACAAGTACATCATCACCGAATTCTACATTGCTCTTATTGATAGAGTTCAATACGCATGCGATTGGCTCTGTCAATGCAAGCTTTTCATATGGTACATGATCTTCGCAAATGTACAGGTCAGATGCTTTTGCAGTGATGTACTGTGCAAATCCACCGAATCCTGAGATTCCATCTGGGTTCTGATATGCTGTTGTGTGTGAGAAGTCCGGACATACATTTTCATATCCGTTCTTACAGTAATAGCATTCATTACAGTTATCAATGATATATGTTACGACTTTCTGTCCAACATGGAAACGATCTTTATTTACCGCACTTCCCATTTCGCAGATTTCTCCGGCATACTCATGTCCACCGATACGTGGATAGCTGAAGTTACAGTCTCCTTTAAAATCGCGGACATCGTTTACGCAGATTCCTGATGCGTGGATCTTAACCAATACCTCATCATCCTTCGGTACCGGTGTAGGGATCTCTGTCATTTTTACGTGTCCTGGTTCGCTCATTACAAGTGCTTTCATAATTACATGCTCCTTTCAGCAAATGCAAATTTTCTAATATTTAAAAATAATTTTTATCACAGAAATTACTATAGCATATTCTCTTTTTCGTACTTACAATCATTTTGCAGAATATTGCGCAATATTTCTGCACATTTTTAATCCATCATAGAAAACGTTTTAATTGCTTCCTTTACATTTTCTTTCATTGCGGCAAATGCGGCTGCTCTGGCTGATGAATAGAATACCGGTTTGCCCTTTTCTACGGACTCTACATACTCTTCCGTTGCTGTTCCGCCTGCTTTATCCATGTATGTGAAGTAGTTAATCTTACGCACACCCGCTTTGATTGCTTTGTGGAAATCTTCTTTGCTCACACCTGATCCGCCATGCATAACTACCGGCACTCCCCCTGTCTTCTCGCGAACACCACTTACGATATCAAAGTTCAGTTTTGGCTCCGTCAGATAAATGCCATGTGTGGTTCCAAATGAGCATGCCAGCGCATCAATGCCTGTCTGCTCTACAAATTCTTTTGCCTTATCCGGATCTGTATAGATCTTCTGGTCGTCTTCTTCACCCGGTTTACCACTTCCAAATTCACGTTTACCCATGCTTCCAAGCTCAGCTTCTACATTAGCCCCATATCTTTCAGCAAGTTCTACTGCTTTTTTTGTAGTTGCAAGATTCTCCTCATACGGATGTACAGAACCATCGTACATTACCGAAGTAAATCCCATATCCAACGCACGTTTCAGATAATCCAGATCCTCGCCGTGGTCCAGATGCACGCATACAGGAACAGATGCTTTCAGTGCATGATCCAGCATGATTGGTCCGATAATATCTAACGGGATCAGTTCCTCATGCATCTGACAGTGCTGAACAATAACCGGTTTATCCAATTCCTCTGCGCTTTCGATTGCAGCACGCAGTGATTCCAGATTCGGGGTATTAAATGCTCCAACTGCAATTCCCTGTTCTTCTGCGATCAACATTACATCATTTAATGTTACTAACATAATTTTATCCTCCTGCGAAATGTATTCTATATTAATCTGTAATCTTGAGTACTACTTTGTATGTATCCGGGCGCATCGCACATGCCATTGCCTGATCAAAATCAAGGTAATCGTAAATATCTTCAATGATCGGTGTCGGATCAAATACGCCTCTGTTTAACATCTTCACTGCCTGCCAGAATGTCTTAACCGTTCCGTTCTGCGCTCCTGTAATATTCTTCTGTGTAGAATGGATGGCACCAAGATTGATCTCTACCGGCTTGTTCGGGTGCAGAGATGAGAACATGACCATCGTTCCACATTTGGCCGTACAATCCAATGCCTGTAATGCGATTGCCGGAATCGCAGTCGTGTTAAATACGATCTTTGCTCCAAGTCCGTCTGTCAGCTTCTTCACTTCTTCTACTACATCACCTTTCGTCGGATCGATGACCACATTTGCGCCCAGTTCCAATGCTTTCTTTCTACGTTCTTCCATTGGCTCTGACAGGATCACATTCGCGCCCTTCATATGCGCCAGCATCACATGCAGCATACCCATGGTTCCGCCGCCGATAACCAGCACATCATCTCCAAACTCTACATTGGCATTATTGATAGAATTGATGACACAGGCAATAGGCTCTACGACCGCCAGCTTTTCAAACGCCACATCATCATTCGCGATATACAGATCTTCTGCCTTGGCAACAACAAACTGACCAAACCCACAGAAGCCAGAAATACCATCCGGGTTCTTGTATGTAATACTGTTCAATGAATCCGGACATACATTTTCGAATCCATTTTTGCAGTAGTAACACTCTTTACAATTATCAACTACATAGGTAACTACTCTCTGTCCCACATGGAAACGGTTCTTATTTACTTCCGAACCCATTTCATAGATTTCTCCTGCAAATTCATGTCCACCGATACGTGGATATGAATAATCGCATTCTCCCTTAAAATCTCTCACATCATTAATGCAGATTCCTGCTGCACGAACACGTACCAACACCTCATCCGGTTTGATCTCCGGCATTGGCAATTCCGTCATTTTCACATTACCCGGTTCGCTCATCACAAGTGCTTTCATAATTACATACTCCTTTCAGCAATGCATATTCAATTTGCATCTACTCTCATATATATTTTCACTATAGCACAGGCAATTGCGAAATGCGTATCAGTTAATTTCCGAAAATAGCGCAAACGTTTGCACATTTTTTCTCAATGCCACATCTATCCTACAT
>CAVAVU010000112.1:9840-10223 GCA_963592205.1 bacterium
CAAATCCTTCTTTATTTCATAAAATAATTTGTTATATGTATTTTCTCCATCATATTTTTGCAAAATAAACATGATTTTCTGTGGCCTGGAGCAGTAATTTGTAATAGGTTGATTTAACATAGTAGTAGGAATAGGCGCCTTCGTTCTATCCACTTTATTCGTCCCCTTTATTTTTATCCTTGAATCATAACCTATTATTCCATTTGTATTGCCCGTAGCCATTTCAAAATCATTGTCTCTCGTTATCAAATTCTTTTCTCCAATTTTATAACACTTACTATTTCTAAAATCTAGCATCTGCTCCATAATAGCCACTTTTGAATACATAGTTTTCGCATCTCTTCGCGGATTACAGTCTTCTCCAGTAATCGTTCCCTCTATAC
>CAVAVU010000113.1:0-6394 GCA_963592205.1 bacterium
AATGGCTACAGAGCCCATGTTTGCTGGGGTTGTAGCCATTTTTTATCTTTCTAACCGTCAAAGATGGGAGTATAACACATTGCCATATTCATTTCTAATTTTCTCTGATGCAAGATATATTTACAAAATGAGACGTATGAATTTCAAAATCCATACGCCTCATAATGCTTAATATTTTGTCTCCATCAATCTGCACCCTGTCTCCATTTTGTCTCCATTTCGGCTCTCATGATATGCAAATCTATATTAATTTACATCAAAATCGAGTAATTTTAACATAGCAGGCAGAATGCTTTAAAATAGCGGAATCCGTTGATTTTACTGGGCTTAGAACGGTGTTCCTTCCAGGTCATACGGGGTCGCCTGATATACATAGTAGTTTAACCAGTTCGTATACAGGTTATTGGCTGCTGCTCTCCACGTCAGTACCGGCTTATTATTCGGATCATCATCCGGATAATAATTCTTCGGCATATCGATTGGAAGTCCCTTGGACAGATCACGCTTGTATTCGCCGTCCAGTGTAACTCTGTCATACTCCGGATGTCCCATCACGAAGATCTGACGTCCTTCCTGTGCCATGGCAAGGAATAAGCCTACTTCATCCGACTCTGCAAGGATCGTGATGCGGTCATCGGCACGCAGTTTTTCAATCGGTACATCCGTATGGCGGGAATGTGGTGCATAGAACACATCATCAAATCCTCTTACAAGTGGAATCCTGCGGTTCAGTACTTTATGTTTGAACACGCCAAACAGTTTATGATCCACCTGAACTTTATCAATACCGAAATGATAATAAATACCTGCCTGCGCGCCCCAGCACAGATGCAGTGTCGAAGTTACATTAGTCTTGGTCCAGTCCATGATCTTCGTTAATTCATCCCAGTAATCCACGTCTTCAAACGGCATCTGCTCTACCGGTGCTCCGGTAATGATAAATCCGTCAAAGCGCCGGCTCTTAATCTCATCAAATGACTGATAGAACTTGTTAATATGGCTGGTCGATGTATTCTTAGATACATGACTGGATACTCTTACGAATGTCACATCCACCTGCAGCGGCGTGTTAGATAACGACCGCAGAATCTGAAGCTCGGTGTCTTCTTTTAATGGCATCAGATTCAGAAGTCCTATCTGAATCGGACGGATGTCCTGATGAGTCGCACGGTGCTCATCCATCACAAATATATTTTCACTTTCCAGTATCTCCTTAACCGGGAGATCATTCTGTACACGAATTGGCATAATTATTCCCCTTTTTCTTTCACGCTTTTCTCTTTTTCGCTTTTTTTCATACTTTTTTCTTTATGTTTTTTCTCCATAGCCTCTCTGGATATGACATATTTACCACTGTCGTCTACAAAGCTGTATTCATCGTAGTAATCCGAACTCTCCGGCAGATTCTTCCTATGCAGTCTTCCATCAATAACAAGCTGGATGATGTAATAAATAACCGCAAATGTCGGTACGCCGAGAAGCATTCCCAGGAATCCGAACAATCCACCCCCAAGCAGGATTGAAAAGATTACCCAGAACGAGCTGAGTCCGGTAGAGTTACCAAGAATCTTAGGTCCGATAAAGTTACCGTCTAACTGCTGTAGCAGCAGAATAAAGATCAGGAAATAGATACCCTTGATCGGATCTGCTAACAAAATCAGCAATGTACTCGGAATCGCACCGATATATGGTCCGAAGAATGGTATTACATTGGTCACTCCTACGATTACACTGACTAACATCGTATATGGCATATTCAGCACCGACAGTCCGACAAAACACAGCACTCCGATAATTGCAGAATCAATAATCTTACCGATCAGGAATCCGCCGAATATATCATTAGCTTTCTGTGTAATATGCAGTACCACATTGGCAAGAGACGGACTGAGCATTGCATAAGTTACCTTTTTACACTGTCTTCCAAACGTCTCCTTGCTGTACAATACATAGATCGATACGATCACACCGATCAATGCATTAAAAATCTCGCTGACAAAATCAATCACTCCATTTGTCAGTGTACCCATCAGATCATTGACTCTCGTGAGCAGGTTATTGCTCAGCCAGTCCTGCAATGTACTGGTCGCCTGCTTGATAAACGTCCGCATCATAACTCCTGTATTAGAATCATCCGCCTGAATATCTCCGATCTGATTGACCAGCAGATTGATCTGACGAGGAAGTGTAAATACCAGATCACGGATACTCTTATACAATTCCGGAATCAACATATTGATCAGACCGCTGATAACCATCACCATAATGATCAGCGCCAGCAGAATTCCCGCTGTTCGTGACAGCTTCTCCGCTCTTGCATCATTTTTCATTTTGCGCTTCAACACCGGAAGTAACATCTTATCTGTCTGCTTCACGATCGGATTCAACAAAAATGCGATCAGAAGACCGTACAGGATTGGCTTCAGTACGTCCAATACCTTACTGAATACGCCAGATATATTGGTCAGCCGCAACAATGCAAAATAAAATGCAATACTCGCTGCGATCACCACAAAATAGGTCATGCCCTTGCTGATCTCCCGCCGTAATCTGGACGGTCCTTTGTTGCCAATTCGAGGTGTATTACTGTAATATCCCTCCGGAGTCTCTGACTCTTTTTCCCTTTTCTTATCTTCCATTTCTCATGCTCCTGACATACTGTGCTATTTGTTCAGTATAACACAAAAACAGGGATACAGCAAATCATTCACTGTACCCCTGTCTTCTTATTTTATTCATGTTCAGACATTAACAACAGAAAGTTGCACACTCTGTCTCTTCGCAGTGACAAGCATCTCCACCCTCCACGCTGATCTTTCCGGCATGGCACTTGCACGACTGATTATAACGGCACTCTGTTGCCTCACATCGAATATCACTGGTAGCTGAAGCCTGACCAGTCACATTGCTGTATGTGTCGCCTGTGCGCTCCTCAAAACTGTCACAACAGGTCTCATCCGCCCGCTTGGCACGTTCTCCTCCTACCTGAATGTGATCCAGATCGCAATAATACTGCTTATTGTGCACACAAGTCTGTACTGTACATTTCAATTCCGGCATTGCAGATTCCCTCCTTTTCATTGTTCGGAGTTATTGTCTGCAATTTGGAAATATTTATACATTTATTTTGCCTGACGGTAAATAATATCCTCACGACCTGGTCCATTAGAAACCATTGTGATCGGATATCCGATCTGTTCCTCGATAAACTCTACATACTTACGGCAGTTTTCCGGCAGATCTTCGTACTTCTTGATGCCACGGATGTCGCATTTCCATCCCGGAAGTGTCTTAAGTACCGGCTTCGCCTTTTCAAGCAGATGTGTAGTCGGGAAGTCTGTTGTCACTTCTCCGTTGATCTCGTAACCTACACATACCGGAATCTCATCCAGATATCCCAGTACATCCAGTACTGTAAATGCTACATCTGTAGTTCCCTGCATTCTGCATCCGTACTTAGATGCTACGCAGTCAAACCATCCCATACGTCTCGGACGTCCGGTTGTTGCTCCGAACTCTCCGCCGTCACCACCGCGGCGTCTCAGTTCGTCAGCCTCATCACCAAAGATCTCGCTTACGAAAGCTCCGGCTCCGACTGCACTTGAGTATGCCTTACATACAGTAACGATCTGCTTGATCTCGTATGGCGGAATGCCTGCTCCGATCGCACCATATCCAGCCAGTGTAGAAGAAGATGTAACCATCGGATAAATACCATGATCCGGATCCTTCAGTGAACCAAGCTGACCTTCCAGTAAGATCTCTTTGCCCTCTTTGATCGCATTGTAAAGGTACAGAGATGTATCGCATACATATGGCTCGATTAATTTTTTATATTCCTGTAATTCATTATACAGCTCATCAGGATCAATTGCCGGTTTGTGATACAGGTGCTCAAGTAGTACATTCTTCTGCTCTGCTACACGTACAACCTTTTCCTTCAGCAGCTCGTCATCAAATAACTCGCTTACCTGGAAACCGATCTTTGCATATTTGTCTGAGTAGAACGGTGCGATACCTGACTTGGTAGAACCGAATGACTTGCCGCCCAGACGTTCTTCTTCATATGCATCAAACTTCTTGTGATATGACATTACCATCTGTGCACGGTCGGAAACCAGAATTCTCGGCTTCGGCACGCCTCTGTCTACGATAGACTGGATCTCATTGCACAGCACCGGAACATCCAGTGCCACACCATTACCGATGATACTTGTAGTATGTCCGTAAAACACACCTGACGGTAATGTATGAAGTGCAAATTTACCGTAATTATTAATTATTGTATGTCCTGCATTGGCTCCGCCCTGAAAACGAACAATAATATCGGCCTTTTCACCCAGCATATCTGTGATCTTGCCTTTTCCTTCGTCTCCCCAGTTTGCACCAACTACTGCTCTAACCATAACAATTCCTCCTGTGTTATTCATCTTGCTGATGACTATTGTGAAGCTATTCTTATAACAGCCATCTGATATTATACTATAATTTCTTTTTTTTGTACATGACTATTTACATCAAAGGCGCAATTAATCGCAGAATCTGCCCCATCACCTTATGTGTCAGCGGTCTGTTCTCCACTTCTGTCAGGCTGATTTTCTGACATTTCTTAATGGTGTCCTGAAAATCACGCTCAATATCTGCCACAACCGGATGGTCATAGATATATGCGCCGCATTCAAAATGCAGATACAGACTGCGGTAATCCAGATTGATCGTTCCCACAGTTGCGGTATCATCATCTGCCACAAAGACCTTGGCATGGACAAATCCCGGCGTATATTCATAAATACTTACACCCGCCTGGATCAGTTCTTTATAATAAGTATGTGCCAGTACAAACGCGTACCATTTATCCGGAATATGAGGCATGATAATAATCACCTCCACACCACTCTTCGCAGCTCTGGTGAGCGCCGTGATCATCTCACTGTCCAACACCAGATACGGCGTCATGATATGCACATATTTCTTAGAATGGTTCAGAATATGAAAATATACTTCCTCTCCTACATTTTCATTATCATATGGATGATCGCCATACGGAATCACATAACCCTGTTTGGCATTCGGCACTGTGTGCTTTGGTGTCAGATAATTCTGGCAGTCCGCAGGTCCCATCTGATTAAGCGCCCACATTTCCAGAAAAAGCATGGTAAAACTCTGTACTGCGTCTCCCTTCAGCATGATTGCTGTATCTTTCCAATGTCCAAAACGTACGATCTCATTGGCATATTCATCTGCCAGATTCACGCCTCCGGTAAATGCCACTTTTCCATCAATCACGCAGATTTTTCTGTGATCCCTGCTGTTCTGTACCGTAGATAAAAACGGAGTGATTGGATTGGACACTCTGCACTGGATACCCATTTTACGAATCTTTTTATAATAGTAATATGGAAAATTGGATATCGCACACATACCGTCATACATGAATCGCACTTCCACTCCCTCATCCGCCTTACGCTTCAGAATGTCCAGCACTGTATCCCATACATGTCCTTCTGCCACGATAAAATACTCCAGAAAGATATAATGCTCTGCGTTCTCCAGTTCTCTGTAAAGTGCCTGCATCTTATCTTCCCCCAGTGGGAAATATGTGATCTCTGTATTTTTATATACTGGAAAATGTAACTGGCTGGACAGATATCCGGCTAGATTCGCTTTGCCTGGTCCGTCCTGTTTCAACTCCTGTAACACCTGCTTATCCTGCTGCATATAAGGGCGTTCTTCCAGCTTCAGATTCCGCAGACGTCCTCTTACCCATCTGGTTCCAAATTTACTTTTTACGTATACATAGAATAAAGAACCAATTGCCGGAAATGCCATCACGCACAGCATCCATGTCATTTTAAATGCAGGATTGTCCTCCGAATTGATAATATAGATCAGCACAATAATACCAAGTACCCGGAAGAATCCATTGATTGCTGTAGAATACTGCTGCAGTCTGCTCATAGTCACCACAAACAGTCCTATCTGCAATAAAATCATAACCAAAATAAGTCCGGTACGGCTGAATATAATACGAAACAATCCGCTTTGGACTTTTCTCAGCTTCTTTTTCTCCATGTTTCTAGTATTCTCCTCACAAATGTATAACTATCCCTTAAGTCCGATACTCAGTGTAGCACATTTCCAAACGCTTCACAAGAAATCTTTCCCTGCGCTGGCAAGCTCTGGTATTTTAGTAAATTTTTATATCCCGGGAGTTTGACACTTTAAAATTCGAAAAAGTACCGCAAAGCCTTGAAATAGGCTTATTTTTTTGTCAATTTTTTCGATTTTATACGTGCTCTTTTGTGCTCTTTATGATATAATAAAAGAAAAGCATTTTTAGGAGAATTCTTATGTACGTATCTATTACCGGAAACAAAAATAATCCAGATGTTTA
>CAVAVU010000114.1:0-1545 GCA_963592205.1 bacterium
CTTCCTGTATCATCATAATAGCATTAATTATTCTGTATGTCAATAAAAATGAATGCACTTGCAATATATATTATTTCTCCTTAGAATGTACTGATACATCAAGATAAACAATCTTTGCAGTTAGTTCTTTGATTTTTTTCTCTAAATCTGCTTTTTCAGTTTCCAATAAAGCATTAGCCTTTTCTGCTTCTAATTTATCTGATTCTAATTGTGAAATCGCATTATTCTTTTCATGCATTACACGATTATATGTTGGAATTGCATTAAGAAGAACTGAATCAATGCGATCTAAAATCGAATTACTTACAGAACCATGCTTTGATATCACTCGTTCCTTGCTTATCCATCTTATAGAATCAATCTGAATACCTGTATTAACAGAAAAGCCATCTGCTATTGATGCATCAATAATACACGGAATTCCTTTTCCATATTTTTTAGAACTACATGGAGCAATCAATATGCTAAATTTATTTTGTTGCAACACGACTGCCGGATGAGTATAGGATGGTTCATGTCCAAAATTTCCAGCACCTAAATCTACAAATACAATCGTTCCTCTTTTATAACCAATTGTGTTTGGAGTATCCGTATTTTTACTGGCGCAAAATCGATCCACATAATTAGTCCAGTGAGCCATTTCATATGTAGAATAATTTCTGGAAGAATCCGAAAAATTTGTTAAAGAATGTACATATATCGGATACAGAACCGAATCGTTCTTTCCCAATGTTCTTTTAGAATTCTACTGCTTAGATATTGTATCAACTATTGCTCGATTGATTGGAATCATGAAACTTACTATCTCCACTTTTCTCATTTGCATACATATTGCACCAAGTACAAATTTTTTATTAGTTTATATTGAACTAAGTCTGAAGGCTTCTTTACCCTGCACATTCCGCATTAATCAGATCTTCGCTGGCTTTCATTGCCTCCAGTGTCATCGTCAGAAGTTTCTCTAATTCCCAGCCAAGCTGATCTGCGCCACGCTGAATAACTTCTCTGGAACATCCTGCTGCAAAACCTTTGCTCTTATATTTTTTCTTCAGAGACTTTAATTCCATATCCTTTGTACTCTTAGACGGACGCATCAGTGCTGCTGCCCAGATCAGTCCGGTCAATTCATCTGCTGCAAATAATACTTTTTCCATCTCATGTACGGGCTCTACATCAATTGTCGCACCGCATCCAACCGTAATCCCATATCCATGAGATACCACACTATGGATGATATCCTCGCCCACGCCAGCTTCTCTCAGTATTTCCGGTGCTTTCAGGCAGTGTTCTTCCGGATATAATTCAAAATCGATATCATGTAGAAGTCCTACAATTCCCCAGTATTCCGCATCATCGCCATATCCCAATTCATTCGCATACCATTTCATAACAGCTTCAACCGTATATGCATGCTGGATATGGAATGGGTCCTTGTTGTATTTCTTTAATAACTGAACTGCATCTTCTCTTGCTATGTAACTCATTTCACTTTTCCTCCGTTTTGCATCTCACTAAGTATCATTATAATTTCACTAAATTATACAA
>CAVAVU010000114.1:1555-17196 GCA_963592205.1 bacterium
GCTTCTAACATCAGCTCTTCTTCGGTAATCTCAAGCTCTGTTCTTGCCACAAGCTGACGAACGATCTCCTGAAACTGCTTCTTGTCCGGCTTTCCAAAGAAGATTGTCACACCGAATCTTGCTACCAGTGACAGCTTCTCCTGTACGGTATCGTTGGTGTGCAGTTCTTCGTCTCTGTCTTCCTTGTCCTTGAATGTCTCTTTGATCAGATGTCTGCGGTTGGATGTCGCATAGATCAATACATTATCAGGCTTCTTCTCCAGTCCGCCTTCGATTACGGCCTTGAGATACTTATACTCGATTTCGAACTCCTCAAATGACAGATCATCCATATAGATGATGAACTTGTAATTGCGATTCTTGATCTGCGCGATCACATCATTCAGATCCTGGAACTGATGCTTATACACTTCGATCATACGCAGCCCCTGATCATAATACTGATTCAGGATAGCTTTGATGGAAGTGGATTTACCGGTTCCTGCATCACCAAACAGCAGACAGTTATTGGCTTTCTTGCCTTTGACAAATGCCTCTGTATTCTCGATCAGCTTCTTCTTTGCCATATCATATCCTACGAGATCATCCAGATGCACATGTGCGATCTTCGTGATCGGCACGATCTCTGCACCCAGCTCTGTATGCTCAATGCGAAATGCTTTGTGCAGACCGAATTTGCCCACACCGAATTCTTTATAAAATTGTGTAAGCACTGCCTTAAATTCTTCGATATCCTTTGACTCTGCCAGATGGATACTCAACTCACAGATACGGTCGCGGATTCTCTTATTAAATACACTACCGTGCGCGCCGTCCGCCTCAAAGCCTTTCAGCATAGACATACAGTCTACTTCCAATGCTTTTTCAAATTCTGTAAAATCATAATCATACAGTTCTTTGAAGATTGCAAAGTCATGTATTGCCACCTGATTCATGCTTCCGTCAATCTCGCCCACGATCTCACAGGATGTACTGTAAGCATTCTCATCGCTTGCCAGCAGATAGGTCAGATAATCATGCCACAGATTACCGGTAAGACCATGGCTTACTGCAAGCTCCAGAATCTCATTGACACTGTCAAATAACAGACCTCTCAAGTCTTCTTTGTTATAATATTCATTGTCATAGTTTTCCATCAGGAAAGCCATATCATTCAGTACCTGCCCCTGTTCCATATGGCGGTACAGCATCAGTTCATTTACTCTCATGTTCTACTCTTCTTTCTGTATTCTTATTACCAGCCTGTTCTAATAATTGCCAAGAATCTTCAGGCTCTTAGATTCTTCACGCAGTCCCCGGATCGCATTCTTAACAGCTGCATCTCCCATATTTCCTTCAAAATCTACGAAGAAACGGTATTCCCAGGTCTTGCCTTCGATCGGACGTGACTCTATCTTGGTCATGTTCAGATCATTATAAATAAAATGTGACAGCAGATGATACAAAGATCCGCTTTCATGAGCCACCTCAAAACAAATGCTGATCTTCTGTGCTTTCTTCAGAAAGATCTTCTGATTGGTTACTACAATAAATCTGGTAGAGTTGTTGTGATTGTGATTGATCTTCTCTTCCAGAATCTTAAGTCCGTAGATCTCTGCTGCATGTTCACTGCAGATGGCAGCCTGTGTCGGATCATTTTCATTCAGGATCTTCTTCGCTGCTACGGCTGTATTAGCCGCACCGATCTGCTGCCAGCTTCCGTGACGATCCAGGAATTTGGAGCACTGCATCAGTGCCTGCGGATGCGAATATACACGCTCAATGCTTTCCAGTGTCGTATTCTCTGTTCCAACCAGATAATGATTGATCGGCAGAATCACCTCACCTACGATATAATTTTCAAATTCTTCCAGCAGATCATACATCTCGCTGACCATACCTGCAGATGAATTCTCGATCGGAAGTACCGCAAAGTCCGCGGAACCTTCCTCAATTGCTTCCATAGCATCACGGAATGTCTGCACATGAAAGCTGTTCACATCTTTTGAAAAAAACTTATGCATGGCAGCCTGTGAATAGGCTCCGTCTGTCCCCTGAAATACTACGCGTGAATTCTTCCAGTCCAACTCGTCTACGCCGATAAACGGCAGACGTCCCAGCGCCCCTTTCTTTGTAAGAAGCTGATACTGCAGCTTACGGCTCTGGCTCATCAGTTGCTCAAACAGTTCTGTCAGTCCCTTTTTATAAAATGGATCCTTTGCTTCTCTTGTCACCTGAGCTAACTTCTGCTGTTCTCTGTTCCGATCAAAGACCTTCCTGCCTTCTTCTATCTTAATCTCGCCTACTTCTTCGCACACGGACATTCTTTCTTCGTACAGTTGTACGATCTGTGGATCAATGCGGTCCAGTTCATTTCTCAGTTCCTCTAACGATCTCATATCGATCTCCTTTGTTCTATTTATTCAAATTCTTCAAAGCTTTTCTGGCTTTATGATCTCGTGTAAAAACACATACTATCGTTTATTATACAACAGCTCTATTTCAAAATCCAGATTACACCTTTCAAAAAATATATATCTTTTCATTGAAAATTGACCTGGATTAGTATATTATATTAAAGAACTAGAGATCATTAAATGCAAGAAGTTGTTCAGGAAGGAGGCTAACCGCACACAGATACTTTCCCGAAGGACTTCTTTTTTTAATTTTACCAAGGAGGTTGTTATGAGACATTTGATGAGTCCGCTGGATTTCACAGTGGAAGAAATTGACAAATTGTTGGATCTTGCCAGTGATATTGAGGCACATCCTGAAAAATACGCACATGCATGTGAAGGTAAGAAGTTAGCTACCTTATTTTACGAGCCGAGCACCCGCACCCGCCTCAGTCATGAAGCAGCAATGCTGAATCTGGGAGGGAGCGTACTTGGCTTTTCTTCTGCCGCTTCAAGCTCTGCTACAAAGGGCGAGACGGTAGCCGATACGATCCGCATGATCAGCTGCTTCGCAGACATCTGTGCAATGCGTCATCCTAAGGAAGGTGCAGCTCTCGTAGCCAGCGAATACTCTTCTATCCCGGTGATCAATGCCGGCGACGGTGGACATCAGCACCCTACCCAGACACTGACAGACCTGATGACGATCCGTTCCCTGAAGGGCAGACTGGATCACATGAAGATCGGTCTCTGCGGCGACCTGAAATTCGGACGTACCGTACATTCCCTGATCCATGCACTGGTTCGTTATCCAGGCATCGAATTCGTCCTCATTTCCCCGGAAGAACTTCGTCTGCCAAGCTATATGCGCCAGGATGTACTGGACAAGAACAACATTCCATATCAGGAAGTAGTCCGTATGGAAGATGCACTGCCGGATCTTGACCTGCTCTATATGACCCGTGTACAGAAGGAACGTTTCTTCAATGAGGAAGATTATGTACGTATGAAAGACTTCTATATTCTGGATGCACAGAAGATGGAACTTGCCAAATCCGATATGCTGGTTCTTCACCCGCTGCCTCGTGTCAATGAGATTGCTGTGGAAGTGGATAAAGATCCGCGTGCCGCATATTTCAAACAGGTTCAATACGGCGTATATGCACGTATGGCTCTGATTCTGACACTGTTAAATATCGAAGTATAGGAGGCTCATCATGGTAGAAAATACATTAAGCGTCGGCCGCATTTCCGAAGGATTCGTACTGGATCACATCGAAGCCGGTAAAAGCATGGAAATTTATAAATATCTGAATCTGGATAAATTAGACTGCTGCGTTGCTATCATTAAGAACGCACGAAGCGGTAAAATGGGTAAAAAAGACATTATGAAGATTGAGTGTCCGATCGACTTTATGGATCTTGATATCCTTGGTTTTATCGATCATAACATCACAGTCAACATCATTAAGGACCAACAGATTGTTGAAAAGAAAGCACTGCATCTTCCTAAGCAGATCTGTAACGTAATCCGTTGCAAGAATCCAAGATGCATCACATCAATCGAGCATGAACTGTCTCACATCTTCGTACTGACTGATCCGGAGACCGAGACTTACCGCTGCAAATACTGCGAAGAGAAATACGATGGTCGTCTTCGCTCTAAGAAAATGAAAGCAAAATAAAGTCCGGACTTTCACCCTTTAGAAACGTGCGCCGCTAGGCGCACCTAATAAAAAAAGATTGCGCAAAACGCGCAATCTTTTTTACATTCAAGTGGGTTCAAGCACAACGATAAGCCGGGTTATGTCGTTGAGTAATCATCTATCTAGACCTGCTGTTGCCAACAGGTTCAAGCAACCTACCTGAGAACCGGCGGGCCGCCGTATCTTCTCTTTTCGGTCTTGCTTCGGATGGGGTTTACATGTGCCCCTGCTGTTACCAGCAGGGCGGTAGTCTCTTAAGCTGCCTTTCCACCCTTACCTGATAAAATCAGGCGGTATATTTCTGTTGCACTGGCCTTGGAGTCACCTCCACCGGACGTTATCCGGCATCCTGCCCTGTGAAGCCCGGACTTTCCTCACCTGCAGCCTTTCGGCATTCGCAGCCGCGATTACTTGTCATACTTGAATCTCACGGTTTCTCATTTTATCACATCTGACGTTCCCATGCAAGGTCAGATTCCTTCATCTGCAATCAGTTCATTTCCGTCTGCCGCTGTAGTCGCAAGCTCATCACACCGTTCATTCTGCGGATGACCTGCATGTCCTTTCACCCAGTTAAATGTGACCTGATGCGGTTCTTTCGCCTGAAGCAGTCTCTTCCAGAGATCCACATTCTTCACCGGTTCATTCTTACCGCGCTTCCAGCCCTTTTTGATCCATCCATCGATCCAGTGCTGATTAAATGCATTAACCACGTACTGGGAATCCGAATACAGGTCAATCTCACAAGGACGATTGAGTGCTTCGAGTCCTGCAATCACTGCCATCAACTCCATACGGTTATTGGTCGTCTTAATATAGCCCTGGGACAGTTCCTTGGTATGAAGTTCTCCCTTTGTATCCACATACTCCAGAACCGTGCCATATCCACCTGGTCCATCCGGGTTGCCCCGTGCCGCTCCATCTGTATAAATCTTAACCTTCATTTTTTAACCTCTCGCTTTTATAATTCGTTGTATCATCTACAGACTCATCCCATATCATGATGACATCACTTTCACAATTCTGTCCCGATATGACGCAGTCTCAGTCTGCTCCACCAATCTGTCCTGAATCTCGTACTGCTCCCACATATGCATCGGATATACCTTTGCCGTATCCGTGTGGCGCATATACCAGTCAATGCCCCAGTAATACGCATCTTCAAGTCTCGGGTCTACCGGCACAAACGCTACGTCCACATGTTCCCCTTCGATCGGCTGCAACGCTTTCTGATAATCCGCTTTCATCTGTTGATTATACTCTGTGCCCTCTTCTTCCCAGTGCCACCAGTTCAGATCTCCTGCGTGATAGATATGAATCTCCTGCGCAGATTCTGATGTCTGTACAGAAACAAAGAACGCTACGCCCTCATCTGTAGAGCGAAGCGTCTTTATCTTTATATTACCCAGGTCACAAAACTCACCCGGACCTAACACTGTCCGGTTCCCTGCCGGATCTGCTTCAATATCATCCGACAGAATGTAATGAATATCCACACCGCTTCTTTCCCATCCAAAGATCTCTTCATTAAAATGATCATGGTGTGCATGGCTTGCAAATACATAGACCGGCTTGTTATCTGGAATCGTAATCTCTCCCGTCCAGTAATCAAACACCAACATCATATCTGCAAACTCCACGGAAAATCCGCTGTGCTGTATATAGGTAACTTTCATATGTAATATCTCCTGCTTATACCTGCTTCTGGATCAGCTTTACTGCATGTGTGATCTCCGGCAGAATATACTCCAGACAATGCTTTGCTGCACCCGGCTTACCAGGAAGATTCACGATCAGTACATTACCTCTGATACCTGCTGCGCTTCTGTTCAGCATCGCACGCTTTGTCATCTGAGCTGTATATGCACGCATAGCTTCCGGAATACCCGGTACCGGTCTGTCCACGATCTCCATCGTAGCTTCCGGTGTACAGTCGCCTGCTGCACATCCTGCTCCTCCGGTTGTAAGAACCAGATCTGTAAGCTGTCCGTCTATCATTCTCTGCATTACTGTAGAAAGTACAGTCTTGTCACATGGAAGTGCTTTCTGAAATACGATTTCGTGTCCGGCTTCTTCGATAATATGACGGATCACCTTTCCGCTGGCATCCTCTTCCTGTCCTCTGTAAATCGGCGTACTTGCCGTAATAACTGCAACTCTCATGATGTACCTCCAAATATCTTCATTTGTTTCCTACCCATAATAATAGCAACTATTCACAGTATTTGCAAGCTTTTCGCCATATTGCGGAATTCTCACATTTTACCAGCTACTGTTTCCATGCAGTTACACATGCTGTCTGTTACATTGCTTTATGATACAGCATTTCGATATCTTTTAATGTACTCTGGCGTGGATTTACCAGAATATTGCCACTCTTCATGGCATCTGCAGCCATTTCCGGAATCTTATCCTCTGTTACACCTGCTTCTGCAAGACCTGCCGGAATGCCAAGCGATTTGTTCAGTTTACGGATCTCCTCTGTCAGCATAGATGCATGGAAATCCTCCGGAAGCTTGTGATCTTCTGAAATAAACTGATACAGCTTTGCGTAACGTCCCTGATCAGCCAGTTCATTATACTCTACGATAACCGGAAGTAAAATTGCATTAGCCACACCATGCGGTACATCAAAAAATGCGCTGACCGGATGTGACATGGCATGTACATTACCAAGTCTCGCCCATGAAAATGCAATTCCCGCAAACATACTTCCTGTCAGCATTGCACTTGCTGCCTCGATATCCTCTCTGTTTGCCACAAAACGTCTGATATTGCCACCGATCAGTTCCAATGCCTTTTCTGCCATTGCATCTGAGAATGGAGATGCCGCTCTTGACAGATACGACTCCAGTGCGTGGATCATTGCATCAATTCCACAGGATGCAGCAACAGATGCAGGCATAGATGTCAGAAGCTCCGGATCCAGAATCGCATATTTAGGAAGAAGATCAAAACTGAATACAGACAATTTATAGTTTCTGGTGTGATCCGTAATTACGGAGAATGTTGTTACTTCACTTCCCGTTCCTGCTGTAGTCGGAATTGCGATAATCGTGTCTACCGGTCCCGGTACCTTATCGCCGCCTTCGTATTCTGTGATAGATCCGCCGTATTTCGCTACAAGAGCTACCGCTTTAGCGACATCCATCGGGCTTCCACCGCCAAATGCCACGATTCCGTCTGCTTTCATTTCACGATATTTAGCTGCTGCTTTGTCTACGGTATCAACGGATGGATTACCTTCTACATCCGTAAACATATCACAGCCAATTCCTGATTCTTTTACATATCCAGCCACTTCATCCACTTTTCCCATCTTACGGAGACGCGGACCGGAAATGATCAGTACATTTGCACAGCCACTTTCCTTCAGAAGCTCCGGAAGCTTGCGGATACTTCCTTCCCCAAATACAATATTCTGCGGTACCTTAAACGAAAAATCTTTCATAACCTCTTCTCCTTCTTTCTTTTTCTTCAGAGCCACTTCCAAAACGCCAACTCTGAACAATAACAAAAAAGATGCCAGAACACGCACTTATTCGTACGATTCTGACATCTTCGTCATCTTTTTCTGTGTCTATTATACACCTACTTTTAAAAAATGCAACCGAAATTTCAGATAATAATGCACACCAGCCCGCCATTGCTGTCATTGACAATCTTCTGCATCGTGTCCTGCAGCTTGGTCTGGCTCTCATCATTGATCACTGCCATCTTATTCCGCATACCGTCCATCACCAGTTCTTCAACGGATTTGCCAAAGATATTGGTATTCCAGATGCCGTCTTCCTCGCTTGCCATCTGATGAATATAGGTGATCAGATCCTCCGCCTGCTTCTCGTCGCCTACGATCGGCGCAATCTCTGTCTCGATATTCGCTTTGATCAGATGAATCGACGGCGCCGATGAATGAATCTTTACGCCGTATTTGTTGCCCTGGCGGATGATCACAGGTTCATCCAGTGTAATTTCATTCCTTGTCGGACTGACTACGCCATAGCCCTTCAGTTTCACACTGGTAAATGCATCACGCACGCTTTCATACTCATTCTTAAGCTTTGACAGCTCTTTCAGTTCTGCGATCAGGCTGTATTCTCCGTCAATCTGTGCTCCTGTCATTTCACTGAGCATCTCATAGTAAAATGCTTCATCCACATCAATCCGAATCTGGATTCTGCCACTGTCCATGGCAATTTTTTCTACGCGAAGATCCGTAATATACGGACTGTCCGGTTTTGTAATCTTGCCAGAAGCATCGCCCATTTCGTTGACCTGATCCATCAGATTACGGATATGTGTAGTCATATCCTGCCGGATCTTGTGATCCATCGGCAGCATTTCTACCCATTTCGGAATATAAAATGCAATCTCGGATACCGGGAATGTAGCAAGCACTGCTTCCAGAATCCGCTGGATATCCTCTTCTTTCAACTGCTCACAATTGATCGGGATTGCATGTACCTGCCAGGTATCCTCGATCTCTTCTGCAGTCTTCCTGGCTTCCTGACTGTAAGGCTTTGCTGAATTTACCACTACTACAAATGGCTTCCCGATACTCTGCAGTTCCCGAATCGTCTTCTCTTCTGCTTCACGATACTGATCTCTACCCAGTTCTCCGATGCTTCCGTCGGTTGTTACCACGATACCGATCGTCGCATGTTCGTGGATTACCTTACGGGTACCGATCCCTGCCGCTTTCGTAAACGGGATCTCCTGATCAAACCATGGTGTCTTCACCTGGCGTTCTTCCCCGCCTTCGATATGTCCGGAAGCTCCGTCTACCATATAACCCACGCAGTCAATCAGCCGAACCTTAACCGCCACATCATCCATCAGTCGGATTTCTGCCGCCTCTTTTGGAATGAATTTGGGTTCCGTGGTCATAATCGTCTTTCCCGATGCCGATTGCGGAAGTTCGTCTCTGGTTCTCGCTTTATCCGGTTCGTCTGTCATATGCGGCAGCACCAGAATCTCCATAAATCTCTTGATAAAGGTGGATTTTCCGGTACGCACCGGTCCCACCACTCCTATGTAGATCTCACCATTTGTCCTTGCCTGTATGTCCTTGTATAAATGATTCGCATCCATCTGCTTTCTGCCCCTCTCCGTATATGCTGTTAGAGTATATGCAGAAAATGGGACATTTAGAAGCAGAGTTTCTATAAGATATCAGATGAGATCACTCCGCACAATATGTCATGCGATCTTCTTCCTCATATAAGTGCATCAATTCCTTTAGCTTCTGATCTGCCTGTTCATAGCTTTCAAACTGAATGCCATGTATTCCGTAAGCCCTGGCACCTTCCACATTTTCCGGACGATCATCCAGGAATACACTGTCTGCCGGACAGATGTTATATTTGTGGCACAGATACTGATAGCTGTCTGCTTCCGGCTTCAGAAAATGACTCTCACATGAGAATACAACGCCGTCCATATATGATAGAAATGCAAGTTTATCCTTCGTCCGCGCTAATAACTCGTCACCGTAATTAGACAGCACATAAAGCCTATATCCCTGCTCTTTCAGATTCTGAATCCACTGCAGAGTATACGGAAACAACCAGACTACTTCCTCCATATGCTCATATGCATCACGGATCAGATCTTCATGCTCCGGATCATTGTTCACGAAATACTCCAGAAGCTTCCCTTCCGGCACCTCGCCGCGATCTGCCAAAAGCCATGTCTGGCTCTCAAACATGGCTTTTTTAATAATCTGCTGTTCTTCTTCCGTATAATTTTTACGATTCAGATAACTCTGATAATCGTAGGCCGCCAACACACGGCCCACATCAAATATCACATTCTTAATCATTAATACCTCTCATCACACCGGATAACTGCCCGTTTCTTTGTCAGCCTTATCCGGATCAATCTTTGTCTGCTGTGCTTCCCGGTATTTAAAGAAGTCCACTGCTACCTGCGGGAACAATGCATACGTCAGCACATCTTCATCCTGCTGGATCCACTGTTCGCATTCCTTACGCAGCGTATCTAATTCATCCGGAATCAGATCTGCAGGTCTGCAGGTAATGGTATCTGGGTCGTCTCCCAGTACCTTCTTCTTCACTTCTTCATCAAATGGTTTTGCTGTTGCACCGTATTTACCACGCAGAATATCTTTTGTCTCCTTGGTAGCTACCTTGTAGCGTTCGCCCATCAGCACATTAAATACAGCCTGTGTACCCACAATCTGCGAAGACGGTGTAACAAGTGGCGGTTCCCCGAGATCCTTACGTACTCTCGGCACTTCTTCCAGTACCTCGTAATACTTATCTTCCGCATTCTGTTCTTTCAACTGTGAAGTCAGATTGGACAGCATACCACCCGGCACTTGATACAGCAGTGTCTTGATATTCACACCCAGATTCTTCGGATTCAGCAGTCCGCTTGCCAGTGCCTCATCACGAATCGGGCGGAAATAATCTGCAATCTCTGATAATAACTTCTGATCCAGTCCGGTATCGTATGGCGTACCCTTAAAGGTCTCTACCATAACCTCTGTTGCCGGCTGTGAAGTCCCCAGCGCAAACGGTGAAATTGCTGTATCAATAACATCCACGCCTGCTTCCACTGCTTTCAGGTAAGTCATAGACGCTACTCCTGACGTATAATGTGTATGCAGCTGAATCGGAAGATCTACTGCATCCTTCAGTGCTCCGATCAGTTCCGTTGCCTGATATGGAAGCAACAGTCCTGCCATATCCTTGATACAGATAGAATTAGCCCCCATATCTTCGATACGCTTGGCAATGTCTACCCAGTAATCCAATGTATAGGCATCTCCCAGTGTATAGGAAAGTGCTACCTGTGCCTCCGCTTTTTCTTTGTTGGCTGCGGATACCGCGGTCTGCAGATTGCGCAGATCATTTAAGCAGTCAAATATACGGATAATGTCGATACCATTTGCCGCCGATTTCTGTACGAAATACTCTACCACGTCATCCGCATAAGGACGGTATCCGAGGATATTCTGTCCACGGAACAGCATCTGAAGCTTAGTATGCTTGAATCCGTCACGGAATTTGCGGAGTCTGTCCCACGGGTCTTCCTTCAGGAATCTGAGGGATGCGTCAAATGTTGCACCTCCCCAGCATTCTACGGAATGATATCCTACCTGATCCATCTTTTCCACGATCGGCAGCATCTGCTCTGTCGTCATACGTGTTGCGATCAGAGACTGATGCGCGTCACGCAGGATGGTTTCTGTTATTTTTACCGGTTTCTTTTCTATCTCTGCCATTCGTTATTCCTCCTAACGTCCATTTATTCCTAATGATTCCGATGTCCGGGACATCTTAGAATACTCCGAATATCGCCATAAATGTTCCGGCTGCTACTGCTGTTCCGATTACGCCTGCCACATTCGGTCCCATCGCGTGCATCAACAGGAAGTTGGTCGGATCTGCCTCCGCGCCCACCTTCTGCGATACTCTGGCTGCCATCGGCACTGCCGATACGCCTGCAGAACCGATCAGTGGATTCACCTTGCCATGTGTTACCTTGCACATCAGCTTACCGAACAGGACTCCGGCTGCAGTACCGAACGCAAATGCTACCAGTCCGAGTGCTACGATCTTCAATGTATCCCAGTTCAGGAATGCTTCCGCACTGGTGGTTGCACCAACAGAAGTACCCAGAAGAATAACTACGATGTACATCATTGCATTGGACGCTGTCTCCTGTAACTGTCTTACCACACCTGACTCACGGAACAGATTACCAAGCATCAGCATACCTACCAACGGCGCTGTGGTCGGAAGGATCATACACACTACGATCGTTACGATGATCGGGAACAGGATACGCTCAAGCTTTGATACCGGACGAAGCTGCTCCATCTTAATCTTACGCTCTTCCTCTGTAGTCAGAAGCTTCATGATCGGCGGCTGGATGATCGGTACCAGTGACATATAAGAATACGCCGCTACCGCGATCGGTCCCAGGATACCTGTCTGCTGTAATTTACCTGCCAGGAAAATGGATGTCGGTCCGTCAGCTCCTCCGATAATTGATACTGCCGCTGCAGCCTTATCTGAGAATCCCATTGCCATCGCTCCCAGGTATGCAGCAAAGATACCAAACTGCGCCGCTGCTCCAAGCAAAAAGCTCTTTGGGTTCGCGATCAGCGGTCCAAAATCTGTCATTGCGCCTACGCCCATGAAGATCAGCGATGGCAGAATTGCCCATTCATCCAGAATATAGAAATAATAGAGCAGTCCTCCGGTTCCATTTGCAGAATCTTCCGCATGCAGCATAATATCCGGATAGATATTAACAAGCAGCATACCGAATGCAATCGGAAGCAGAAGTAACGGCTCAAACTCGTGCCGGATAGCAAGATACAGGAAAAAGCAGGCGACTCCGATCATGATCAGGTTGCCTCCCGTCAGATTCATAAACGCTGTCTGATGCACGAGGTTCTGTAATGTTGTTGAAATATATTCCATTTTATAACCTCCAGTTGTGTCTGTTACATAACATCTGTTATGCCATTTCCTGTCATGCTAGTTCATAGTTGCAAGTACATGTCCTGCTTCCACAGCATCTCCCACTGCAACATCGATGCTTGCTACCGTTCCGTCTTCCGGTGCCACAACCGGGATCTCCATCTTCATCGCTTCGATGATTACCACAGCATCTCCGCGTTTCACTGCCTGTCCCACACTGGCTTCGATCTTAAACACCTTACCTGCTGCTCCTGCCTTTACTTCAATCGATCCTGATCCTGCAGATTTGGCAGCTGATGCCGGTGCAGCAGCTGGTGCCGGTGCCATTACAGGTGCTGCCTGCGGTGCCTGTGACGCTGCCGGTGTCACTCCGCCCTTTTCTTCTACTGTTACATCATATACATTTCCATTTACCGTAATTGTATAGCTTTTCATCCTTCATCCTCCATTATCGATTCCATTTATTTGATGGTCTTCTCCGAATACTTCTCACAACAAATCCATCTGTTGTAGTGCCTTCTGCCGCTGCGATCGCTGCCGCAATGACTGCCACAAGTTCTTCATCATTCACCACATTATCTGTATCTGTTGCAGCTTCTGTAACATCAGCCCGAACTTCCTCTGCTGTTCCGTCTGCGACATCTTTCTTCTTAGCCTTCTTATTCTTCATGCGCTCCTGCATAGCCGGGATGTATTTGAATAATGAAATAATCACAGAGATCAGGATCAGTACTACGAATACCGTTCCCATTCCCAGCAGTGTATTCATTCCGGCTTTCTTCAGAATCTCGCCCATCGAATAATGTGCACCTACCGTCAGGCTTTCCAGATACAGATTCCTGTCAAATACAAATTCCAGCTCTGCATCACGATTCTGGAACTTGGCTTCTGTCGTCACATGCAGTTCATCCGCGGTTGCTTTGATAGTATAAGCACCATGATCCACATATGCACCACATTCCTTCTCTCCGGCTTTCCATGCTTCAAGCACACTCACAAAATTATCCGGAGTAATAGACAATCCCATATTGGCAAGCTGATCTTCAAACGTAGACTCCCTCAATGTCTTAAGCTGTTCGACCGTCTCCTCATCCACACTGGAACTGTAATCGATCATAAATTCCGTAATCTGTGTGATGGTCTGCTGATCATAACTCAGCGTCTCCTTCTTACCACAGCCCGCTGTAAGCAGAAGGATCATAATCAGCATTCCTGCTAAAACACGAATCTTATTCTTCACTCTGCTTCACCTCTCTATACTGTTCCATGCTTTTTAAACGGACGTCCTTCACGCTTGGTAGCAAGCATTTCAAACGCTCCGATCACATATTTTCTTGTATCCTCCGGCTGGATCAGTGTATCCACGTAACCTCTTCTGGCTGCCGATACCGGACTGGACTGAAGGTTTTTATACTCTTCTGCCTTCTCCCTCTGTACCTGCGCAGATTCTTCCGCATACATGATCTTAGCTGCAAGTCCTGCATCCATCATGCCGATCTCAGCATCCGACCACGCATATACCATATCCGCACCGACAGACTTGCTGTTCATCACAACACCCGCGCTGCCAAATGCTTTTCCTGCGATCACATTAACCTTCGGCACGGTTGCATTGGCAAATGTATACACGAGTCTCGCAGCAACTTTCGCAAGTCTGCGTTCGCCTTCTTCCGATGCTTCAAAACCATTTACATTCGTCACTGTCAGCACCGGGATGTGAAATGCGTCACAGAATTCGACGAATCTTGCAGCCTTTTCTGCTCCTTCTACGCTAAGTGACCCATCCGATACTTTCTCTGCATTGCCTTCTGCGTCATAGATTACCGAACGGTTAGCTACTGCACCTACCGTCTGACCATTCAAGCGAAGAAAACCTGTCGCCATATCTTTCGCATAATCTTTCTTTAATTCCAGAAAATACTGCCGGTCTGCAATCTTTGCAAGCAGAATACCGGTATCTTCTACGGTATTCGCAAGGTCTGCACAGATACGGTTCAGATCATCCGCACATTCTGTGTAAGGTGCTTCGTCTTCATTATTCGCCGGAAGCATACAGATCAGTTCACGGATCTGGCCGAGGATCTCTGCTTCACTGCCGATTCCGTCTACCAGTCCTGCCTGACCGCTCTGATACTCCGCAGAAGCAGTATCACATTTACCGGCATAATTGCCCGGAATCGCATTTGGAGAATTTACAAATAATTTTGCTTTCTCTGCTTCCATAAATGTAAAATCAGACAGACCTGCTGCCACAGAAAGTCCGCCGCCACACGCACCAAATACGGCTGTGATCTGCGGAATCACTCCGGATGCCATCGTCTGCTTCAGATAGAGATTACCAAATCCATACAATGCATCGGTTGCCTCCTGCAGACGCATACCTGCGCAGTCGATCAATCCAATCACAGGAGCTCCCATTTTCATTGCCATGTCATATACATTAGCAATTTTCTTTGCATGCATCTCACCGATCGTTCCGTGAAGCACTTCCGGATTCTGACAGTACACATAGACAAGATTGCCATCGATCAGACCATATCCTGTAAGGACACCGTCTCCCGGAGTCGGAGCGTCCTGCAGATTAAAATCTGTAGATCTTGCTGTGATTGCTCCACCGATCTCTACAAAACTGCCTTCATCCAGCAGCACAGCTATTCTCATTACGGCTGTGCTATCTGCTGTAACATTATTCATAAAACAGCCCTCCATTCATTTCCTTGATTTTAATACTTTAACATCCTACATTATATCCGTTATTTTGTCCAATTTCAATCTTTGGACAGAAAAAAAGAGGTATTATCTGCTTTTACACAGATAACACCTCTGACTAATTATATTATTTCTGATTACGGAACTGAACCGGAGTCATGTTATACGCCTTCTTGAACAGTCGGTTAAAATGCTCCACGTTCTGATAACCTACGGTCAATGCGATATTTTCAACAGTCATGCTGCTGCTCTTCAGCATTGCGCGCGCTTTTTTCATACGCACCTTCTTCACCAGCTCGCCAAAGGTTACACCGGATTTCTCCTTGATGTACTTGGAAAGATACGGCTTGGAAAGGTAGAACTTCTCTGCCAGATCATCCAGTGTTACATCAATG
>CAVAVU010000115.1:0-14731 GCA_963592205.1 bacterium
AAAGTTCAATGCCAGAGTTTCGCTGGCATGATCTATCAGAATTCCGAGAGATCATTTCACTTTTCATCAACGCTGCAATTTCTTTCTGCGTATCCTCCGGTGTGTCTGTCAATCCCATCCAGCTATTAAGATTCACCGGAACCAGTGTCGATTCCTCGCACAGCAATGTAAAATCCTGCCAGAACATTTTTTCAAACTCTCTGCATTTCATGAAATGGTTTTTCTGGCTCTGCAAAATGATGAAACGAAAGTCTCGTTACCACCAGGTCAAATGTTTCCGCTTCATAAGGCAGATGTTCCGCATTGCCCGTCTCAAAGTATATATTATTGATCTGACTTTCCACCGCAAGCATTTTCCCCTGTGCAAGCATCTCCTCCGTCAGACCCAGACAGGTAATATTTTTTACAAATGGCACCAGTGCTCTGCCACAGATGCAGGTATCGGCAGCCACCTCTAGTGCATGTTCCGTTCCATCTGCGCAGATTCTCTGAATCAGATAATCTGTATATTCTGTTTTCGACATATGATATGTGGCAAATTTTTCAGCCTGTATTTTGAATGACCGTCTTACCGTATCATTATGATTCATTCTCCAACGCCTCCGTATCTATTAAAGCGCTGTTCCTTTCTTTGGAACAAAAAAATGGCTCATATCGGTATGTTCCAGTTCAAGCAGTGCCTTCTTTTTATCACTGCCGCCCGCATATCCGGTCAGGCTTCCATTCGTTCCCACTACACGATGACAGGGGAATGATAATCGATATCTCATTGTGCCCTACGGCACCGCCCACTGCCTGTGCAGACATATGGGATACGTTATTTATCTCAGCCAGCTTTCCTGCGATTTCTCCGTATGTCATTGTCTCCCCATACGGAATCTGCAACAATATCTTCCATACCGCCTGTCAAAATGCAGAACCTGCAGGGTGAAGTATGGGCATGAATTGCGGTTCTTTTCCAGAGAAATACACATCCAGCCATTTTCTTGCCTCTGCAAGTGTGTATGTTTCTTCTGAAATACATTCATCCGGAAGTGTATTCGCAAAATATTTCTGTCCAACAAACCACAGACCTGTAAGTCCAATGTCATCGGCTGCCAGTAAAATCTCACCAAGCGGTGATTGGTATGTACTCGTATATGTCATGATTTCCCCACTTTCTATTAGTCTGCTTACTTTTTCTTCTTTGGTGCATAATCTTTCATCTCCGGAATTGCACCTCCCGCCACAGCCCATAAATACAGGCTTGCCACACTGCAATACGGGTTGAATCTCCGGCGGTATTTTTCAAACAATTTGCAGTCAATCTTCCTGTGATGATACACCATGCGCAGACCACGTTGAATTGCCAGATCATCATAACTAAAGATATTTGGGCGTTGCATACAGAACAGTAAGATCATTTCTGCAGTCCAGACTCCGATGCCCTTCAGTCCACTCAACTCCTTGATCGCATCTTCATCCGACATCTGACTGATCGCCTCCAGATCAAATGCGCCGCTATGAACCTTTTCAGCAAAGTCAGTAATATACTCTACTTTTCGAAAGGTCATTCCCAGAGATTGCAGGCTGTCTTTCCCGGCTGCAAGTATACTCTCAGCATCCACTTCTCCCAGCGCATCCTGCATCCGCCGCCAGATTGTCGCCTGTGCTTTCGTGGAAATCTGTTGACCGATAATATGATGTACCACAGATGAAAACAAATCGGTATCTGTTTCTCTCTTTATAAATCCGATCTGATCGATTACTTCTGATAGTTTCTTGTCCTTATTCCGAAGATATGAAATTTCCGTTTCCCCATATTCAAAATACATCCTGCACCTCCGATTTTCCGTTCTATCTCTTCGCATTGTATGTTGTGATTATATCATAATTTAAGGTTGCTTGACTCGTGACTTTGCTGCTTCACTGCTCCATGCTCATTTCCGTGAGAATCGAAAAAGGTTAGATACCTTGGTGTGCAAGCACCCCGGTCACACGCTGCGCGTTAAAGCAGATCGCTTCGCGCTCTGTCACGGCAATTCGGAATCCGTGACTCCGCCACTCCTTCCTCATTTCCGTGGACATCATAAAAGACCACACCATCAATTGTGCAAGCACCCCGGTCACACGCTACGCGTTAAAACAGATCGCTTCGCGCTCTGTCACGGCAATTCGCATTCCGCAGCCTTGCTGCTTCATGCTCATTTCCGTGAGAATCGAAAAAGGTTAGATACCTTGGTGTGCAAGCACCCCGGTATCTAACCTTTTCCTCTTCTTTTAACGCTAAAACTCTATTCCTTCTCTGGCGGATCTTCCTGTGTCGTATGGATGTTTTACTTTGGTCATTTCAGTGACGTAGTCGGCGACTTCGAAGAGTGCGTCGGTCATGTGATGACCTGTCATGACGATCTCGAGTCCGCGTGGTTTGTGTTTTACGAATTTGACGAGTTTTTCTTCGCTTAATAATCCAAGATCTACGGCACAGACTGCTTCATCCATGACCAGTACGTCGAAGTTGATGCAGAATTTGGCAATCTCATCGAGTGCCTTGGTGTTGTAGTGTCTGTATTCTGCCTTTTCTTCACTGTTCATCTGATTATAAAACTTGGTGTGCCGCTTACCCGGAAGTAATGTGATATTTGGAATCATCTCCAGTGCTTTACGCTCACTGGATGAATTATCTTTCATAAATTGGAATACGAGTACCTTCAGTCCGCTTCCTGCAGCACGTATTGCCTGCCCCATGGCGGCTGTGGTCTTTCCTTTTCCGTCTCCGTAATAAATGTGAACAAGTCCTGTTCCCAGCATATCTTCCCCTACTTTCTCTATGTTGCTCATTCTAATTCATCTGATCTCTGCAGATTATTCAATGTCTTACCACCACTTATGAGCAGACTCATGTGGATTCAGACATTTTAATCCTGGCATCATATATCTTAGGGGGTTATCTCTTATAAGTCAAGCTTCATATCGCCGTATTTAATCCATTCTTTCTTACGCATGAATTCTGAAATTGCCAGAGTCACGATAGCCGGCAGTATAATCTGAATTACCAGAATCTTAATCAATACTACCATCGGTGCCTCTGTGGCGATCATAGTCTGCCATGTCATGATCTGACCGACAAGTCCTGCGGTTCCCATTCCGGAACCTGTCGCATTGCTGGTCATATGAAGTACCATCGTTCCTACAGGTCCAAGGATTGCACTGGACAAAATTGCCGGAATCCAGATGACCGGCTTACGTACGATATTTGGAACCTGCAGCATAGAAGTTCCGATACCCTGTGCCAGAAGTCCCCCTACTTTATTTTCACGATAACTTGCTACTGCAAATCCTACCATATTACAGCAGCATCCTACGGTCGCAGCTCCTGCTGCCAGACCGGACAGATTCAAGATGATACCGAGTGCTGCTGAACTGATCGGCAGTGTCAGGATCATTCCCATCAGTACTGATACCACAATACCCATAATGAATGGCTGCTGTTCGGTTCCCCAGTTAATAAGAGATCCGAGCCATGTCATGAATCCTGTAATCGGTGGTCCGAGAATCAGTCCAACCAGTGATCCGGCTCCGATCGTCACTAATGGCGTCACCAGAATGTCTACTTTTGTCTTACCTGTTACTAACTGTCCGAGTTCAATACCGACATATGCGGCAAGAAATGCGCCGAGTGGCTCTCCCGGTCCTGCATAGACCATCGTGCCTTCTACAAGCACGGTTCCTGCAAGCAGTTTGCTCGCAAATGCACCGACCATTCCGGCGGTGGCTGAAGATACTACTACAAGCTGGCTGCATCCAAACTTATAAGCTACACCGATACCAATACCCGCTCCTGTCAGCGAAGCAGCTACTTTTCCGATCACGAAGATCATATCACCGATAGAACCTCCGATCAACGTACCAATCTGCTGAATAATCGTTCCGATAATCAATGTCGCAAATAATCCCTGCGCCATACCGCTCAGACCGTCAATAAATATCCTGTCAAATATTTTTCTACACTTTCCCATAACAAAATCTCCTCATATCTACTCTCTACGCCCGCATTTACAGCGGATTACAAGTGTCTTGTCACTTGGAAAGTCTAGCATATTGGCCCTATGAAATCAAGAATTGTTTTTCTTTTAACCCTTCTTCTACCAGATCCAGAATCTTTTCCGATTCCGCTTCTATAGTATGGAAATGAATATCTCCGGTCAGCTCCTTCAGCGGTCTTGCCGTATTACTAAGCAGCTTCTCCATAAATTCATCCACATCACGTCTGCTGTTGATAAACAGATCTACGGATATCTGACCATACAGTTCATGCTCAATGATTACGTCCAGCACCTTTGCTCCGGCGTCCACGATACAATACAGCTCATCCCGCATCTGTTCATCTGTGTGCTTCACAGCAACCACCCGCTTACAGGTCAGCTTGTCATCCTGCTTACCATATAAGATGTAGCCTCTGTTAGTAGACAGGATATTCTTATTCGTTGCACGAAGAAGTGCAATATCCTGCACGATCACCTGACGGCTCACGCCCAGTCTCTTCGCAAGGCTCGTGCCGGACAATGGATCCTTTTCCGTATTTAACAGTTCCATGATTTCTTTTCTTCTCTTCTCACCGTCCATATTTTTCACCTCTTGCTCCATTGTTACACACCACGGTCTGTAAATGCAAGTCTTGACATTTACAGAATCTCCTCTTATGATACGGACAGGGAGGATGGACACATGTTTCGATTATGGGCTAAAGAATTTAAAGACAACCGGATGCTCCGCGACACCACGATCTGTGATGAATCAGAGGACACCCGCACACATAAGGTATTTCGAGCATTGGATGAGATCTGCTATGAATTTGACTTAAGCAAGCCGATCTGGCTAGACAGCACGATTCAGGAATTTAAGCGTCACGCCAAGGCAAGATTCTATCAGGATAATTTTGTAGATTCTATCGATTTTGATTATCTGGAGATTCAGGTCATTGAAGAAGATTAACTCAAACGGGAAGAACTTCCATTTTGGAGATTCTTCCCGCTTTTTTATTTCTTATTCTGTTTTGATTGCCGCAAGCGGACTTAACTTCATTGCCCGGAGTGCCGGAAAGAATCCTGCCAGAGTACCGATCAGCGTTGCAAATGCAATTGCCACAAGTACCAGCCATACCGGAATATAGGACAGATTGCCTTCAATTCCCATAGCGGCTCCATTTCCTGTCAGGAAATTAATGATCGCCGACAATATAAAACTCAATACCATACCACATACGCCGCCGAGCAGTCCGATAGAAGCTGCTTCTACCAGAAACATTTCCCGGATATTCTTCAGACTGCATCCCAGTACTTTGATAATTCCGATCTCTTTCGTACGTTCATAAATGGACATCATCATCGTGTTGGCAATACCAATAGCCGCTACCAGCAGTGATACTGCGCCGATACCGCCGAGCACCGCCTGGATCATACCCATCTGCTTCTTGGCACTTTCCATATACTCAGCATTGGTACTTGCGTTATATCCCATTGACCGTATGCTAGATACCACCTCATCAAGCTGATCCTGATCATCAACCTTGACTTTTGCCGAACTGTAACAGAAATCCTTATATGGCTTTCCATTCTTCGTAGTTGGCTGCCCTGGTATCGCACGACCGTTAAACTCTTTTTTCAATACCTGTTTTAATGTATCCAGATCACAATAAATATAGTCATAACCTGTTTTATAATTATCCGGATCACCTGCAATCACACCGCACGCTCGCACTGCATGTTTCTGGACAGTTTTCTGCGTCTGGCTGCCATCACTGCTGCTGTCACCGGAACTATCCGCATCCCCAAAAGCCTGCGTATTCTGCGCATTATAGTACCCATCCTGATCCAGCACCAGAAATACACTGTCTTTTTCCAGATCGATATCTACCAGTTCTCCATTTTCATAATAGCTGTTAGTGCCACTTTTATCCGTAAAATTCGTAATAACTCCGTTTCCATATACCAGTTCCAGATTGCCGCTGTTCGCTTTCGGCAGTCGTCCACCCTCTTTCAGATCCAGCTTCAGTGCCTGAAGATCCTCCGGTTTCATGGCAACCAGTTCTGCCCAGCCCTCATAGCCGCCTTTGAGTAACAATACAGACATCTCATACTCCGGTGAGACACTTGTCACATGATCAAGTTTCGAAAGTTCTGATATTGCATTATCATTCAGTCTTTTATCTGATGCTTCATCTGAGTCACCGGCATAAGACATACTGTCACCACTTGAAATGCCGGTTACATTAATCGTATTCAATCCTCCGGCATCTTCAATTTCCTGCATCATAGACTGCTGCAGACCAAGCCCCAGTGAGATCATCACGACAATAGAGGTAGTACCGATCATGACTCCGAGAACGGTCAGGAATGTCCGGAGCTTTCTGCGCTTCAGATTATTGATGCTCATCCTCAGAAGGTCCATCCAGTTCATCCAGCAATTCCTCCTCTTCCTCTGCTAATTTCTGTGATTTCTTTTTCTTTTTGATCACCACTGCTGCCACAATGCCTGCAATGACCAGGATCACGATAATAATCGGAACGATAGGAAGTCCGCCTCCTGTGCTGTCTTCTGTCACCCCTTCTACCATCGTATCATCCACAGCTTCAGTCACTGTGAGGTTAAATGTCTGTTCTGTCGTAGACACGGTTCCCGCTTCATCCTCGTAGGAAAGCGTCATTTTCACTTCTCCGTCTCCTTCGGATGCTTTCACAGCTTCCAGCATCACATCAATAGATGTACTGGATCCCGGCTCCAGATTGCCGAGGAAGGTTTCGTTTTTCTTAATATCGTCTCCCTCAAAAATAGCTTTTACATTATACAGCTTGATTCGTCCAAGATTATACAGGTTGCAGGACACATTGGCTTCTTCACCTACAGCAACGCTGTCCGGTGTGATTTCAAATTCACTGAATTCGAATCTGGCATCCTGTTTCACTGGAATGGAAATGCTGGAAGATGCTTCAACCTGTGACGCATTGGCATCCTCATATTTCATGCTCACATTAATGCTGTACGGCTTCTGTACCAGATCTGCCTTCGCATTCAGATCGATGGAAATATCCGCAGTTCCATTTGCTGCAATCCCGTCCAGATATATAGAATTCGATCCGGATGATGGTAAAAATGCAGGTGCAGTCGTCTGCTCGTCACTGCCCTCTGTCGGTGCTTCCAGCTCAAACAGCATATTGCCGACTCTGCTTGACTTAGAAGTATTCTTCAGATGAAGCGTAAGTGTAAAATCACTTCCTGCCTTTACATCCGCAGGATTAGTGGTAAATCCGGTCACGATAACTCTCGGGACAGAACCATTACCGGAAGCATCACCGCCTCCACCACCGCTATACACTGCATCTCCATTATCTACACCGCCAGCATATGTATCGATTCCACTGTCATCGGAACCACCCGCTGACTGTCCGGAATTGTCATTCCCTGAATCTTCTTTTGAAGCTTCCGGTTTTGCACTGGTATTCACGCTGTAGGTCAGTTTATCATCATAGACTGTATCGCCGTTTTCATTTTCTGCTGTCACTGCAAATGTCAGACGGTAAGTTTTATCACCTGCATCATCACGCTGTGTGAAATTGAACTTTACGCTTCCACTGTCGCCCTTGTTCAGTTCAGAGATAGACGCCTCATAGCTCTGATACTCTGTCTTAAACGGCCATTTATCCGTGTTCTTTTTCAATACCGGTTCTACCTTGATATTCTTCAGTGTCTGATCACTGGTGTTCGTTACATTCAGTACAAAATCCTGTGCTTTTTGATACTGATACGTCTGCACCTTATTCCCCGGTGTAGTTACTTTAAGTGCTGCATCTGCTGCTTTCGCCGGCAGCATTCCTACTGTGCCCGCAAGTAACGCTGCGATACACAAACTCATCAGCCATCTGCTTACTCTCTTCATGATTCTTTACCCTCCGTTTCTTTTTCTCCCCCGGCTTCGGTCAGTTCTCTGTTATCCTCCACCTTCACGATCTTACCATCTATAATATGAAATACGCGGTCTGCATAGGACGCCAGATGGTTATCATGTGTTACCATGACAAGCGTCATATGCTGTTCCCTGACTACCCGTTTCATAAGTTCCATCACTTCTTCGGATGTGTGGGAATCCAGATTGCCTGTCGGCTCATCCGCAAATATAATATCCGGCTCCACTACCAGAGCTCTCGCCACCCCAACTCTCTGCTGCTGTCCGCCGGACATCTGTTTCGGCAGATGCTTCGCATGCTTTTCAAGCCCCACAAGCTTCAGCATCTTTGCTGCCTTCTTCAGCCTCTTTTCCTTCGGCTCTCCACGGAAACTAAGCGGCAGTGCTACATTTTCCAGTGCATCCATTGTTCCTAACAGATGGAAGGACTGAAAGATAAATCCTACATGCTCCCTGCGAAATGTAACTAACTGTTCCTCATTCAGCTTCTCAATATGATGACCACTGATGATCACTTCTCCCTTTGTCGGCCGTTCCAGTCCTGCCAGCATGTTTAAGAGCGTGGATTTGCCGGAACCGGAAGTTCCGACGATCGCACAGAATTCTCCTTCATATATGGTAAAATCCACACCGTCCAACGCCCGGACCACCTCATCTCCCAGCCGGTACAGCTTATACAGGCGCTTCACTTCTATAACTTTCCTCATAACAGCCTCCTCTCCCCCATTGAATAGCATCAGTATACAGAAGAAAATGGAAGAAACACGTTACAATTTTCTTAAGTTTCCATTAACTTTCCGTCTTGTTCCTGTTATGATGAAAGTAATAAAAATGAACGGAGATGCTCTTATGAATGATATTTCCATAACCGAAGCTTATTTTGTATACAGTGTACGCGGCAAAGGCAAACTTTCCGGCAATGACTGCCGTAAGGTAACAGGACTGCTCACTGCTTCCCTCTGGGAAATGACACAGGCAGGAATCATCAGTGTCAACGGCAGCAGAATACAGCTACATGATACTGATACATTTTCCCCATCCTGGTTTCAGCCGCTCTATGAGCACATCAAAGAAATGGAACAACCAGATCTCGTCTCACTTCTGCAGGATTATTGCAGCAGTTGGTCTGACAGGCATCTGAATGCACTTGCCAATGAGATCGGACTTGTCCTTGAAAAACAGCAGCTGGTCACCAGAGCCAAGCTTGGTATCTTTAATGGCAGGACTTATTTCATGCCTCATCAGTCTGCTGTTCCCGGACTGAATGCCGAACTGCAAGTTGATATCCTGTATCAGAATCCGGTTCCCACAGACACTGCTTTTCTATGGCTCTTACTGGAACAGGCTCACTGCATTCCATCTGACATTTCCGAAGAGATGCAAGATACATTTACAGATAAAATAAAAAAAGCCCTTGCAGACGATACCGATCCGGCATTAACCTCTGCAAAAGCTCTGTTAGATTTATCTTTTTCGCTGATGAAAAAAGGACATCTGATCATGGATTAGCGTTGTTTGGAAGCCCTGCTCATGTATGGGCAGGCGACTTATTTCTTCATCTTTGGATCGAATACCCAGGATGCGAGATACCCGAAGATCAGCGCGGCTGCGATTCCGGCTGCGCTGGCTTTGAATCCTCCGGTAAAGATTCCGATCACGCCGTCTTTTTCGACGGCTTCTTTCACACCCCGAAACAATGTATTACCAAACCCCAGCAGCGGCACACTTGCACCTGCTCCGGCGAATTTCTGAAACGGTTCATATACACCAAGGAAGCCAAGTACTGCTCCACTGCATACTAACAGTACCATGATACGACCCGGCATCAATTTGGTTCTGTCCAGCAGAATCTGAACTAACGCACAGATCAGACCACCCACCCAGAATGCATTTACATAGTCCATCTACTCCACCTCCTGCTTCTTACCGGACGGCTCGTGTTCCAGTACGATTCCATGCGCGATTCCCGGCACGCTCTCACCTTCATTGTAGCTGACTGTCGACATGAGTGCTCCTGTCGGCACAAATAATACGCGCTTCCATTCCCCGGTTCTGAGTTTTGGTAAAATGTATGCCGCCAGTGTCGTCGCTGCCACCGGAATGGGTATCCTGCGTCTGCTGATTAAATATCGTCATACCGCAGTCCATATGATTCTGCGTCAGATCGATTTCCCGCTTCCGCATCAGATCCAGCAGAATACTCTGTCCTACATATCCAAGATCTCCGGTAATGATCCTGTCATAATCTTCGGGACTGCGCCCCATATCTTTCAGATTCACGGCGATCGTATCTGCAGCCGCCGGAGCCATGCACGCTCCCATATTCTGCGAATCCTTCAGGCCATAATCCACGATCTTTCCCACTGTGATTCCTGTAATCTTCACATTACTTTTTTTATTCCCGATCAGAAATGCACCGCTTCCAGTCACTGTCCATTGTGCCGATAACGGTCTCTGACTGGCATAACTCAATGGAAACCGAAACTCCTTCTCCGCTGTGCCAAAATGACTGGAGGTTACTACAAGCATCCGTTCGCCATAGCCTGCTGCAACTGCCATCGATGCAAGTGCAAGTGCCTCGCCCGATGTGGAACACGCCCCGAATAATCCGAACAGTGGAATCTGCAGACTCTCTGCTCCCATCGATGTAGCAATTCCCTGCCGCAGCAGATCACCGCCAAAGAGATAGCGTACCTGTTCCGGCGTCACATTTGCCTTATGAAGCGCACGTATACATGCGTCCCGCTGCATGGCGCCTTCTGCCAGCTCCCAGGTCTCCTCTCCGAAAAGATTCGTCTCATCGGATGTATCAAACAGTTCACCAAGTGGTCCTTCGCTTTCTTTTTTCCCCACCACGGATGCACTGCTCATAATATAAGGAGCCTCGGCAAATACTATGCTCTGGGCTCCCTTTGTTCTCTGAATCATATCTGTCCACCTTCCATAGCTTAAGCATTGTATTATGACTTAGTATGGAATGATTTTCTATTTTTATACATCCGCATGCTTCGATGCTTCTATCTTATCCGCTGATTCCTGACGGATCACTTCTCTTAACTCCGTCAGATACTCCGAAAATCCAACACGGTTATTACCATAGGTCATCTGGAGTTCATACTCATTATCCACCCAGGTCGAAATGTCGGATTCATTATGCTGGATCACCGCTTCCAGACTGTCCATCGCCTTATATACTCTGGCTTCGACCGTCTGCTGTTCTTCCATTTCCCGGTAAAGTGCCTCCATCTCTTCCGCATATGGCTCCGGCAGCGATCTTACCCACTCCGTCAGTAATGCTTCTTCCTTCTGTTCATCCGCATCTGTCTTTAAAAATGTCGGAATATCTCCGGTAAATATCTCGCCCAGATCATGGATCAGACACATTCTTATTACCTTATCCATATCCGCCTCTGGGAATTCATCTCTTACAAAATACGTCATCAGCGCAATCCGCCAACTGTGTTCTGCAACACTCTCCCGTCTGCCCTGAGAGGTATAGCAGTGTCTCATCGTATCCTTTAATTTTTCTGTGGTGTGTATGATCTCTAATAATTTCTCTGCCTTCATATCTTCTTCCTGTCCTATTCTGCCTTGATAAAATGTAAAAAGTTCTTATTATATATCTTATCTAATATTTCTTTATCCAGTCCCAGACCATGCATGGTTCGGTCCGCAGCGCTGATATAATAGCCGTCTGGTCTCAGCGGATAGTCCCCCATTGTCTCCAGAAATTCCGTGATCAATCGTATTCTCGACCGGCTTTCTTCCATAGATAACAGCTTTGGTTCTTCTGCCACTAACACTCTCGCTCCGATATCCGATCCATAGCAGATCCTGTCCTGATATTTCTCAAAAAATCGTACTGCCCGTTCTCTGTCTTCTGACAGATTATAATAAAGCTCGCTTCCCGGTGTAATGTCAATCCTTACATTTTCAAAACAATCCAATAGCTCCGATAATCGCGGTAACTGTCTGGACATAAAATAGAAATGTGGGAATAAAATGCGCAGTCCCGGATGCCGTTCCAATACGTTCTGCATCTGCCGGTACTGATCCTCATTATTCACATAGGTCTCATCATAAAACCAGCCCGCCTTCTTCGCAAATTCCGTAACCTGCGATGCATCCCAGAATTCCTCCGGATCATTCACATGCATATACACAGGGATCTGCTCCTGTTCAAGATATGCCCAGTAATCTTCCCACACCGGCTGGTCAAAATCTGGAACCTGGAAATACTTGCGGACATTCGGTTTCCCTTCTAACATCTTGATTCCTGTGCAGCCTTTTGCCATGAGTCCCTGAACTTCCTGCACCAGTGCTGTCATTAATTCCTTTTCTGGTAATTCATACAACGCTCTCCGGATCCCACCAAAGATATAGACCGGAACCGGGCATTGTTCCTGGTAACGAAATGCATCCTCCAGCGTCTCATGTCCTGCGCTGTCTGGAATGCACTGCAGTGCGATCCCGTCATAGTGGTATTCTTCCACAATCTGGTTCAGCCTGTCCGCTCCCATGTATTCTATATAGTGAATATGTCCGTCTATCATATCGTCATTTCCTTTCCACATTACGAACACTGCTGTTCGCTATTTCTAAATTATACCATACATCATTACATTTCTTACATGACAATATATTTCATTCTTGACGCAAGTACGATTTCGGACTATAATCATTTAAGTACGATTTCGGACTTATATTTTTTAGTCCTGATCACTAAATACTACTATCGGAGGTTTCTATGTACACAGATTCTAACACTCTCATCAGTCCATATCTGAAAGAGCACAACCGCATATATACAGAACTTAACGATCTTTATCATGAAGTTGCCCGCAAGATGCACCTGTCTGACAGTGCATTTGATATTCTCTACGGCATCTACGACATGGGAGATGACTGCCAGCAGCGTGATATCTGTAACGCATCCTATATGCCAAAGCAGACGGTTAATTCTTCCATTCGCAAGTTAGAAAAAGAAGGATATCTCGCATTAGTATCCGGAAAAGGCAGAAACAAATATATTCGTCTAACTGAGTCAGGGAAAGAACTGATTGAAAGAAAATTACTACCTCTGATCCACATAGAAAATGATGCATTTAACTGCATGACTGCGGAAGAATGCGCACAGATGCTGGCTCTTAATAAAAAATACGCCCAGGCTCTGCGCCAGGGATTATCTACATATCCGGAGGACTTATAACTATGAACATTCAATTATCGGAACATTTTACTTATCGCAAATTACTGCGTTTTGTACTGCCCTCCATCGTAATGATGATCTTCACATCCATTTACGGTGTTGTCGATGGTCTGTTTGTATCTAACTTTGTCGGGAAAAGTGCCTTTGCTGCAATCAATCTGATGATGCCGTTTCTTATGGGAATCAGCGCCCTTGGATTCATGATCGGTACCGGAGGAAGCGCCCTTGTTGCGAAAACTCTGGGAGAAGGTAAGAAAGAAACGGCCAATGAATATTTTTCCATGCTGGTCTATATCACACTTGCCGGAGGACTGGTTATCGCTATACTCAGTGCTTTTGCCATTCGCCCGATTGCTATCCTTTTAGGCGCAAGAGGTGAACTGCTGAAGAACTGTGTCCTGTACGGACGAATCCTGTGCATCTCACTGGCATCCTTCATGCTGCAGAATGTATTTCAGAGCTTTTTTGTAGCTGCTGAGAAGCCACACCTTGGACTCCGCGTCATCGTAATCGCAGGCGTCACCAACATGGTGCTGGACTTTTTATTTATCGCAGTTTTCCATTGGGGACTTGCCGGTGCCGCATTTGCAACAGTCTGCGGTGAGCTGATCGGCGGTATCTTTCCGATCTTCTACTTTGGGCGCAAAAATTCCAGCCTGCTGAAGCTTGGGAAAACACATTTTTATCCAAGAGTGTTATTAAAGACATGTACCAATGGTTCTTCTGAGCTTATGACTAACCTGTCGAGTTCACTGGTGAACTCGCTGTATAATCTGCAGCTTATGAAATTCGCAGGCGAAGACGGTGTCGCTGCATATGGTACGATTATGTATGTTAATTTCATCTTCGCCGCCATTTACTTTGGCTACTCCATCGGAAGTGCGCCGTTAGTCAGTTATCATTATGGTGCAGCTAATCACGATGAATTAAAGAATCTGTTCCGCAAAAGTATACGTCTGATCAGTACCTGGGCTATCTCATTATTTATACTGGCTCAGTTAATTGCATCGCCACTGGCATCACTGTTCGTCGGCTACGATCCTGCACTCTTCGAACTGACACGCATGGGCTTCCGAATCTATTGTGTCTCCTTCTTGATCAATGGATTTAACATTTACGGTTCCGCATTCTTTACCGCATTAAATAATGGTCTGTTGTCCGCACTGATTTCCTTCCTGCGGACGCTGGTATTCCAGATGGCAGCCATTCTGATCCTGCCGCTGATCTTTGGCATCAACGGAATCTGGTATTCCATTACCGTGGCAGAATTGCTGACACTGTGCGTCACAGCAACATTTATTGTACGGAAGAGAAATACGTATCATTATTTTTAACTTTAGCATTCTTTTTGTGTTATACTGATTATAGTTTTCCATGAAAGGAAGGTGTTAAAATTGAATAATCTGACATACACTAATTCTATGATAACTGAAATCAGACTTTAAAACAACTTTCCAAAGAAGATGCTTTATTAGTGTTTTTCTCAATTTGGAGTCAATTTCGATTCAATGTTGTTTGAGAATATGTTCTGTAAAATAAGCTCAGATCAAAACAATGACAGGAGGAGCTTATGCAACAGA
>CAVAVU010000116.1:0-10589 GCA_963592205.1 bacterium
ACCGCCATTCACGCCAAAGTGAAGTAGCACCTTAGGCAAAAGCCTAAAATAATATTAACAAATGTGTTATCAAAATACAACATAAAAATATTTGGAGATGAATCAATTTATATATCTGATAGACATTTTTCAAGATAGGTAATAATAGATCTTCCGGATGAAAAAAGAAATAGATTGTGTTACAATGGGAGATAATGATGAATGATTGAATAGAATTGGAGACTAAAGCATGAGTATAAGAGATTTGAATCAATATGAGATTATAAAGGATGAGAATCTGCAGGATGTCAAGTGCCATGGCTATCTGCTGAAGCATAAGAAGAGCGGTGCCAGACTGGTGTTGATGGAGGCAGATGATGACAATAAAGTATTTTCGGTTGGATTCCGCACACCGCCGGAGGACAGCACAGGACTTCCGCATATTCTGGAGCATTCGGTACTGTGTGGATCGGATCATTTTCCGGTGAAAGATCCGTTTGTTGAGCTGGTCAAAGGATCGCTGAATACATTTTTGAATGCGATGACTTATCCTGACAAGACGATGTATCCGGTGGCGAGCTGTAATGATAAGGATTTCCAGAACCTGATGCACGTATATATGGATGCGGTATTCTATCCGAATATCTATAAGCATGAGGAAATTTTCCGCCAGGAAGGATGGAGCTATAAGCTGGATTCTGAGGATGCAGATCTGGAATACAATGGCGTTGTGTATAATGAGATGAAGGGGGCATTTTCGTCACCGGAAGGCGTGCTCGACCGCGTGGTATTGAACGAGTTATTTCCGGACACTGCCTATGCCAATGAATCAGGCGGAGATCCGGATGTGATTCCGAATCTGAGCTATGAGCAGTTCCTTGCATTTCACAAGAAATATTATCATCCGTCTAACAGTTATATCTATCTGTATGGTGATATGGATATGGAAGAGAAGCTTGTATGGCTGGATCAGGAATATCTGAGTAAGTTTGATACAGCGGAGATTGATTCGCGGATCGGTTATCAGGAGCCATTTGCAAAAATGAAGGAAGTGGAAATGCCGTATTCGGTTGCCAGTGAGGAACCGTTAGAGGATAATACATTCCTTTCTTATAATAAAGTAATCGGAACCAGTCTGGATAAAGAACTGTATGTGGCGTTCGAGATTCTGGACTATGCGCTGTTATCAGCACCGGGCGCACCTCTCAAGAAGGCACTGTTGGAGGCAGGAATCGGTAAAGACATTTTGGGTTCTTACGACAATGGTGTATATCAGCCAATCTTTTCTGTAGTTGCGAAGAATGCGAATCCAGAACAGAAGGAAGCGTTTGTATCTCTGATTGAGAAACTGCTGACCGATATGGCAGAGCATGGCATTGACAGAAAGGCACTGGAGGCAGGTATTAACTATCATGAGTTCCAGTACCGCGAGGCAGATTACGGACGTTATCCAAAGGGACTGATGTATGGACTGCAGATTATGGACAGCTGGCTCTATGATGAGAAGGAACCATTTATGCATATCCAGGCATTAGACACATTTGCATTTCTGAAGAAACAGATGGATACCGGATATTTTGAGAATCTGATCCGTAAGTATCTGCTGGATAATGAGCATGGCGTGATCGTAACCCTGAAGCCGGAGCGCGGACGTACAGCGCGTATGGATAAAGAGCTTCATGATAAATTACAGGCGTACAAAGCAGGGCTGAGCAAAGAAGAGATCAAAGAGCTGGTAGAGCGTACGAAAGCACTGGAGGTATATCAGTCAGAACCATCCGATGCGGAAGCGCTGGCAACAATCCCGGTATTGAAGCGCGAGGACATCAGCAGAGAGATCGCACCGATCTATAATGAAGAAATGAAACTCGCCGGCATTCCGGTGGTATTCCACGAGATTGATACCAACGGCATTGGCTATGTGGATATTATGTTTGATATGTCAGAGGTTCCGGAAGAACTGCTTCCGTATGCGGGAATCCTGCAGGGTGTACTTGGAATCATTGACACAGAGAATTATGAATATGGCGAACTCTTTAATGAGATCAATGTGCATACCGGAGGTATCGGCACATCTCTGGAGCTTTACACAGATGTGACGAAGGCAAAAGAAAAAGAATTCCGGGCAACATTTGAGATCAAAGCGAAAGCATTATATGAGAAACTTCCAATCGCATTTAACATGATGCAGGAGATTTTGGTGAGATCGAAGCTGGACGATGAGAAGCGTCTGAAAGAGATCATTGCCATGACAGCATCCAGACTGCTGATGCGTTTCCAGTCATCCGGACATACGACAGCAGCACTCCGCGCGATGTCTTATGCGTCACCGTCTGCGAAGTTAAAAGATATGACAAGCGGTATCGAGTATTACCAGAATGTGGCAAGAATCGAGAAGGCATTTGATACAGAAAAGGATGAGCTGATTACCAATCTGATCAAGCTTACCAGAATGCTGTTCCGCGCGGATAATATGATGATCAGCTACACGGCAGAACGTGTGGGACTGGAAGGATTGAAACAGCAGATCAGTGCATTTGCGGAAGGCTTATATCTGCAGGAAAAAGAGAGCGGAGAGCACTGTGTCCTTCATTGTGAGAAGAAGAATGAGGGATTTAAGACAGCATCCAAGGTACAGTATGTGGCACGCTGCGGTAACTTCATTGATCAGGGCGCAGAATATACCGGAGCACTGCAGGTATTGAAAGTGATCATGGGTTATGAATATTTGTGGCAGAATATCCGTGTAAAGGGTGGTGCATACGGATGCATGAGCAACTTTAACCGGATCGGAGAAGGTTATTTTGTATCTTACCGTGATCCGAATCTGGAACGCACCATGGAGATCTATGAGGGTGTGGCAGATTATCTGCGGACATTTACAGTCAGTGATTTTGATATGAACAAATATATCATCGGTACGATCAGCAATCTGGATCAGCCGATGACACCGGCACTGAAAGGTGACCGTTCTATGAATCTGTACATGAATCATGTGACAGAAGAGATGATCAGAGAGGAACGTGCACAGGTACTCGAAGCTACACAGGAAGACATCAGAGAACTTGCCGGAGTTGTGGAAGCTATGATGAAAGCAGAGCAGATCTGTGTCATCGGAAGCGAGGACAAGATCGAAGAAGCGAAAGAGATGTTTGATACCGTAACCGGTTTTTAACCGGATTACGGATATCTGAAGGATAAGGAGAACAGATGAAAAAAGACTTTAAATCAGGATTTGTGACATTGATCGGACGTCCGAATGTAGGTAAATCGACATTGATGAATTACCTGATCGGGCAGAAGATCGCGATTACATCGAATAAACCGCAGACGACCAGAAATCGTATCCAGACGGTACTGACAACGGAAGAAGGACAGATTATATTTGTGGACACGCCGGGTATCCATAAGGCGAAGAATAAGCTGGGCGAGTATATGGTCAATGTTGCAGAACGCACGCTGAATGAAGTAGATGCGGTACTGTGGCTGGTTGAGCCAACGACATTTATAGGAGCCGGTGAAAAGCATATTGCAGATCAGCTTAAGAAGGTGACGACACCGGTTATTCTGGTTATCAATAAAGTGGATTCAGTGAAAAAAGAAGAAGTGTTAGCATCTATTGCGACGTATCAGGACATTTATGATTTTGCGGCAATCGTGCCGGTATCAGCCAGAAGTGGGGAGAATACGAAGGAACTTCTGAAAGTGGTATATCAGTATCTGCCATATGGACCACAGTTTTATGATGAAGATACGATCACAGATCAGCCGGAGCGCCAGATCGTGGCAGAGCTGATCCGTGAGAAGGCATTGCATTGCCTGAATGAAGAGATTCCTCATGGTATCGCAGTTGTGATCGACAGTATGAAGAAAAAGGGTAAAGTGATGCATATCGATGCGACGATCATTTGCGAACGCGATTCACATAAGGGGATAATTATTGGAAAACAAGGAAGTATGTTGAAAAAGATCGGAAGCACTGCGCGGTATGAGATTGAGAAAATGCTGGATATGCAGGCAAATCTGAAGCTTTGGGTCAAGGTAAAGAAAGACTGGAGAGACAGCGATTTCCTTGTGAAAAATTTTGGATACCGGGAAGATGAATAAAACGCCCCTTCCATAGGAGAACCTAATCCTATAACACAGGATGAGGTGAGCGTATGGAAGAAACGTACTGGAATAAATTTATGGCATCGGGAAAGGTTGATGATTACCTGGAATATAAGGGAATCCAGATCTGTCATTCGGTTATGGAACGCTATGACGGATTACCGGATGCCGGGACAGAGGTAAGGCGAAGTGAATCAGATAACGGTTATGGGAATGGTGCTGTCTGCCGTTCCGATTGGCGAGTATGATAAGCGGGTTGTCATACTTACCAGAGAAAGAGGTAAGATCAGCGCATTTGCCAGAGGGGCGAGAAAGCCCGGCAATGCACTGAGCGGAGTAATCAACCCGTTTTCATTTGGTGAATTTACAGTCTATGAGGGGCGGACATCATATACACTGGTGTCGGCCTCTATTTCCAATTATTTTGCAGAGTTGCGGGAAGATATTGAAGGTGCGTATTATGGGTTCTATTTCGTGGAGATTGCATCTTATTACTGCCGGGAAGCCAATGATGAGAGAGAGATGTTGAAGCTCTTGTATCAGACGATGCGGGCACTTATCAATGAGAAGATCCCGAACCGCCTGATCCGGTACATTTATGAGCTGAAAGCAATCTGCATTAACGGCGAGGCGCCGCAGGTGTTTCAGTGTGTGGTGTGCGGAGATAAAGAACGGCCTGGGCAGTTCAGTACGTTGAAAGGCGGTAAAGTATGTACCCATTGCGGACGAGATGTCTATGACGGACTGGAACTTGATCCATCTACCTGGTATACACTGCAGTACATAGAGAGCGCGAAGGTAGAACATCTGTATAATTTTACCGTATCGGATCTGGTGCTCAGAGAACTTGCAATGGTCATGGGGAGATATATGGATGTGTACGTGGATCACCAGTTTAAATCGCTGGAAATATTAAAGATGATGACTTGAAAACTCTGTATACAGACGGTATAATATGCGATAAGGGTGCATTTTGGCATCGAATAACAAAAGGAAAGAGGATTAATAATGGCAGAGAAGACAATGGATAAAATTGTGGCACTGGCGAAGTCAAGAGGATTCGTATATCCGGGTTCTGAGATCTACGGCGGCCTTGCCAATACATGGGACTATGGTAATCTTGGAGTAGAGCTTAAGAATAATGTAAAGAAAGCATGGTGGCAGAAGTTCGTACAGGAGTCTCCATACAATGTAGGTGTAGACTGTGCGATTCTGATGAACCCACAGACATGGATCGCCAGCGGACATCTGGGCGGATTCAGCGATCCGCTGATGGACTGTAAGGAATGTCACGAGCGTTTCCGTGCTGATAAGATCATCGAGGATTATGCACATGAGAATGGTATTGACATCGGAGACAGCATCGATGGATGGAGCCATGAGAAGATGCAGGATTTCATCGCAGAGAACAACATTCCATGTCCGACCTGCGGTAAGCATAATTTTACAGAGATCCGTGAGTTCAACCTGATGTTTAAGACATTCCAGGGTGTAACAGAGGATGCTAAGAACGTGGTATACCTTCGTCCGGAGACAGCACAGGGTATTTTCGTTAACTTTAAGAATGTACAGCGTACATCAAGAAAGAAGATTCCGTTTGGTATCTGCCAGATCGGTAAGTCTTTCCGTAACGAGATCACACCGGGTAACTTCACATTCCGTACCAGAGAGTTCGAGCAGATGGAGATGGAATTCTTCTGTGAGCCGGACACTGACCTGGAATGGTTCGCATACTGGAAGCAGTATTGTCTGGACTGGCTGAGCAAGCTGGGACTGAAAGACGACGAAGTACGTTATCGTGACCATGATCAGGAAGAGCTGTCATTCTACAGTAAGGCAACTACCGATATCGAGTTCCTGTTTCCGTTCGGATGGGGCGAGCTGTGGGGTATTGCCGACCGTACAGATTATGACCTTTCCCGTCATATGGAAGTATCTAAGCAGGATCTGACATACTTCGATGATGAGAAGAAAGAGAAATACATCCCATATGTTATCGAGCCGTCACTGGGAGCTGACCGTATGGTACTCGCATTCCTGTGCAGTGCATACGATGAGGAGAACATTGGTACAGAGGAGAAGCCGGATATCAGAACTGTAATGCACTTCCATCCGGCACTTGCACCGGTTAAGATTGGTGTGCTTCCACTGTCTAAGAAGCTGTCCGAGGGTGCGCAGAAAGTATATGCTCAGTTAGCTAAAAAGTACAACTGCGAATACGATGAGCGTGGTAACATCGGTAAGAGATACCGTCGTCAGGATGAGATCGGTACACCATTCTGTGTAACATACGATTTCGAGTCTGAGGAAGACGGAGCAGTAACAGTACGTGACAGAGATACCATGGAGCAGGAAAGAGTGAAGATCGAAGATCTGAACGCATACTTTGAGAAGAAATTTGAGTGGTAAGTCGAATGCAGCATGCGAGCTGAGCGTTCGACGTACGTCTGCAGGCATGTAAGTGATTCAGGAGAGTATATGAATCAAATTTATTTTGACAATGGCAGTACGTCATGGCCGAAGGCACCTGGTGTGCCGGAAGCTATGGCGGCTCTGCTTCGTCACGGTGCATTTAATATTAACCGTGGCAATTATGAAGGCGCATACGAGATTGAGGGCGTCGTGCTGGATACGAGAGAACAGCTGGCGCGTCTTTTTCATGCGGAGAATTCTAAGGGAGTAGTGTTCACACCGGGTGTGACCTATTCCCTCAATCTGTTTATAAAAGGATTTCTGAAGTCCGGAGATCATGTGATCGTGACGGGGCTGGAGCATAATGCGGTGATGCGTCCGCTGGAACAGATGAAGTCTGCGGGCGTGAGTTATGACATTGCACGGACAGACAGGGACGGTAATCTGGATCTGGCTCATCTGCGTGCGCTGATTAAAGACAGCACCAGAGCTGTGCTTGTGACGCATGCATCCAATGTATGCGGTACGGTGGTTCCGATTGAAGAGATCGGAGAGATCTGCCGGGAACATGATCTGATCTTTGGTGTGGATACGGCACAGACTGCGGGAACGTTTGATATAGATATGGAGAAATGCGGGATTGATTTTCTTGCATTTACCGGTCACAAAGGACTGCTTGGCCCGCAGGGAATCGGAGGGTTCCTGATATCCGAACGTCTGGATAAGGAGATGACGCCGTTAATTGCAGGAGGTACCGGAAGCCAGTCAGATTCGTTGCTGATGCCGGGGAATCTGCCGGACAAATACGAAAGCGGCACGATGAATCTTCCGGGGATCGTGGGATTACATGCGGCATTGTCTTATCTGGAAGAACAGGGAATTAAAAAGATCCATGACCGCAAGATGGCACTGACCGGATATTTTCTTGAACGAGTGTCGGAGATCCCGGAGATACGGATTGTGGGACGAAAGGATCTGGAACACAGAGTTGCGGTAGTGTCATTAGATTTCCAGACGGTAGATAATGCAGTGGCTGCATTTGAACTGGAGCAGGCAGCAGGGATTATGACCAGAGTGGGACTGCACTGTGCGCCTGTGGCACATCGGTCACTTGGCACATTTCTTCAGGGAACCGTGCGGTTTGCGTTCAGTGCATCGAATACGGAAGAAGAGATTGATATCTGTATAGAAGAAATGAATAAGATCGTTCACATATAGACGGAAGCTATAACAAAAACCCTTGTTATTGTTGTGAATAATTGATAAAAATGTTACGATAAAGACAGATTAATTGTTCAAATGCGATAATAAGGAGGAAAAGAATTATGGCAGATAATCAGAAGATGTGGGAAGAACTGGGGATGAATCTGGAGCTGCATGATCAGTTGTGTCAGGTGCTTCCACAGGCGGTAGGAGACGTATTTCTTTCTCAGGAGAACCGTCCGGACGGAATGGACTATTATGATATGGTAGTTGCAGACATTCACGGTATCCGCCCATCAGAGCTGATTGAACATCAGAAAAAAGGCGGTAAGGTATTTGGTACATTCTGTGTATATGTGCCGGATGAGGTGATCTTTGCAGCAGATGCAATTGCGACCGGACTCTGCGGCGGATCTCAGTTCTGGGTACCGGGAGGCGAGAAGGTACTTCCGAATAATACCTGTCCGCTGATCAAAGCATCAGTAGGTGCAAGACTTGACCGTACTTGTCCGTTTTTCAGGATTGCGGATATGTATATCGGAGAGACCACCTGTGACGGTAAGAAGAAAGCATGGGAGATCCTGTCTGAGGACGTACCGGTACATGTAATGGATCTTCCGCAGATGAAGCGTGCCAAGGACGTAAAGGCATGGGCAGAAGAAATCAAAGAGCTGATGCACGTGGTAGAGGAATTTACCGGTAACAAGGTGACGGCTGAGAAGTTAGCAGAAAGCATTAAGCTGATCAATAATAAGAGAAAAGCACTGGATAGACTGTATGCCTGTCGTAAGAATGAGAAGCTTCCAATCAGTGGCACGGACGCATTGGTTATTTCTCAGATTGCATTCTATGATGATCCGGCAAGATTTGCGCAGATGACGAATAAGCTGTGTGATGAGTTGGAACAGCGGATCAAAGACGGTGTCAGCGTAGTACCTGAAGGTACCAAGAGAATCATGCTGACAGGAACACCTCTTGCAATTCCGAACTGGAAGCTTCATAATATTGTTGAGACCAGCGGAGCAGTGGTTGTCTGTGAAGAGATGTGTACAGGTACCCGTTACTTTGAACGTTTTGTGGACGAGAGTGGTACTACGATCGATGAGCAGATCGATGCACTTGCAGAGCGTTATATGGGCATTAACTGTGCATGCTTCACACCGAATCATGGAAGAATTGATGATATTCTCCGCCTGGCAAAAGAATACAAAGTGGATGGAATCATTGATGTGAACCTGAAGTTCTGTAACCTCTACGACACAGAGGGATATTTTGTAGAGCGTGCGATGAAAGAAGCAGGCATCCCGGTACTGGGAATCGAGACTGATTACACAGACAGTGATGCTCAGCAGCTTCGTACCAGAATCAGTGCATTTGTGGAGATGCTTAATAACTAAGGAGATAGGGGATAGATGTCAGAGATTCAGCATTATATTCTGTTTCCTAATCATGACAATGCAATGCGGTTATACCGCGAATTAAAAAAGCTGGGGGTTCGGGCAGTAATTGCCCCTACCCCCAGAAGTGCGAGTAAATGCTGCGGCGTGTCGTTGATGGTGGAAAAAGACGATCTGGATACGATACGGGAGACTGCAGATCAGAAGGGAATCGAGATCCTGAAAGTGGCGGAGGTGGAAAAGGATTTTAATCCGCACCGTGACCGTTATTGTTAAAGACCGTTAAAAAGAAATAAAAGAAATCAGAGGGAAGACAAGATGTATTATGTAGGAATTGATATTGGATCTACTGCGTCCAAGACAGCAGTACGAGGAGATAAGGAATTAATGTTTGTGCTGCCGACAGGCTGGAGCAGTAAAGAGACGACCGGTGTGATCCGCGAGAAGCTTCTGGAAGAAGGAATTGATGTGGCATCGGATGATGTGAAGGTTGTTGCAACAGGATATGGAAGAGTTGCGGTAGACTTTGCGGATTACGTGATCACAGAGATTACCTGTCATGCAAGAGGCGGCAGAGAGATGGCAGGAGATGACTGCTCGATCATCGATGTAGGCGGTCAGGATACGAAGGTGATCCTGGTATCAGGCGGCATGGTACAGGACTTTCTGATGAATGATAAATGTTCGGCAGGAACCGGTAAATTCTTAGAGATCATGGCAAACCGGCTGGGAGTGACTCTGCAGGAGTTATTTGATATGGCAGATACGGGAGATGTATTGTCGATCAGTTCACTCTGCACCGTGTTTGCGGAATCAGAAGTGATTAATTACATCGGCGAAGGTAAGAAGCGGGAAGATATCGCAACCGGTGTGGTTGATTCTGTGGCAGCAAAGGTATCACAGCTTGCAGGCAGAAAGAATCTGTCGGATAAGGTGATCCTCACCGGAGGATTAAGTAACAGCGAATACTTTACCAGAATCTTATCAGAGAAGCTTGGTAAAAAGGTAGAAATGACCGAGAACGGACGCTATGCGGGCGCAATCGGGGCAGCACTGCTGGCTGAAGAGAAAAGTAAGAAAAGAAGATAATTAATAGAAAAAAGGCGACCGAAGATTCGAGTGTGTTCGAACTTCGGTCGCTATATTTATGTATGAGTTTAGGCTAAGTATTTGGTATCCATTGCGTAAGCTAACACTTTGGAGAGATCTTCGCGGTTATGGAAAGCTAACTGAAGTTCTGGAAAATGATCTTCAATAGAAAGGATATTCTGTGTAAGTTTAGATCTTAAGTCGATACGAGAACCGTCTTTTGTTACCAAGTCTACTTTGTCTTTGCATTCATTTACTACGTTAAAAAATTCTTTTGAGTCATCAATATTAAAAAGTTTCATACTTTTCTAACTCCTTTCTTTCGTTAAACATTTATCACCTTTTCTTTTTACAATTTTATTTTAACTGAAATCCGGAAAATATCAATGCACTTAATGT
>CAVAVU010000117.1:0-2672 GCA_963592205.1 bacterium
GATGAAGGAAGCTCAGAAGATATTTGCTACATATACACAGGAGCAGGTAGATAAGATTTTCTTCGAAGCAGCTATGGCAGCGAACAAAGCACGTATTCCACTTGCTAAGATGGCAGCGGAAGAGACTGGAATGGGAATCGTAGAGGATAAGGTGATTAAGAATCATTACGCAGCAGAGTATACTTACAATCAGTATAAGAGAACCAAGACATGTGGCGTGATTGAAGAAGATAACTCATACGGAATTAAGAAGATCGCAGAGCCGGTTGGTCTGGTAGGAGCAATCATTCCTACAACTAATCCGACATCAACAGCAATCTTCAAGACACTGATCTGTCTGAAGACAAGAAATGCAATCATCATCAGCCCACATCCACGTGCTAAGAAATCTACCAGAGCAGCAGCAATGCTGGTATACGAAGCAGCTGTTAAGGCAGGAGCACCGGAAGGCATTGTAGAATGTCTGGAAGAACCAACTGTAGAAATGTCCGGTCTGATCATGGCTAATGCAGATGTGATCCTGGCAACAGGAGGTCCTGGAATGGTGAAGGCAGCTTACTCTTCCGGAAAGCCGGCCATCGGTGTTGGACCTGGTAACACACCGGTTATCATGGATTCAAGCTGTGATATCCAGACAGCCGTATACTCAGTTATCCATTCTAAGACATTTGACAATGGTATGATCTGTGCATCTGAGCAGTCTGTTACAGCAATTGCTGACATCTACGATGATGTAAAGAAAGAATTCATCAAGAGAGGATGTCATGTGCTGAATAAGAAAGAACTGGATATGGTACGTGAGATCATCCTGACACCTGCAGGAAGCGTTAATCCTAAGATCGTAGGACAGCCTGCAGCAGAGATTGCTAAGTTGGCCGGATTTGAGGTTCCGGAAAATACCAAGATCCTGATCGGTGAAGTAACATCCGTTAATGTTGAAGAGCCATTTGCACATGAGAAACTGTCTCCGGTACTTGCACTTTATAAGGCAAAAGATTATGAGACGGCACTTCAGATGGCAGAACAGCTGGTAGCTGACGGTGGATACGGACATACATCTTCCCTCTATATAAATGTAAGTGAAAAAGAAAAAATGGCTGAGCATGCAGCACGCATGAAGACCTGCCGTATTCTGGTAAATACACCTTCTTCACAGGGTGGTATCGGTGACCTGTACAACTTTGGACTGGCTCCATCTCTGACACTTGGTTGTGGTTCTTACGGCGGTAACTCCGTATCAGAGAACGTAGGAGTAAAACATCTGTTAAATGTCAAGACGGTTGCCGAAAGGAGAGAGAATATGCTGTGGTTCAGAACACCTCAGAAAGTATACTTTAAGAAAGGATGTCTGCCGGTAGCACTGGATGAGCTGAAGAATTACTATCACAAGACCAAGGCATTTATCGTAACTGACGGATTCCTGTTCAGCAGTGGCATGACAGCTCCGATTACGGATAAACTTGATGAAATGGGTATTCAGCATACATGCTTCTATGAGGTGGCACCGGATCCGACACTTCAGATCGCAAGAAAAGGTCTGGATCAGTTAAATGCATTCCAGCCGGATGTTATTATCGCTCTTGGTGGTGGTTCTGCAATGGATGCAGCGAAGATCATGTGGCTGATGTATGAGCATCCGGAGTGCAACTTTGAGGATCTGGCTATGGACTTCATGGATATCCGTAAGAGAGTATACACATTCCCGAAGATGGGTGAGAAGGCTATGCTCGTAGCAATCCCAACATCTTCAGGTACAGGTTCTGAGGTTACACCATTTGCTATCATCACAGATGCAGATACAGGTACAAAATGGCCTATCGCTGACTACGAGCTTCTGCCGAATATGGCAATCGTAGATACAGACTTCATGATGACTCAGCCGAAGGGACTGACCAGCGCATCAGGTATCGATGCTCTGACACATGCTCTGGAAGCATACGTATCTATCATGGCTACCGATTACACAGATGGTCTGGCTCTCAAAGCTGGTAAGAACATCTTCACATATCTGCCGGATGCATACGAGAAGGGCGCTGCTGATCCGATCGCAAGAGAAGGAATGGCTAATGCATCTACGATGGCTGGTATGGCATTTGCCAATGCATTCTTAGGAGTATGCCACTCTATGGCACACAAACTTGGTGCATATCATCACCTGCCACACGGCATTGCCAACGCACTGCTGATCGAGCATGTAATGCGCTTTAATGCAGATCCGGCTCCGGCTAAGATGGGAACATTCTCTCAGTATCCATATCCGAAGTCAAAAGAGAGATATGCAGAATTCGGTAGATTCTGTGGAGTAACAGGCAAGAATGACGATGAGGTATTCGAGAACTTCATCAAAGCAATCGCAGAACTGAAAGCGAAAGTCGGAATCAAGAGAACTATCAAGGATTACGGTATTAAAGAGGAAGACTTCCTCGCTACTCTGGACGAAATGGTAGAAAATGCATTCAACGACCAGTGTACAGGAGCTAACCCAAGATATCCTCTGTTCAAAGAAATTAAAGAGATGTACCTGAAAGCATACTACGAAGGCTAATTCATTCACAGGCATCATAACATAATAAAGCAATAGATCCACGCGTTGTATATCGATACAGATGCGTGGATTTATGTCAAGCATTTTTGAAAATGTCCCAAAATAATTGAAACATTAGCCCCGGCTT
>CAVAVU010000118.1:0-4775 GCA_963592205.1 bacterium
ACATATGTCAATATTTCCAATCAACCTAACAAACGAATTAAAAAATTAATAAACTAAAAAAGAGAACCCGCCTTTCGCAAAGTTCTCTCCATACTTATTTTACGCTTTTTTCATATTCTTAATAACTTTCAGTCTGGTGAATTCCTCACGTTCTTTTTCTTCCAGTGCATTGTTGATATTATGAACCAGATTCGTATACATCGGAATCGTTATGTTCTTCAATGCATTGGCACGCTTCTGCGTCTTCTTGATATTGCTTGCCAGACGGTATGCGGAGTTCTCAACCATAGACAGCTTAATCGTCAGGTCTTTTACTTCACGGAATGCCTCTCTGGCAATATCGATCGACTCACTGGTCGTACTGAACGAATACGTAAGGTTATTCTCCTTTTCATCGTATTTCACATGCGGAATCTCAGTACCCATGATACTTCGCGTCTGGATACGAATGGATTCCTCTATCGGCACGGTGAATGCGAGCTGCTGCACCTTGCTGATACCATGTTCGATATTGGCACGCTGCAGGCACGCATATGCCTTGGTAAATGTGCTGTCGATCTGCTCCTGAATATCTTTCGCCTCATCGATCAGAGCCATCAGTTCTTTCAAAAGCACGTTACGCTTCTTATCCATCAGGTCGTATCCCTGACGTGCAAGCGCCAGAGAATTCTTCGCCAGCATCAGATTTCCTTTGGTGGGAAACTCTCGTGGATCCATATCATCGACTCCTTTCCTTTTTTGTGAAAAATCCGCGTGAACTCGGGAGCTCCGCTCACTCATTCACGTCAAACCCGGCGCGTCTGGGATTTTTCTTTTTTGTGAAAAATCCGCGTGAACTCGCGAACTCCGTTCACTCATTCACGTCAAACCCGGCTATACAGGCATCATCCTGTAGATGCTCCGCATCTCCGGCTTATGCCTGTGCATCCGGGGATTTTTCACGTGGATAGTATTTTTCAATAATCTTGGTGTCGATTCGGTCGAGTTCTTCTTTCGGAAGCATTCCGAGGAGTTCCCAGCCGAGATCCAGTGTCTCCTGAATCGTACGGTTCTCTGTCGGCCCCTGTCCTACATAGCGTTTCTCGAATTCTTTACCGAATTCCAGATATTTCTTATCGAGTGGTGACAGTTCGTCTTCACCGATTACAGATGCCAGGTTTCTTGCCTCTCCTACTTTTGCGTATGCAGAGAATAACTGGTTGGCAAGTCCCTGATGATCTTCTCTGGTGTAACCTTCACCGATACCGTCCTTCATCAGACGGGACAGTGACGGGAGTACACTGATTGGCGGGTATACACCCTGTCCGTAGAGGTTACGATCCAATACGATCTGACCTTCGGTGATGTATCCTGTCAGGTCAGGGATCGGATGTGTGATATCATCGTTCGGCATAGTCAGGATTGGAAGCTGTGTTACCGATCCTTTGGTTCCTTCTACGATTCCGGCACGCTCATAAAGTGTTGCAAGTTCACTGTACAGATATCCCGGATATCCTTTTCGTGACGGGATCTCTCCTTTGGAAGAAGATACCTCACGAAGTGCCTCTGCGAATGATGTCATATCTGTCAGGATAACCAGAATGTGTTTGTTACATTCAAATGCCAGATACTCTGCAACGGTCAGTGCAACCTTCGGAGTGATCAGACGCTCTACAACCGGATCATTTGCCAGATTCAGGAACATACACACGTGATCGGATACACCGCTTTCTTCGAATGTCTTACGGAAGAAATCGGCTACGTCATGTTTTACGCCCATCGCTGCAAATACGATCGCGAATTCTTCATCAGAATCATCGCCCAGAGAAGCCTGCTTTACAATCTGCGCTGCCAGCTGATCATGCGGAAGTCCATTGCCGGAAAAGATCGGCAGCTTCTGTCCACGGATCAGTGTTGTCAGACCATCGATTGCAGAAATACCTGTACGGATATAGTTACGTGGATATTCACGGCGTACCGGATTCAGCGGCAGACCATTGACATCTCTCTTATCGGTAGAGAGCAGTGGACCCAGCCCATCAATCGGTACTCCGACTCCGTTAAATGTTCTTCCCAGCATATCCGGCGACACTGCTACTTCCATCGGGTGTCCGGATAATTTGGTGTGGGTATTTACCAGGGACATATTCTCGGTTCCTTCAAATACCTGAATAACCGCTTTATCTTTATACAGCTCGACGATACGTCCCATTTTCTTTTTATTACCATCAACAACGAACTCTACGATCTCGTCATAGAATGCATCCTGAAGTCCTTCCAGAACTACGAGAGGTCCGTTGATATTGCTTAAGCCAAGATATTCAATTGCCATTGTCCTCTCTCCTTTCTATGCATTCTTTGCTAATACGTTATTGTAGAATTCATCAATCTTCGTCTTGTAGGTATCCAGCAGCTGAAGATTATCATTCGGCACATCATATTTGATTGCGATGACCTTCTCGAAGATACCTTCGGCCTTCAGTACTGACATCGGATGTCCCATCGCTACCAGCTTACGGCTCGTCTTATACAGATACAGGATGACATCCATCATCTTAAACTGCTTTTCAAGCGATACGCAAGTATCGTCTTTGTGAAATGCATTCTGTTGCAGGAATCCCAGACGGATTACCTTCGCAATCTCCAGGATCAGCTTCTGATCATCCGGAAGTACATCCGCACCAATCAGCTTAACGATCTCCATCAGACTGTTTTCCTGTCCAAGCAAAGACATTAATCTGTTTCTATAGTCCACAAATTTTGGCGATACATTGTCTGTATACCATCCGCTAAGATCTGTCAGATATTCACTGTAACTGGTCAGCCAGTGAATTGCCGGGAAATGTCTCGCATATGCCAGTGACTTGTCCAGACCCCAGAAACAACGTACAAATCGTTTGGTATTCTGTGTGACAGGCTCAGAGAAATCACCGCCCTGCGGGGATACCGCACCGATAATAGATACAGAGCCTGTAGCACCGCCCAGTGTCTGCATCATTCCGGCTCTCTCGTAGAATGCTGACAGACGGGATGCCAGATATGCCGGGAAGCCTTCCTCAGCCGGCATCTCTTCCAGACGTCCGGATAACTCTCTAAGTGCCTCTGCCCAACGGGATGTAGAGTCCGCCATGATCGCTACATCATAACCCATATCACGATAATACTCGGCCAGTGTCAGTCCTGTATAAATGGATGCCTCTCTGGCAGCTACCGGCATATTGGATGTATTGGCAATCAGTGTCGTACGATCCATCAGCGGATTACCGGATTTCGGATCGACAAGTTCACCGAACTCTTCCAATACCTGTGTCATCTCGTTACCACGTTCACCGCATCCGATATAAATGATGATATCTGCATCGGACCACTTTGCGATCTGATGCTGTGTCATGGTTTTACCGGTTCCGAATCCCCCTGGGATTGCTGCTGTTCCACCCTTTGCGATTGGGAACATCGTATCCAGAATACGCTGTCCGGTTACCAGCGGTACGCTTGCCGGATATCTCTGATGCACCGGTCTTGCTACTCGGATCGGCCATTTCTGTGTCATGGTCAGTTCCTGAATATCCCCATTAGAACGCTGGATCTTTACCAGCACTTCATCAATGGTGTAATCTCCATCCGGAACGACGTCTACTACTTTTGCTACTTCGACCTCCGGCGGCACCATACATTTGTGCACAATTGCGCGGGTCTCCGGCACTTCTGCAATTACAGATCCGCCGTGTACTACATCACCCTTTTTTACCGTCAGATGGGTCTTCCATTTCTTTTCTCTATCCAGGGAATCAACTGATACACCTCTGGTAATAAATGCACCACCCTTATCAGCGATACGTTCCAGCGGTCTCTCAATTCCGTCAAAGATATTATCCAGGATACCAGGTGCCAGCGTTACTGACACCGGTGCTCCGGATGCTTCTACGATTTCTCCCGGACGAAGTCCTGAAGTTTCCTCATATACCTGAATGGTCGTACGTTCTTTGTCCAGTGCAATAACCTCACCTACCAGGCGCTGTTCACCTACATATACCATTTCAGACATCTTAAAATCACTTTTTCCTTGCAGGTAGATTACAGGGCCATTGACGCCGTAGATAACTCCTGTCCTTTTCTTATCCAATGCCCGTACCTCCTCTAAACATAAAATCCTGGAATTCTTCTTCCAGTGCTCCTTTGTACGCATGGTCAATCAGCACATTCCGGCCTTTTACCACCGCTCTCACACCACCGACAAAATTCTCCTTGCTGACTGTAAGCGTCATTCCTGTACGTTCCTCCAGCCATTCCTTTTTGTCTGCGTCTGACGGGTTAATATAGATCTTGAGATCTTCCCCATTTGTGAATCGTGCCGCTTTCTCGATATATGCTACCAGAAGTTCTTTATACTCATCAGTCTTCATGAACTCCTGTAATTCTTTCAGCACTTCCTGAAACAGTTCCTGTTTCAGTTCTTTCTGACGTTTGCCGTACTCACGCTTCAATTCCAGCTGTGCCTTAGATACAGCCATATTCTGCTGTTGTCTGGCACTGACTGTTTCTGCCTTGATTCGCACATCTGACTGACGGTTGGCCTCGCCTTTGTGCTGATTCAATACATTTGTCAGAGTCTGTTCATGCTGTTTTACAATCGCGTTCGCCTTTGCTCTTGCCTCTTCCATGGCAGCTTCCTGCAAATGCGCTACTCTCTCGTCTATCGTCAAGCTTCTCACCTTCTTCTCTATAATTTCAGTCCAATCGCCTCATTTACATAGGATGTGATAAAGTCTTTTTTACGTCCGGTTCCGTGTCTGTCA
>CAVAVU010000118.1:4785-15240 GCA_963592205.1 bacterium
GTTCTCTTCAGCTTAATCTCATCAATCAGTTCCGGAAATTCTCGTCCGAAACGCTCTGTCAAAAGTACAATGCCTACATCCGGATCTTCCATAGCAGTCTCAATCGCGTTACGCAGTTCTTCTTTTTCATGGACAACCACGCCATCTACACCCGCTAACCGCATTCCTGTCAGAGTATCCACATTATCACTGATCAGATACATCCTCATCTTACAATTTACCAAGGATCATGAAGGAGATGATCAGTCCATACAGACACACACCTTCCGCCAGACCTACGAAAATAAGAGATTTACCAAGTGCGCTGGAGTCTTCACTGATTGCTCCCAGTGCTGCGCTTGCTGCACTTGCTACTGCGATACCACCGCCGACACAAGATAAACCGGTTGAAAGTGCTGCTGCAAGGTATCCAAATCCTGTTGCGCTGCTTGCTGCTGTGCCAGCCGCCTCTGCTGCCTGTGCAGGCATTCCTGAGAACAGCATGATTCCAGCTACGACAAATGCTCCGAAGAAGAAGAATGCATTTGCTCCGATCGTACGTTTATAACGTTTTTTTGATTTCTCTCCCAGAAGAAATGTTCCGAATGGGATGATGATGCCAAGCACCAAAGCTGCGATAAGTAATAATTTTACTGCTAATGTCATTGTAATAGTCCTCCTTGTCTTAAGTCATATGATTATTTTGTGTTTATTTGGTTAAATGGTTTGAATTCTCGTCCGCTTCCCTTATAGAACCGGCTGAACATCTCATAGTATTCAAGCCTCAGTACCTGAATACCTACAACCAAACCTTCCAGTAACATTACGATTGCATTACCGATTACAATTCCGATCCAGTTCGGGTTTCCATTCTCAGCGCCTGAAAGCATCAGTACTACCTGCATGATTGCTGCATGGCTGACTGCAAATGCTCCGATACGCACATAGGACAGCGTATTGGAAAAGTAACTAAGCATCGTCTCGAATAATTCAAAAAATCCCTGTACCAGAAACATCCCTTTGCCGACTTCCATTTTCTTATGTCTCTTCTCGACAATATTACCAAGAGGTTCTTTGAACAGGAACAGCAATATTGGAATCCCCAGGAAAATTACCATTAATATATTACCTGGTGTCTTGTGACCTGTCATATAAAGTACGATCGTCATTACGATAAATGCATAAAATACCAGTCCCGCAATACCATTATGAGAGAACAACATATCTTCCAGATCATGCGCTTTTGCTGCATTAATAATCTGGAACAGCATTACCAGTAAGTTGAGTCCCATACCAAATGCAATCGCTACAATAAATACGGTATTCAGCTGACCGATAAACGGCAAGTTGGTCATCGCATCTACCGGTTTCAACCACACAGCCGGTATCACATTTTCGAATCCAAATACACTTCCGTACATAACTCCAAAGAACATTGAGAACACTCCGGCAACGGAAATAATGCCCGCCAGATTCATTTTCTTTTTCAGATACAGGATGCCGCCCACGATAAAGAGCAGTGCTCCCTGTCCGAGATCTCCGAACATGGCTCCGAATATCAGTGTGTATGTGAGTGCCACAAACATAGTCGGATCCATCTCATCGGCCGCCGGAAGTCCGTACATCTCAATGAACATCTCAAACGGTTTGAAGAATTTCGGATTCTTAAGCTTGGTCGGCGGTTCTCCGAAGAACTTCTCTTTGTTCTCCTCTACCACTGCCATAACTTTATCATCATCTTTAATCTCTTTCAGGAATTTCTCCACATCTGCTTCACTCATCCATCCGCAGATCACGTAATGACCGTCTTTGCTTTCTTCATCCTCGATGATCGCTGCCTTTTTACGGATATCAAAATATTCTGCCAGCTCTGTCAGTCTCTGTTTTGCTCCCAGAAGTTTGGAAGCATTGCTGCTCATCAGACTCGCTTCCTTCTTGTCAACATCTGCGATTTCCTGATCTGTCTTTTCGATTTCTTTCTGTACTGTCATCCAGATCTCTTCCGGTGTACCTTCTTTATATTCATTAGTCAGATGGATTCGTTCAAAATGCAGCGAATTAAAAAGTGCATCCACTTTCGCTTTGTCTTTGTTGGCTGTAATGTATCCACCATAGACATAGCTGTCATTTCTGGAACCTTCCAGAAATACCGCATCCAGATCCTCAAATAAATACTTTTCAAGTCTTCCGTAATAGTCTAATCCAATCCTACCAAAACGTATCTTTAGAAACTGATATGTGGACACATGACCCAAATCAATTTCCAGTGAACGGAACGGTTCCAGTGCATTGGCAGTCTCTTTCAGATCGCCCGCCTGCTTCTTTAACCGCTCCCGCTTCTCCTGAAAATCCACGTAATCGTGATTGATATCCCGCAGCAGTCCCGTCATCTCATCTCTGCTCAGAGATGTGTCCGGTGATGCCTGCGTATCGCCAAGCAGTGCACAGAACTGTTCTGCTTTACCCAACGGATCACGATACGGATTCACTTCGATGAAAGGCTGCAGGCTGTCCGTTGTCTTCAGTTCAGAGATGGCACTTTCCAGCTGCATTTCGTGTCTGGAAAGATACTTGTTGCACATCCTGTCGATATCCGATTCCGGACCGCTGATCTGCAGAAATCTCATCTTTACTATCATTTCTTAGCACCTCCTATGTACCCCAAAGTCTCCCTCGGTGTCAGGCCGTAACGGATACACTCAAGGGCTGTAGTCAGTCTGTCGATCTCCTCCTCTTTCAGGAACAGATAGGTATTCACCGTTGCCAGCGAATACGGATTCCTTCTTCGGTCTGACAGATACATACCGTGGATACATGCCTTGTAGAACTGCTCCATGCCCTCAGATCGCTGCATCGCATGGAAACGATTCTCATAATATGTATTTGCCAGAAGCTGCATAAACTGATCTACAGTCGGCGCCTCAACCAGCGCCTTAAATTCGTCTACTTTAATCCGATAATGGATTGGTATGGTCATCAGATAAATATCCGGTGGAAGCATATGATAATACTTCTTCGCACGGTAGATCCAATTCAGATTCAGCAGATCAATCTTCATGCCACAGTCTCTGGTATAGATCTCTTTTTCCTTTTTATCCAGAACCTTACGCTGTCTGGTCCATGCATTTTTAAAATAATACTGTTCCAGTACAGTCTCGTAATCATATAATGTCGCCTCACTGGTGTCTTTTAATTTTGCCAGCGGCTCATAGTATTCGGTACCTCTCAGGTTCTCCACCAGTTCCTCGATATTGCCGGATGTCACCAGCTTATCGATGGAAATCTGTGAATACCTGTCAAAATACTCTTTCTTGTAATTCAAATCAAACGGCACATCATAATGGTTAAATACGATCCGAAAACAATAGTTAATCAGATCTATCTCATACCGTTTCCAGAAGCCTCTCATAAACTGCTTCTGTTTCATGCCCGCAAATCGATACAATCTTGTATAATCTGCGTACAATGACTGTGCCAGCACTTTCTCCACATTGCCCCTGTGGTACAGTGTATCATCCATCCGGTTCAGCGCATCCGCATATGCGGGCTTCCCTTTCAGATATTCTACTGCTTCCGGAACGCTGTGAAGTGCGGCAATGTTCTCAAAATCCTGATCTGTCAGAAGTTTTGCCTGCATGGCCCGGACCTTCGTTACCAGACCACTGTATGCCATCACATTTCCCATAGTCTCACCTCTGCGTTATACCTCTATGATACGCTCCAGAATCTCTTTCACATAAGTCTTGCGATTCTGATTATAATCATTTTCCAGATTATCGATAACGGAATGATGTCGTTCCTTCTCGTCTTTCAGGATCTGCTCCATCTTCTTCTCAGATTCCTGTTTGATCTGATCCAGCTTCTGCTTCGTATCTTCTGCCAGCTTCGCGTCGAACTGATCACGCTCTTCCTGCAGCCGCTTCTCAATCGCAGCTTTCTCTTCTTCTGCATGATCCACAATTGCTTCTGCTGTCATTTCTATATCTTCCAGCTTTTGAAATACAGAATCCATATGGCACCTCCATTCTTTTTACATTATCGGATAAGTCTTTTATCTAATTGGATATTATGCGCTCTTTTATTTTTTAATGCAATCGTCATTTTCCACAAAAAACTATCATTAATTCTGGGCAAAATAGTACAAAAACTACTCTTCCAAATACTTGATAAATGACTCTGCTGCCCAGCTTTTTCCCACGCCTTTATCCCAGATCATCTGGATGTCTCGGGGTGGAATCTCCATATCTACATCAATCTGCACCAGCTCTTTTTTCTCTAATAATGGCTCTGCCAGTACTTCGGGCACAAACCCTATCCCCAGTTCGTTTTTTATCAGTGGCAGCATCAGATTTGCCGTTGCCACTTCCATATCCAGTTCATAATCAATCTTCGACTCTGAAAAGACTGCCTTGTACAATTCATAAGTTGCCGTTCCATTGCCCAGTCCGATCAGCGGATAACTGCACAGCTCTTTAAGTGTCTTTCTGCTTTCTGCAAGTTCAGTATAGATCTTGCCACCTACCAGAATCTCATGAAATTCCGTCATCTTCCTGCTGGTTAATTTCTCGGATATAGAAAATGGATTCGTAATAAATGCGATATCGGTCTTACCGCCATTCAGATCACCAATCACTTCCGGTGTCGTACTGTTACGGATCTTAATCTTAATCTCCGGATAACTCTTCTTAAATTCGCAGATCTTATCCATCAGATACAGATGCAGTGCCGTCTCCGTCACTCCGATCTCGATCGTTCCTCCCAGTTCTTCGCCCAGACTGCTTAGTTCCGCCTCTGCATTAAACAGATGCTGACAGGCCACCTCCACATGCTCATACAGACGTTTTCCTTCTTCTGTGAGGCTCAGTCCTCTCGGCTCACGGATAAATAACGTACAGTTAAGCTGTGATTCCAGCAGCTTGATCACTCTCGTCACATTGGGCTGATTGCTCTTCAGCACTCCGGCAGCCTTTGTTATGTTCTTATACTTTGCTACATAGTAAAAAATCTTGTAATACTCGAAATTAATATCCATATCAATTTTATATTCCTCATATATAATATATATATTTTTAGTATTTCTACGAAAGTAGTATAATCCACATCGTAAAGAAAGTAAACAGGTGATCTCATGAGAAAATCAAAAAAACAAATGTCCGAGTCATTCCGGACCGCCGCGTTCCTGTCAGTGTCCGGCGGTCTGCAGGATGCTTATACCTATATATTCAGAGGCAAGGTCTTCGCCAATGCGCAGACTGGTAACATTGTGCTCTTAAGCCAGTGTATTGCTAACCGTGACTGGGGATTATCCATTCACTATATCGTACCTCTATTATTCTTCGCAGTCGGCATTGCCGCTGCCGAGATAATCCATGGTAAATATAAGGAAGCACAGCGACTTCATTGGCGACAATTGGTTCTGATCATTGAAATTGCATTATTATTGATTGTTGGATTCCTGCCGGAAAACTGGAATCTGCTTGCCAATGCGATGGTATCTTTCTCCTGCGCAATGCAGGTACAGGCATTCCGTAAGGTAAACGGCTATGCATTTGCCAGTACCATGTGTATCGGCAATTTGAGAAGCTTCGTGGAATCTCTGTGTGCCTACGGAAGAACCCGTGACAGACACATCCTCCACAAGTCATTCAGTTATCTTGGCATCATTGTCATGTTCGCATTCGGTGCAGCGCTTGGCGGTCACTTTATTCCAGTCATCGCAGCGCGCACGATCTGGATTTCCTGTGGACTTCTGATCGTAAGCTTCTTATTCATGTTTATTAAGGAAGAAGTGGCGGAACATCCGGAACTTTTAGCAGATGAGCAGGCTATCAAAGAAAGTCTTCATAATATAAAAGAAGAAACCTTAGACGTTACACACATTCTGGAAGATGATATCAAATCATCCAGAAAAGACAAATAAATTCGAGTCGCATATAGAAAAGAAGCGAGAGGTACGTGTCCAGCCTCTCGCTTCTTGTTATTTCACATTGATTCAGTTATATTCTTCACGGTCAGAATCACACAGATTGGATCGCATTCACGATTGCGCGTTCCATTACCTGTGCTGCCAGTGTACCGGCAACATTAATGTCTGCCTCGACATCACCCACAGTCGCTGCATAGATCGTATCGCCATCCGCCAGCGTTCCTACCGGATTGATACATCTTGCATATGCATTCCGTGTCATCGATGCAATCTTGTTCATCTCTGCTTTGGAAAATCTACCATTTGTAATCACAGCGCCAATCGTTGTATTACCGTTAAACATATCTTTCCGTTTGCTGATCTTATACAGTTCTTCTCTGGTATCTGCAAAACCGCTTCCATCCTCTGATCGAAGTCCGGCAATCTTCTTGCCACCTTCCGGATCGAAGATATCTCCCAATGCATTGACCACAACTACTGCTGCCATCTCCAGCTTGCCAAGCCGTACCGCATACATACCAAGTCCCGACTTGGATGCACGTTCCATGCCACACAGCTTACCAACGGTTGCGCCGCATCCGGCTCCTACGTTACCGCTTCTCGGATGATTCGCTTTGGCATCTTCACATGCTTCATAGCCCATAGCCGCATCTGGTCTCACGCTGGCATTTCCAAATCCAAGATCATAAATACATGACTGACACACCAACGGCACCCTTGCATAACCTGTGTCATATCCTATGCCATGTTCTTCCAGATACCGCATCACGCCATCCGCTGCCGCAAGTCCATATGCCGAACCTCCCGCCAGTACGATCGCATTGACCGGATTATCTGCTGTCGTCGGATCTGCCAGATGCGTCTCTCTGGATGCCGGACCGCCACCACTGACATCCACACCGACTTTTGCACCTTTATCAAATAAAAGTACGGTTGCCCCTGTCTTCGCCTGATCATCCTGCGCATTACCGATCCGCAGTCCTTTCAGATCTCTGATAGATATCTCTTCTAACTCGCCTGTCTGCTGCATACCTTACACTTCCTTTAATGCTGCTGCCAGAGCACGTGCAACTGCTGCTCCAACTACGGTACATACAACTGCTTCAATCGCACCCTGCACACCTACAAATGCAACTACAAATGCAAATGGATTCGTTACGCCAAGCGCATCTACAAATCCCTGAATGTAATCTGTATTATAAAAGAATAACACCAGAGAGCTCATGTAGAAAATTGTATTCAGAACCGGGCAAGCCAGTCCGCCTACAAAATACGCCAGGTTCTTGTTCTTACCTCTGACTGCTTTGAAGATCAGTCCGCTGAGCAGACCTTCCAGGATTCTCGGAACGATACAGGTAAATACAGTACCGAATGGATTGATTCCAAGAAGAATTGCTCCAAATGCGCTGGTTCCAAAGCACTGCATCAGGCTTGTGATACCAAATGCTGCTCCGCAGATTGCTCCACCTTTCGGTCCAAGGATCATCGCTGCTACTGCTACCGGTACAGTCAGGAATGTAATAGAAAGTCCCGGTGTTCTGAGGTATCCCAGCGGCGTAAATGCCATCACGAAGATAATCGCGATCATCAGCGCCAGCTCTACAAGATACTTAGTGCCTCCCTTAGTGTTAGTTGTCGTTGTTGCTTCCATATTCTGTTCTCCTTTTCTGCTGATAAAACGGCACTCTCCCGAGTGTTCCCCTGTCTTTCAGCCACGTATTATAGGGAAATGAGCATCGCTATCAGGTATTATCCTCCCCATGGGCGGTTGCCGCCTTACGGTCAGCACCGGTTCAGACTCTGCCTATATGATATGAAACGCCCGGTGACATTATATCACCGGGCAGATATTTTCTCAACTAATTCCTTGTCCCTTTCTGAAAATTCACAATATAGATTCCCACGCATACCATCACGAGCGCTGACAAGCTGTACAGATTAAATGCTTCCTGCACTTCTCCCAACACCAGTGCTGACAGGATCACACTGCACAGCGGGTTCACAAATCCAAGGATCGCCACTCTTGATACCGGATTATGCGCAAGCAATACGGACCACAACGTGTACGCTACTGCCGATACCATTGCCAGGTACAGGATCAACACAGCTCCTGCCACAGTTATCTTATCCAGATGACCTCCCATAAGCTTTCCTATTATAAATAGTAAAATGCCGCCTGCAAAAAACTGACTGCCACTCAGCAGCACCGGAGACATCTTCTTTGAATAACGGTTGATCAATACCGTAGATACTGCATAGGACACCTGCGAGATCAGTACAAAACCTTCCCCTGTAAGCTTAAATCCCATATCTAATGTACTTCCATTCAGGTTAATCAATACAACACCCGCAAAGCCGAGCAGACATCCGATCATCTTACGACCTGTCATCTTCTCATTCCGAACCACCAGGCACGACATCAAGATCGCAATAAAATTACCCGTTCCGGTAATAATGCCACCCTTCACTCCCGATGTGTGTGCAACACCGATATAGAAGAAGGAATACTGCACCAATGTCTGTGCTAAGCATACCGGCACGATATATCTGATCATGGACTTCTCGGGTATCATGATCTTCTTTTCACGAATGGAACCAAATATCAGAACCAGCAATCCTGCCAGCGAAAATCTGATTCCCGCAAACACAATCTGACTGGCGGTATCAGTTGCCTCTACCTCAAGCAGACGATATCCTGTCTTGATTGCCGGAATCGCACTGCCCCATAAGACACAGCAGATGCTGGCAAGGAGCACCACCATCCAGGTTCTGGTTAATATATTCTCTTTCTCAGGCATATAAATTCTCTCTTTCTATAGTAAAACATCTGTAACTCATGAACATTTACAGATATTTTACCCTTAAGAACTTTATATGTAAAGAGACGCCGAGGCTGTTCTGTCAGGATTTCTTCATTTGCACCGCTATATTATCCAACTCATTCCACGCCTCTTTGTTAGGAATCCGAAGTATATAATAATCATCAGTTATCTCTTTTTTTATCGTTACTAAACCTTCATTTACCAATATTCCCCACAATGACGCATCACTATAAGATTCATAATATTCTTCTGTCAATTGTACAACCGTACGTATTTCTCCACTTGCTAATAACTTATAAAATTCTTTTTTAAATGATTCACTCTGCCTATTTACTCTATCTCTTAAATGTCTACACTCACTTTTATTCATTGCATACTTGATTACTGACCATGGATTATATAATTCTTTCCACCATACATTTCTTTCAATTCATTAGTAACTTCCAGATTATAATAACCCAGCAATTTTTTTGACTCTTCTTCCGTAAATCCAAAACAATCTTCATATTCAAAATCTGTTACTTTCAACACTGTCATATTATTTATTCCTTCGTAATCATTTCTTTTTATCACATAGCGAACACCAGTAATCATCGCTCGTTCCAGATATGGATTCCCTTTTAACGATGTACTGAGAAATCCCGCTAAAACAGAACGTACCTCTGAATAATAACCATTCGTATTCGCCGACATAAACGGCGTGTCATATTCATCTATGAAAAGATAGACATTCTTTCCGTAATATAATCTCAAAACTTCGCACAGAGTCCGGATTGATTCTATAATACAAATTCTCCATGATTCTACATTCCTTATATCTGCCAAATTTCTATATATCTCACTAAATTTTTCTTTCTCTCTATCCGGTAACGCACTGGCATCTATTAAAGAACTATACCTTTCATATTCTTTTTTTACAGTCTCCCCGAGTAATTCCAAAAGTCCTTTTGAACAATCTGATTTCACATTCAAAAAAGATAAAAATATCACCGGATACTGGTTAAGTTCCTCCATCCATTCTGTCCTGCTGATCTTTGTTCCTTCAAAAATTGCTTTTGAATCTGTGGTACAATCTAGGAACTCCGCAAGCATAGACATATTCAAAGTCTTACCGAATCTTCTCGGTCTGGTTATCAGAGTAATCTGGTAAGGTGAATCAAGAAATTCTCCGATCATCATTGTCTTATCCACATAATAAGCATGAAGTTCTCTCAATCTGCGAAAGTCCTGCAAGCCAATAAGAACCTTTTTCTTAACTCCGGTGCTCCCATATAGAACCTGCTCCTCGCGCAGTACCATACCTCTGCCCAAAGTCTCTCTCCGATAATCTCCGCTTCTGCCAAACAGCCCATCCAATGAACATCCCAGTACATCCGCAATGCGTACCAGCATATCCAGCCCTGGTTCTGCTGTCCCATTCTCATACTGTGAATATAGCGGCTCTTCAATTAACAGCTTCTCAGATATATCCTTTTGCGAATACCCGGTACGCTTCCGATATTCCAACAAATGTTTACAAAACATTTCGTTCATGATGCGCCTCCTGCCCTTTTTCTGATAGTATCACACTCATGGATCATTTTCAACATAATTTTTTATTTTAATTTATAGTTTCTTTTTTATTTTTATATATTGACATTTGCAATTCAAGAATATAATATTATGTCACAGCCGATAGGGTGCATGCTTCCGTTTCCGAGTTTTAAGGAAATGGGAGTGATTCTTATG
>CAVAVU010000119.1:0-1280 GCA_963592205.1 bacterium
TTTATTTTTATTGTACTTTTTTTCATACACTCCATTCTCCGATATTTTTACGTTTTTCACGCCCCAAATGATGCCCGTTATCCAGATATATCTCTTTCTATTATCGTTGACCATCGCGCCATTATATTATATCATATGATATATAAGGAAACGTTATGGTCAAAGATACTTCTTTTACCATCATATCATACATCTATTATAATAGGAAAGAAGGAAGTTACATGGATACAAAAAGATGGAAAGTTATGCTTGCCGCAGACGACTACGGCAGCTTTACCCGCGTAGGCGAGGAACTGGGCTACACACAGTCCGGTATCACCCAGATGATGAAAGCACTCGAAAAAGAAGTTGGCTTCCCTCTATTTATAAAAGATAATCATGGCGTCACATTGACCAAAGAAGCAAAAGCATTAATTCCTGCCATTCGGAACCTGCTGAACGCCGACGAAGAGATCAACCAGGAGATTGCCTCACTGAAAGGTGCGCAGGTCGGCACAATCCGCATCGGCACATATCTCAGCTGTTCCATCCACTGGATTCCTAAGATCATCCGCGAATTCCAGAAAAGCTATCCGGACATCCGCTTCAAGATCATCGAAGGTACCGAGGGCGATCTGGCGGAGTGGATTGAAAATCGCCGGGTAGATATCGGATTTATCAGCTACCAGAAAAATCAGCGTTATCAGTTCCTGCCGGTCATGGACGATGAGCTTTACGCTGTCGTTCCTACTACGCACGAATTCGCCAAGCAGGGTAAGATCCCATTGGAGTGGTTTCAGGATGCCCCGTTTGTCATTACCGACTATACACCGGGCAATGATGTTCACCGCATACTGAAACAATATAAAGTCAAGCCAGACATCCGCTATGTCACGATCAATGAATTCAGTTCTATTTCAATGGTAGAACATGAATTAGGAATGACGATACTTCCAGGGCTCCTGCTCCGCGGTCAGGTTGGCGATTTTGCTGTACGGCCATTAGTACCGAGAGTTTACAGACAGTTAGGACTGGCATTTGCATCCCAGGACGCTTTATCACCAGCCACCAAGATTTTCCTGAAGTACGCCAAAGACTTCCTTCTGGATGATTAACGGTTCGACATTTTATATTTCAAAAAATCAGCACTAAAAATATCCTCCCGGATTGATATTAAGTCTCAGTCCGGGAGGATATTGTTTATTTCACTGCTTTACTTTTTTCTTTTTTAAAGACCCTTATCATAAAATAGCCAAATCCACCGATATAACCCACTAACGTAATTATCATCATAATAATTG
>CAVAVU010000119.1:1290-46195 GCA_963592205.1 bacterium
ATTGCATCCATCGTCATAAAGAACACCTTCTTTCACAATTCTACCTGCAGTTCTCTTCTTTTGTCATCTGACCCTTTGCCGTTTTCCGGTTAAAGAATTTACTAAGCGCAATACCGACAATGATCACCACACCAAATTGCAACAGTACAGTTCCTGTATTATCCTGAATGATAAATGGATTCAGCCATGTATCCGGGAACCACTCTTTTGTCTGGAGCAGCCAGTAGCCAACCATAACCACTACCAATACAGGCATGATACGCATGCATGTATTAAAGTACCATTTCGGAAGGCGAATCTCTGCGCCCTTCGCATTGACCTCTTCTGCTCTCAGCCTCTCTACACCATACTTGATTGCGAGAATAGCGATAAACGCTCCGCTGACGAGAAGTCCAAGTCCCCATACCCAGTCCTGATTATCAATATTATTCAGGGACCAAGCTGAGAAGCATCCCACTACAAAACCTGCAAAACACACAGCTACTACAGCTTTCTTGCGGGCAACGCCCATATCTACTACACATTTCACTCCAACTTCGATCATTGAGAACAGCGAAGTAATCGCTGCGATTGCAAGCAGTGCGAAGAATATAAACGAAATAAATCTTCCGCCAGGAATCGTTGTAAACAGCTGATAGATATAAATAAATGTAAGTCCGAAATTACCCTGTCCCAATGCTTCCGTTGCAGCTTCCGGCGTTGCCGAAAGTGCACAGATTGCCGGAATCACAACAAGTCCGGAAAGAATTGCGCCAAGGTTATCGCCAAGTCCCATAATCAGACAACTGGTCGGAACGTCTTCATCTTCTCCTACATAATTAGAATATGTAATAATGAAGCCCCAGCCTGCTCCCGTACTCCATGCAGCCTGAATAAATGCCTGAATCCAGGTATTCGGGCTCAGAATATACTCTTTCTTAATCGTAAATAAATACTGAAGTCCCTGATCTGCACCTTTCAATGTTACAGCATAGATTGCCAGGCCGACAAGAATTGCGAACAATGCAGGAATTGCAACTTTACAGAACTTTTCAATTCCACCAGCAATACCCTGATATACGATAAAGCAGGCTAATGCAAATCCGATTGCATGAAAGAAAATTACCTGCGCCGGCGAGTCTGTAAATGATGTCCAGATCGCTGTCGTAGTATCCGTCGTCAGATTCGTCTCAAATGAAGTAATGGACTTCACCGCATATTTCAGGCAATATCCCTGGAGTACGCAATAATAACTCATAAGGAAGAAACAAACTGCAGCCACAAAAAAGCCCATCCATGTATACTTCTTTCCACCGAGATCACGAAAAGATCCAATACATCCAAGTCTTACTTTTTTACCAATCGCCATCTCTGTCGACAGCAACGGAACCGCGAAAACGAGCATCGCGATTGTCCAGACTAAAATGAAAGCTCCGCCTCCATTCGCCGCACAGATTCGTGGGAAACGCCAGACATTACCAGTTCCAATACACATACCCAGAGCAGCAGCTATATACCCTATGGTACTAAATTTTTCTTGTTTCTGTTCCATAAAACAGCCCCCTCTTCCATCCACAACATGCACAAATCATGTTACTTAATATCAATCGCCCGAGCTTTAGCTTTGTCTAAATTTTATCATCGTGCCATCTCAAAGTCAATATAGAAATTATATTTTTTAATGTCGATATAAGTCTTTCTTATTCCAAAGCCGTCTTTTTCTACAATTTCCCATCTTATTTTCAGTTTTATTTAATTAATATTCATTTTTTATTTGCAATTTCTTTTCCTCTTATATTGTTATCAATTTCTTTCTTGTCGAATGGCATTATATTTTGTAATACCTTTATCATCATTTCTTATTTTCTTTGTTGACTTTTTGTCTGCTGAAAAACTATAATAAAAGAGAAGATTCATAAAGATGCTCTCGCAAATGATAAAATGCGGGATGCATCTTTTTCTGTTTTTATTCGCGATGGATTGGAGGTCTTTTATGAGCAACACAAACACCTCTACCAAAGATAAGCAGCAATGGAACTCTCGTTTTGGCTACATCATGGTCGCAGCCGGCGCCGCGATCGGACTGGGAAATATCTGGAAATTCCCATACCTCGCCTATCAGGGAGGCGGTGGCATCTTTCTGATCATGTACATCATCATTGTTGCCCTCATGGCACACCCCATGGTCGAGATGGAAACAGCCATCGGCCGCCACAGCAATTCCGATACTGTCACATGCTTTGAACGCATTAACAAAAAATGGGGATTTGTAGGTTGGATAGCTAATGTATGCACATTGATGATCAACATGTACTATGTTGTCGTCGGCGGCTGGGTCCTCAAGTATGCTTTCCAGTACATCATCAGCGGAGACTTCGGGTCCGATAAACAGGCTTACTTCACGAATTTCACCACTTCAAATATCGAGCCGATCATCTGGGCTCTTGCCCTTCTTGCATTTGTATGCACCATGCTGCTCTTCGGCATTACTAACACTGTCGAGAAACTTTCCAAATTCATGATGCCTGCGTTATTCATATTCCTGATCATTTGCGGCATCTGGGCATTAACAGTTACCGATGGTGCCGTATATGGTCTGAAATATTACCTGCTTCCAGATTTCAGTAAATTCAACTTTTCCATGTTTTCACTGGCCGCTACACAGGTGTTGTTCTCTGTCGGCATAGGTTGGGGCATCTTTACCACCCTGGGTGCTAATATCCCGGGCGAGAACAATCTGAAAAGTGATGCCATTCTGGTATCCATCTGCGATACCGGCGCAGCCATCCTCGCAAGCTTTGTTATCATCCCATCCGCAGTTGCCAATGGTGTTGATATGCAGAGCGGACCGTCACTGGTCTTCCTCGTAATGACCGATATCTTCAGTAAGCTTCCAGGCGGACGTCTGATTGGTATCTGCTTCTTTTTAGCACTTTTATTCGCAGTTATTTCATCCTTATTTACATTCTTTGAAATCGTAATCCGTACCTTTGAAGATAAATGTAAGTTAGGCCGCAAAAAAGCCACGCTCCTCGTTGCACTGATCATCGGTGTCGGCAACATCATCGTGTCTCTTGGCTTCGGCGCATTGAGCGGCATCCAGATTCCATGGCTTGATTACACAGGTATTGTTTATTACGGCTTATACGACTGGCTGGACTGCTTCACCGGATACATTCTCCTGCCACTTGGCTGCTGGCTGATCTGTATCTTCATCGCTAAAGTCTGGGGCTTTAAAGAGTATGAAAAAGAACTGACCAACAACGGTAAATTCGGTCGCATTTCTCACTATGATAAGATACTTACACTCGTTGTTGTGCCTGTATTTATGGTCATCATTATCCTGAATGTATTCGGTTTTATGCAATAAATTTGTGGCATATACTTCTTTCCGAAAATGCCGCTTTTGCAAACTACCTTAGCGCAGTGGAAACCACCTGTTTTCAACGTTTTTCGAACTTCAAACACGTACACATTGTATACTAGAATACGGTCTAGTATAAATTCTAGTCCTTATTCTAGTTCTGCTTAAGAAAAATTTAATTATTTATCCCTTATTGATTGACTTTTAACAAGCCAGCTGATACAATCAAATTAAAGAAAGTGTCACAGAATTCTATAGAAAATCCGGCAAATCGGGGTGCTTGATTTTCACGTAATACATAGAAGTGATCACTTGGAACATTTACAATTTTATATTAATCTGGAGGGATGTTTTATGGCAATGTACATTTTGAAAGGTCTGGCTATTCTTGGTATTATCCTGAATGTAATTCTGATGGCTAAGAAGACAAAAGAACTTCGCGCAAACCCTGAAAAGGACGCCGAAATCGGTCTTACCGGTGAAGAGCAGTGGAAACGTGGCTTACAGCCAAAGAACCTCATTGCAACCTGTGTCATCGGATTTGTAGCCAATTTCTTCGACACTCTGGGAATTGGTTCTTTCGCACCATCTTCAGCAGGATTCAAGCTTACCAAGTCTGTTGATGATATTCTGGTACCTGGTACTCTGAATGTAGGTGATACCGTTCCTGTATGTGTAGAGGCTTTCCTGTTTTTTGGTTTCGTAGAGATGGATCCTCTGACACTGATCCTGATGATCGTTGTATCTATTCTTGGATCATTCCTTATGGCAGACATCGTATCTAAGTTCGACAGAAGAAAAGTACGTTACGCACTGTTCGTTGGTCTGTTTATTCTGGCTTCCGTAGTTCTTATGAAGAACCTGAGTGTTGGTCCATTCGGTACACAGGGTGAGGCACTTGGACTTCGTGGAGTTAAGCTTGTAGTTGCTGTTGTTGGTAACTTTATCTTTGGTGCTCTTATGAGTATCGGTGTAGGTCTGTATGCACCTTGTATGGCTATGGTACTTGCACTCGGAATGAATGCAGGTTGTGCTTTCCCGGCTATGATGGGATCTTGTGCATTCCTGATGGCATTTGGTAACGGTCCTAAGTTTATCCAGGCAGGACGTTTCGACATGGTTGCCTGCTGGACACAGGCTATCTTCGGAGCAGTTGGTGTATATGTAGCTTACAAGTTTGTAGGATCTATGGATATCAACATTCTGACAAAGATCATCGTTGTCGTTGTATACATCACATCATTCCTGTATCTGCATGATGCGATTAAGAAAGGTGATGCTGCATAAGCAACATTCAAGAAAACTAAATATAGTAACGACAAAGGAGTTTGAATCTTACGATTCAAACTCCTTTTTTGTGCAATAAGTCTATTTCTGTTCCTCTTCCTCATCTGCTTTCATCTGCATCTGCATTGCTCTTACCTTTGCTTTCACAATAGCGTTCTTACATACATTCAAGAACTTAGCCGGTTTCCATACATATTGTGCGCCACTTTTCTCCAGTATAAATTCTTTAAACGAATCCTCTTCTCCAACTTTGAATCTCTCCTTCTGGAGCACGATCAGATCATCGTTATTCATCCCCAGGTAAAAATCTGCTTCGTCCTCCCAGACACAGTACACATCCTTATAATTAGCAAGATGTTCTTCCGTGCCTTCCTGTGGCTTCTCAGCCCTTATACCGGTATTCCCAAAGAGATACGTAATCTCCTCACCAACATGTACCTCTGGGTTATTCTTCATCATATACACAGATATATACTTCCGAAATAGCCCCATCAAGATCAGCAACGCACCAAATACATAACCGATAATCCTTCCGGTTTTAGCAATACTATCTGCCTGCTTATACATCAATCCAACCAGCATTACGCCCATGGTAACCATATAGATCGTAGCAGCAGGGTGTTCTACCCTGTTCTTGAATTCCATAAATGTCAGCATCAGCCTGGTATCCCGTTTTGTCTCTACCACGTAATGATTCTTTCTGCGGTCTTCCTGCAGTTCACGATTCACATTCTCCATCTTACGTCCACATCCCCCTTTTCAGCCTGTCATAGTAAAAGGGAAATACATTTCCATTCTCAGGAAATGCATTTCCCTTTGTATGTATGATCTTTATTTATTTGCTTTTTCTTCGCGTTCTTTTTTCTGCATCTTGAGCTTCAACAGAGCCTTTGCTTTCAGACAGTCTAACTTGGTCATATTGTTCTCGCCTACGACGTCTGTCTCTGTTCCGTCAGCGCTCTTATTAATATCGATGATCGCATCCAGATAATCATTCACAACCACAAACTGAGCAACCGTTCCATTGAACGTAATTCCCGTTACCGGAATGCCTCTTTTACCGATCTGCTCAACTGTATTCGTATAGTCAACGTGACTGTTCCCCCATCCATCGCAGGAAATGATAACGCCGTCCGCTCTCATACATTCTGCCATAACAGCAGCTCTTGTTCCCACGAACATCTTCTCTTCGTTACCATCCGGCGTTCCCACAAGAAGGATTCCGAGAAGATCAAGGTCTGTATCCTCTGACACTACTTCCAACAGAGGATCTCTAAAATGATGCAATGTAGTTTCTTTGGTCGATGGTCCAATTCCCATAATTCTCTTCCTCCTTATTGCATAGAGCGGATGATTCCGTCTCTGTATTCATTCGGTGTAATCATCACCGGCATATTCTCCATGTCGATGATCGACTTGGTTCCTTCTGAGCTGGACGGCTCCTTCGGGAACAAATGGGTATCATACATCGCCCCCTGTCCAGCTACCTGCTTGATAATCAGCACGCGCTTTCCGCCCGGACGTACCACATCATTGTAGACATGCTTTTCTGTACACTGATTGCCATTGAACTTTTTCAGTTTTGCTCTGAAAATGTCAATAAACTTATCACATAACAGATGTGCTTCTGTCGGACCAGGTCTTTCCTGACCCATACCGGCTGCCAGCGTCACATCGAAAGAAATGATCACGTCATCATCCCCAGGTGTACCTGCACGGTTAAGCACCAGCTGATCCTTCAGGTTACCTTCAGAGGAGCCAAATTCATGGCACTGCTTTCCATTTACATCCACTCCGGTCAGCATCACATATACCCCCGTAATCGTATGTGTAATACCTTCTCCAAGCACTCCCAGCACCTTTGTCGAGATTGGAATAATATCCATGATCGTATTCGTCCAGCGGTCATGTTCTCCCGGCTGGATTACCTGAATGTCAATATCCTTAATATACTTCGCATCCTTCAGCAAATCCGGAATAATGTCTTTACACACAGTCATCTTACCGCCTGTTGTAATATCGTTGTGATCCCCCATCACAACTGTATCCATATGATACGCCTTAATCGTGAGCCGGCGTAATTTTTTCTCTTCAACTGCCATATTACAGCTCCTCCTTTTGACTCATATTTCAGATTCCGATCTCCAAATTATCTAATTATATTTTACCATAACCACAAATTATTTCAATCATTTCAGGCATTTGTTCTTACTTTTCTTACAATTAATAATAGATAATAAGAAAGGGAAATGGCTAAGCCATTTCCCTTTCAATCTAACGACTAACTATTAGATCTTAGCAACATACTCGAATGGCAGTGGTACGATCTTTCCAGGTGTCTGGATCTCTTCCAGCTGCTCAAGAGTAGCCTTAACGATAGCTGTCTGCTGTTCCACATTGTGTGGACCACCTGCATTAGCTCCCATTGGAACCAACGGAGCAACCGCACGTGGTGTACCAGTCTGACGTACGACTGGTGGAAGGGCTGCAATAATAATTGTAGGAATTCCAGCCTCTTCAATCGCTCTCTGCACCAATACTGCAGAGCGGTGGCAGGTACCTCATCCAGCGGTGAGGATTACTGCGTCAACATTCTCCTCTTTCAGCATAGCTGCTACTGCCGGACCAGTCTCGTGTTTGAACTTCTCCTGGTTTCCGCCGCCACCCATGAATCCAGCATGATAAGGAGCTGTAGCTTTGATAAATCCTTCTGCTGCTAATTCATGAAGTCTGTCGATAGGGAACATACAGTTGATATCTTTGTTAACATCACTGTTATCATATCCACCATGGGATACCATCAATTTGTCTGATGGGCATTTATCGTCGATCTTTCTCCAAGTAAAGTCACCTGCAAGGTTGAATCTTTCCTGATCAATCTGGTGCACACCTGCTGCTGTAGCGATAGCAACCGTCATATCTTTCAATTCTTTCTCTACTGGTGTCCATACCATCGGTGGAGTAATTGGAACGAAGATTTCTGATTGTAATCCTTTAACAACCGTTAAACTCATTTTTATTCCTCCTCTTTCTTCGAATGAGCGTTCATTTCCGCTTGTTTACGACGCTCTTTTTCTAAATTGCTGACGTACTTTTCATGGATCTCAGGTCCCAGCTGTTCCGGAAAGCTCATATGCCATCCAAATTCCTGACCGATCTTCGGTTCGGTATCACAGATAAACATTCTCTTCGGAGCTTTGAAAAAGCCCAGACGTCCTTTCAAATCAACACTGATGCTGCAATCGTCAACATCAACGCAGATACCTTCCATGTATATGATTCTGTCACCATATTTTAAACGTTCGTCATTCATTCAAAAACACCTTTTCTAGTTATATCCTTTGTCAATACGCTTCTGGCTAAGCGGAAGAGCCTGCTCATTTTCTACAAGATCAAGCTTGTGTCCAAGTGCATCCTCAATTGCCTCTACGTTAGAAGCCTTAACATTAGGATTCCATTTCTTTTCAGCCGGTTTAACTGTCTCGCCTGCCATCTGAACCTTGAGCATCTCAAGAGCACGGATTGCATCTTCGTGGCAAAGTGTGTTGTTACCAAGAACCTCGTTCTCGATACCGCCTTCAGATTTGTTGTTATCTACCATTGCTGTCATGTACTTGTTACCAACTACAAGAGCTCCCTGAACTGCACAGTATGAAAGTCCTACTACAGGAACTCCTCTCATGCCGATCTGCTCGTGGTGGCTAGCAAAGTCGATGTGGTTATTTCCGAAACCTTCTGTTGTAACGAAAGCTCCATCAACGTCCATCATTTCTACTGTCTGGCCAAGTCTCTCAGATACATAGAACTTCTCAGCGTTGATCTGTGGAGATCCAACGAAGATTACACCGCAAAGGTCGATTTCCGGATCAGCCAGTGCCTCAAGTACAAGTGGCTCTCTCCAGTAATGTCTTGTCATCTCTTTAGATGCAGGTCCGATACATGTAAGAGCGTGGATACATCCATCAAGAACTTCCAGCGGACTCATACATACAGGCAGGTTACCAAGGTCAACGTTAGCTCTTGCTCCAAGGATTCCACATGGCTCTACTGGCAGGATGAAGTTATCATGCATAGCGCCCTGTCCCATGATCTCTTTACAAATAACTACTTTCTTCTGTCCTGGGTGACGAACCTGAGTAAATTCTTCTGTATCTACTACAAGATCATCTTCCAGTTTCTTCATTGCTTCACGGATTTCCTGTGTGATAATATCAAATGCTGTATGTGCAGCCATAGGTCCACGACGCTCCATGTTCGTCTTAGCCTGAACTACGATATTACCTTTAATGAAGATCTCACCCTTCTCTGGGCATCCCGGACGTCCCCACATAATGTTCTCATCCAGGTATCCTTCTGAAGAACCGAACTCACCGATCTGAACTCCGCCTTCATCTGTACCTGTCAGCATCATGATAGCTCCATCAAGTACTCTTGTAACACCCTGACCAATCTTAGACTCGCCTTCTTTTGTAGCGATTGGCTGAACGTCCATGATAGTCTCTGAATATGTGTGGTACTGAGCCGGTGTGATAATTTCCAGATGGAAGTCTTTAACCAGTTCCTGATCAGCAATAACGTCTGCTTCAATACCTTCACGAATGTAAAGAGTAGTTCCTTCGATCTTAGTCTCCGGTCCTCTCTTAACTTCTGTAATTGCGTAATGCTTTCTTGTAAGGCTTCTAACAACCTTTCCTTCTTTTGCTAATGTCTCTGCTGTAGGAGCTGCAACTGGAGCCGCCGCTGTTGCTGTTGCTGCCGGAGCAACCTCTACTACTTCAGAACCACCTTCGCCAAGTGCACCAACTGGAATTGAAAGATCGATATCTTTTCCTTCTCCAATATGGATTTTAAGAACTCCACCTGCAACCTTTGCAGTTGCTGTTGCTGCTGGAGCTGCCGCCGGTGCTGCCGGTGCTGCTTCTTCTGCCGGAGCCTCTTCCTCTGCCGGAGCTTCCTCCTCTACAGAGTCTTTGTATCCCTCCATATTATCTGCTGTAAGTGGGCTCAAAGAATCACTTGTCTTTGTAAGCTTAGCGCCCAGAACCTGACCGATCTTCAGGCATCCGTCAAGATTAAGTAATCCTGAGTCTACCAATTCATCAAAGATCGCCGGATCTTCAAGGTTAGCTGGCTCGATAATGACTCCAGCCTCTGCTCTACAGCATAACACTGCAGGATCATTTGCGTGCTGTTTAGCTGTTTCAGCTGTGATTGACATAACATTTACCTCCTTGTTTATTTATAGATTTCTCCATATTATATATAATCGCTTCGGGATTAGAATATCGGGGTCGTTCGCTTCCCTACGCGAATTATACCAATAATATCAACTAATATTAAAATTAGTCTTCTACGTTGATATCCTGATCAACCTGCTTAGATACTGTAAGCTGACGATACTGTGCATGGCCAATCGCTCTCATGACATGGTCTGTCTGATGGAATACTTTAAGTCCCATCTGTGGTGCAGAAGCCATAACTGTATTTGTACAGTCTGAGCAGTTACCGATGATGATGTACTCACATCCATCTTTCTTGAACTGCATGTTGTTCTTAACCTGTCCCGGACAGTTACCTGGACGCAGACACTTCAGCGGTGCACCCGGTTTGTTCTCGATTGCCTGCTTACATCTGCATACAGAAACAACTTCTCCATGCATCTTCTCAGCGATCGTACGCATACGTGCTTCATTACCACCGCATGCACAGACAAGAAGACCAACTTTCTTATCTGTAAGGTTCGGCATTCTATATGTTGTAAGGATTGCACCTGTTGTCTTAGTTGTAGGCTCATCAAGCTCTGCTGCACGTCCTGTGAACGCACCACCCATGATGATCTCACCAACAGAATCCTCTTTATCAAGTCCGCCTGCCATCTCGATCAGTTCTCCAACAGAGATACCAACCGGAACGTCCATGAATACATGAGCTTCGTTACCGCCCTTGATATTACCGCGAACTGTCATGTTCTTAGAAATACATGGTTTCTTCTCTTCAATTGCTTCAGCGATCTTAGCAACAGTCTCAAGGTTGATTACAACGGATCTTGCTGCTGATGGAAGCTGTGTTGTATCAAGGTTAACGCCCAGACACTCACGAACTACCGCACGCTCTTCACCCATCGGGTAGATATCTGGAAGCAGATGAACAGAAATGTTCTCTTCGTCTTTCAGTGCATCCAGAAGTGGAAGAACTGCTTCTCTATTCTTCTTCTTAATAGCAAAGATTGCTTTGTCTGCTTTTGTGATCTCCATGCAGTACTTTACTCCACGGATAACTTTGTCTGTCTGCTCGATAGTCTGCTTGATGTTATGAGCAAGTCCCGGCTCACACTCAGAGTCATTAATCAGAATGTAGCTGTGCTCCAGTTTGAAATCCTTTGGAAGTTCTGGGTTGATATCCTCTCTGAACTCACCCTGCTCTGTAGCAGATAAGTCGATATTCAGCTTGATTCCTGTAGGGAATCCTGCTCCACCCATACCTACAATACCTGCAGCCTTGATCATATCAAGCTTTGATGCATCTTCCGGTACATCAATCGGTACGAACTCATCCGGCTGTTCTGCGTCTGCTTTGATAATAATACGATCCTCCAGAATCTCAGACACTTCACCATAAACACTTGAGAAGATATTAGCTCCCAAGCCTGTTGGTGTGGCAATCAATGTACCTTTTTTTACCTTATCACCTACAGCTACGCATGGAGCGCAAGGTGCACCTACGTGCTGGCGTAATAATAACTGTACTTTTTCCATGACACACATCTCCTTTTCTCATACTTTGATTATTATATTAAGTAAAGACGAAATACTTTGAACCTACTCCGTCCAACTTATCATGTTGTATCTATATTCTATAGTATAGATTCTATTGTATAGAAAAATTCTATAAGCAATTTTACCTGTCGAATTTTTATCAAGTTTGTCAAAAGACTATCTTTTTCCTATGTCTATTCATAATATCTATAGTCTTTTTTTGGCGGAGGCATGTGGGAATCGAACCCACCCAGGACGCTCCTAACGCCCAACACTGGTTTTGAAGACCAGGAGGCACACCAGTTGCCCAACTACCCCCGTATTTCATATCATGCCTACTTAAGATAACACATTATATGCCTTATTTCAATAGCTTTTTCGTATTTTTATAATAGCAAAAAAGCATTGACTTTTCAAGGCTTTTCAGCCATAATGAGTATAGAAAGATTGAACCTGGTACTAGACGATGGACTAGACCGGGTTATAGAATACGGTCTATTTGTTAATATTTCATCATTTTACCGTAATAAATTGTATTTTTACAAATACATCATCATAGATTATATCAATACTTGTTATTTTTTTACTTATGGTATTTATAGTTTTTATCTATAAATTATGACTTAAAAGGAGGGTAATGCTATGGAATTGAAAGCAAATGTGAACTTTGACCGATTTGAGGCTGCGCTTCAGGTAGTAGATGCGCACACAGTTGGTGAGTTCTGTCGTATGGTTATCGGAGGTTTCCCTGAACCAGAAGGCAACACTATGATCGAGAAGAAGAAATGGTTGGAGGATAATTATGATCATGTTCGTACAGCTCTTATGTTAGAGCCTAGAGGACATCATGATATGTTCGGCGGATTCCTCTGCAAGCCAGTTCACGAAGAAGCTGATCTTGGTGTTATTTTCATGGATACAGGCGGATATCTGAACATGTGCGGACACTGTACAATTGGTGGAGTTACTGTAGCGATCGAAGCTGGTCTGGTAGAGTCTCACGAAGGAGAGAACGACGTTGTTCTGGATGCTCCTGCAGGACTGATCCGTACCAAAGCTACTGTAAAGAACGGAAAGGTTACAGGTGTTACACTTACGAATGTACCTGCATTCGTATATAAAGATAACCTTACTGTTAATGTTGACGGAAAAGAGATTCCTTATACTATCTCATTCGGCGGAAGCTTCTTCGCACTGGTAGATTCAACCAAGCTTGATCTCGGACCTATCGAAGCTAAGAACATCCCTGAATACATCTCTCTCGGTATGAAGATGCGTGATAAGATCAACAAAGAAGTTAAGATTCAGCATCCGACACTTGACATTACAGACGTTGACCTCGTAGAATTCTACGGACCGACTCCTAATCCAGATCATGCTACCATGAGAAATGTCGTAGTATTCGGAGATGCTCAGGCTGACCGCTCACCATGTGGAACAGGTACAAGTGCTAAGCTTGCTACACTTCACAAATGGGGTGAACTCGAAGTTGGCGAAGAATTTATTTACGAAAGCTTTATCGGAACCACTTTCAAGGGTGTTATCAAAGAAGAAACCAAAGTTGGTGATTACGATGCAGTCATCCCTATGATCACAGGATCTGCCTGCCTGACAGGTGTTGGTACATACCTGATCGATCCGGAAGACAAATTAAAATATGGTTTCTTAATTGGTTAATCTGTGATATAATCACTTGGAGAGCAACCGCAGGCGGGTTCTTAACAGAACCCGTCTTTTTTTGAAATATGATTCACCCCCACCGGTTATCTCTTCATACGAATATACCACAGCAGAAAGGGAATGATAACATGCCGCGCAAACGACAATCCACCAAAAGCCGTATTGTTAAATCCGCTTGGAATTTGTTTTACAAAAACGGATACGACGACACCACAGTAGAAGACATCATTACAGCATCCAAGACCTCAAAAGGCACTTTCTATCATTATTTCAAGAGTAAAGAAGGACTTTTGAACACCCTGTCTTATCTGTTTGATGAAAAATACGAAGAATTATACAATGTAGTAGATCCTAATTTATCTTCTTATGACAAATTACTTTTTTTAAACCATGAATTATTTTATATGATCGAGACAAGTATCGATGTCAGCTTAGTTGCTTATCTGTATTCAGCTCAGCTGGTCACCAAAGACAAACGGTCTCTGTCCGACCACAAGCGTTTCTATTTCGTATGGCTTAGTGAGATCATACAAAATGCATTGGACTCGGGCGAATTTGCACCGACGTCCTCTGCCAAGGATCTGATGGATATCTATGCCATGTTTGAGCGCGCTCTTCTGTATGACTGGTCATTGGTAAAAGGCAAATTCTCTCTGACTGAAAAGAGCGATGCCCTATTGCCACATGTACTGGATACATTTGTAAACGGATTATAAAAAAACGGTTCGAGACTCTCTAATCTCGAACCGTTTTTGCATCGCTACATCTTTTTCTTCTATACCATCACTTCGTGCATTTCCTGTTCCTGCACACCGATGCTTTCCATGACTTTTCGAATCGTATCACGATCTTCCAGCCCTGCACACCAGGACAGTCCGCAGCCTGCTGAAATCTCGCGCGGTACTGGAATCAGTCTGCCCGGAGCCCCAACTTCTTTACAGGCTTTCTCCATGGCCATCGCATCTGTGGTCGTGTGAAATGTCACCACAAGTTTTAATTCTTTCTTGCGCATGTCTCTTCTCCTTATTCTTCATCCACAGACAATTCCTGAATTGCACGAATGGCTGTGTCCACTTCTTCTTCTGTATTATAATGAGAGAAACTGAATCTCACAGCTCCCTGTCCGACCGTTCCCAGTGCTTCATGCATGAGCGGCGCACAGTGTGCTCCCGGACGGATCGATATATCATAATCCATCAGCAGGGCATCTCCCACTTCTGAGGAATCATACTCTCCAATATTCAATGTTACGATCGGGCATCGGTTCTTCGTAGAGAAGTCCCCGTATACTTTTACATTTGGTATATCCTTTACACCTTCGTAAAATCTCCACATCAGTTCCTGCTCTCTGGCACGGATCTTATCAATGCCTTCTTCCATCAGATATTCTACCGCCGCATGGAGTCCGGCAATGCCGTGACCATTCAGGGTTCCCGCTTCCAACGCCGTCGGCATTTCCTTCGGATGTGTTTTACTATAGGTCTGCACTCCGCTTCCGCCGCTTAAGAGTGGGCGCACTTCCAGACCTTCTCTCACATACATACCGCCGGTTCCCTGTGGTCCTAACAGACTCTTGTGTCCCGTAAAGCACAGAATATCAATATGCATCTTCTGTACATCAATTGGAAATACACCCGCAGTCTGCGATGCATCTACAATAAACAGCACATTATGCTTTGCCGCTATGGCGCCTGCTGCTTCTACATCCACATAATTACCGGTAAGATTAGAGCCATTGGTGCATACGATAGCCTTTGTATCCGGACGGATTGCTGCTTCCAGATCATCAAGATCCATCACGCCTCTGGCATCCGTCTTCACAAAAGTACGCTCTACACCCTTTTCCTCCATCTCATACAATGGACGGAGTACAGAATTGTGCTCCATAACCGTAGTAACGACATGATCTCCCGGATTCAGCACGCCTTTGATAGCAATATTCAGGCTCTCTGTCGAATTTGCCGTAAATACGATCTGTTTTGGACTGGTGCCATTGAAAAACCGGCACAGGAGCTCTCTGGTATCATAGATTGTTCTCGACGCACTGAGCGACGCACCATGAGCACCGCGTCCGGCATTGCCCATGGATTCCATTGCAGCTGCTACCGCCCGAATAACCTCTTTCGGTTTCTGCATAGTAGTTGCTGCATTATCCATATATATCATAATACTTTTCCCTTCTTATCCACATTATTCCTTATGCTTCTCCCGTGGATAAACTTCCTGTATAATTTTCAGAAAATGTTCTGCCGAAATAGACAGCTGTTGATTCTTATTATAAACCACATTGATATCCCGGCCTCCATCTGCTCCCGGTATGTGGAACGCAAGCGCACTTCCGTCTGCCACCTTGTCTGCTGCCGCAAGCTTAGACAACAACGATATTCCCATACCGCTGCAGACAGACTTCTTAATCGTCTCCTGATTCTCAATGCTGGCGATCACATTTAGCTGTTCACTGCGGATTCCTGCCGCTTTAAGCTGCTTCTCTGCCTCTTTTCTGGTTCCCGAACCTTCTTCACGCATAATAACCGGCTCGTCCAGAATCCACGAAATATCCTCCGGCGTCTCAGCGCGCTTCCGGTACACCTCTGTATTCGGTGTGATGATTACCAGTTCATCTTTATAAAACGGGAGATATTTGCAATGCTTCTTTTCAAGCACAGTTCCGGTAAATCCGATATCTACCATATGTTCGATCACCTGATTGACCACATTTGCGCTGTCAGACTCCATGATCTTAAGCTGCTCTCCCGGATATTTCTCATTAAATCTGGCAAGGATCTTCGGCAACAGATACTGGGATGGAATCGTAGATGCCGCAATGGTAATGCACTGACGCCCCATTTTCCTGCGTTCACCGAATTCTTCCTCTATCCGTTTCTCCAGGTCTACCATCTGACTGGCATACCGATACAGCGTCTGTCCTTCTGCCGACAGACTGACTTCTTTTGTATTTCTGACAAACAACCGTACTTCCAGTTCTTTTTCCAGCGCAGAGATATGCGCACTGATTGTCGGTTGTGTCAGATACAGATTCTTTGCTGCTTTGGAAAAGCTGCCGCCCTCTGCCACCTCTACAAATGCTTCTAACTGCTTCAAATTCATTAGTATGCTACCCTTTCACTCTCTGCTCCAACACGCTTTGTCACCTTTATGCTATCCATATACTCAATGATCGGCTTCGCACTCTTACGGCTTGTCCGAAACAGATCTCTCACTTCCGCTGTCGTGATAATCTCACGTTTCTTAAATTCTTCCTGAATCATCGTTTTCGCTTTTTCCATATATTCTGTCAGGGTATAAAGGTCATCGGAAACTTTCACGATCTGCTTTTCCTCCAGGAGAATATTTAATATATCATCTGCCACAGCCTGGTCTTTTTCACCAAAAGCAATGTCAGAATAGCGTACAAAATCATAACCTGCTTTTCGCACAGTATCCAGAATCTTAGCAGATACGCGGTCATACACCGCATCTTTCCGCACTTCATATTCCGCCGTGCATAGGTATTCTTCTACACGCTTTAATACGCCTTCCTGTTCCAGATATTCCACGTAGTGGTCAAATACCACCGGTTTCATCTTCTTCAGGTAGGTTACCTGCACTTCTGCTTTCTTCATACCATAACGATATGGATATTTCTCTTCGTACTGCTTCAATGCCTCAAGAATCTTCTGGCGCATGAGCTTCTCAGATCCCACATGCCACAGATAAAGATCCTTTCTCGTGGCAAATGTAAGAATCACGCCGGAATCCTTTAATGCCTGTACATCCTCCGCCACTTCCTCCGGAGACATGGCTGTAAGTCTCGCCACTTCTGCCTGTGTCAGCAGATCTTCTCCATGTTCACGAACACGCAGTTCAATGACATCGATGGATGAGCCGGATTCTTTGCGTTTCAATTCTTCAATCACAGGCTCCTGGAATCTTCTGTGGATTGCCGGATTCGGCTCCAGTACCACGCCACCACCGATAGTCTCCATCGGAGAATAGAAACGGATCACAAACTTATCTCCTCTGCGCAGCGCAATCTCTTCTTCCAGCCTGAGTTGTACATAGCCGCTCTCTCCCGGTCCGATCTCATCTTTATCCAACAGTACCGCACGGCACAGGATCTCACTGGTTCCGGTAAACAAATGCAGTCTGGTATGATTGGTCAGCACACGCATGGATGACTTTAAGATATTCACCTTCACATCCAGCAGATCTGTATTCTTCATACTGTTTGGCGGCGCAAGTACGCAACCACGAGAGAGTTCCCGTTTCTTGACATTGGACAGATTAATTGCCACACGCTGTCCCGCATAACAGCATTCCTGATCTTCGCCATGTACCTGAATACTCCGGATCTTGCTGGTCTTGCCAATTGGGTAGATCTCTAACATATCTTCTTTTGTGATCGTACCTGAAAGCAGCGTCCCGGTAATGATCGTACCAAATCCGGATAAGGAAAATACACGGTCGATCGGAAGTCTCGGGATCGTTGTAATATCCTTTTCCTCCACTTCATCCTGCATCATATGGTCAATTTCCTGTACCAGCACATCCAGTCCCTGACCGGTAGCTGCCGATACTTTCATTACAGGTGCATGTTCAAGGAATGTGCCTTCCAGTTCTTCACGCACTTCCTCTTCTACAAGCTCCAGCCATTCTTCATCCACAAGATCACATTTATTCAGTACGATGATACTTTTCTGAATGCCAAGCAGCCCGAGGATATCCATATGTTCTCTGGTCTGCGGCATCACGCCTTCATCAGCTGCGATTACCAGCATAACCAGATCCATACCCACCACTCCGGCTACCATGTTATTAATAAATTTTTCGTGTCCCGGAACATCGATGATTCCGGCACGGTCACCGCTTGGAAGGTCAAACCAGGTAAAACCGAGATCTATCGTGATCCCTCGCTTCTGTTCTTCCTCCCAGCGATCTGTATTACGCCCGGTCAGGGCTTTGATCAGGGTAGTCTTACCGTGATCAATATGCCCCGCCGTGCCTATTATCACATGTTTCATATTAATGTCTCCAGCTTATTTCTCCTGTCCCAGCAGTTCCTGAAGCTCTGCTGCGATCAGTTTGAAATCTTCTGTCTCTATAGTTCTTACATCCAGCATAATGGTATCATTGACCGTTCTCGGAATCATCGGTACGGTCAGATGACGCATCTGGTCTTCCAGTGCAGCTACGCTCTCATACTTCGGGTGAATCGCTACTGCCATACTCGGTATCCGCTCCATCGGAAGCGAACCACCACCGATCTGAGATTCGCAGGATACCACATCCACCTTTGCCGGAATATCTGTAGACCGTATCGTTCTTGCAAGGCTTCTGGCCCGGCGTGCCACTTCGTCTAACGGCTCTGTGATCATGCGCAATACCGGAATATGCTGAACTGCCTGTTCCTCCGACAGATATTCCTGCAGAACCAGTTCCAGTGCAGCTGCTGTGAACTTGTCAATTCTCAGTGCACGGGTAAGCTGATTCTTCTTCATCATATCGATATATTTTTTCTTACCGACAATGATACCTGCCTGTGGACCGCCAAACAACTTGTCTCCGCTGAAGCATACAACGTCTGCTCCTTTGGCTACAGATTCCTGCACGGTCGGCTCATAAGTCAGACCATATTTGGACAGATCAATCAGAACTCCGCTTCCCAGATCCTCAATCACAGGAATATCGTGTTCCTTTGCAATCGGCATCAGTTCATCGATTCCTACTGATTCGGTAAATCCAACGATCTTATAATTACTGGTATGTACTTTTAATAATGCTTTTGTTTCTTCTGTGATATTCTCTTCATAATCACTGGCGTGCGTCTTATTGGTCGTTCCGACTTCCACAAGGGTCGCACCACTCTGTGTCATTACATCCGGAATACGGAACTTGCCGCCAATCTCAATCAGCTCGCCGCGAGATACAATGACCTCGCCGCCTTTTGCAAGCGAACTTAAAATCAGCAGTACAGAAGATGCATTATTATTAACTGCCATGGCAGCTTCTGCTCCTGTGATCTTACACAACAGCTTCTCAAAATGAGAATAACGCTCGCCGCGTCGCCCTGCTTCCAGGTTGTATTCCAGATTAGAATACCCTGTCACAATATCAAATGCTTTCTTCATATGCTCCCGGCTGATCGGTGCACGTCCCAGATTGGTGTGCAGGATCGTACCCGTGCCATTGATTACTTTTTTCATATTAGGAGTATGCATCTTCTCTACAGCATCTCCGATATGGGATACCAGAAGTGCAATCTGCTCCTGTGCTTTTTCTTCATCATCACAGCCGCCGATGAACGCACGCAAGTTATCCATCTCTGCGCGAATCGCTTCCATCACAGACTCACGGCTGTATCTTTCAATCATTTCCTGGATCGCCTGATTCTCCAACAGGACGTCAACCTTAGGAATACTGCGGTATAATAGATTTTTATTCATGACTTCCGCCCTCTCTGTCTAATACAGTCTGATTAATTTGTCACTCTTCTCAGCCACACGTCCGATCACGGACACCCTGGTGTCGATGCCTGAGCGCGCGAAATCCGCCAGCATCTGTTCCAGATACTCCGGCGCCACGCTGATCAGCAGTCCGCCCGATGTCTGTGGATCGTAAAGCAGATCCAGATAATGTTCTTCCACACTTCCCGTCTCTACTTTATCAATGGAATACCTGCGGTTCTTATAAGCTCCGGCAGGCACAAGTCCCATCTTGGCATAATCGATCGCATCTGCGAAATACTCAATATCGCGAACCTTCAATTCAAAGGTTACTTCGCTGGCAGATGCCATCTCTACACAATGACCTAACAGTCCAAATCCGGTAATGTCTGTGCAGGCAGATACGTCATAGCGTTCTACCACCTGCTTGCCAATCTTATTCAGCGAAGCCATTACCGTCTGTGCTTCCTGTATCGCAGATGGTGACGCGAAATCCGCTTTGATCGCGGTATTCACGATTCCGCTTCCGATCTGTTTCGTCAGGATCAGTACATCTCCCGGTCTGCAGCCATAGTTCTTAAATATCTTATCCGGATGCACAAATCCGGACACGCACAGACCATATTTCGGTTCGTCATCCTGTACAGAATGACCACCTACAAGTACGGCTCCCGCTTCTTTTACCTTATCCGCGCCTCCCGCGAGAATATCTCCCAGGATTGCCGGATCCAGACAGTTCGGAAAGCCTACGATATTGAGTGCCACGGCAGGTTCACCGCCCATCGCCCAGACATCACTCAACGAATTGGCGGCGGCGATCTGTCCGAACATATACGGATCATCCACGATCGGAGTAAAGAAATCCACGGTCTGGATCATGGCAATATCGTCTGTTACTTTATAAATAGCGGCGTCATCAGAAGTCTCTATTCCAACCAGCAGATTATCATCCTGGAATTTTGGCAGCTTACTCAGAACCTGAGCAAGGGTCTCCGGACCTATCTTAGCTGCTCAACCCGCTGTCTTACTGAGACTTGTCAGTTTAACGTCTGTCTTCATTCTATAATATCCTCCTTCGGGGAACCTTGCAGGCTATGGGCGGACGATCTTATCAGCCCCTGCCATAGTCTCTGCGATCACGTACATATTAGTCACAGATCCTACTGCAAGCTTCTCCTTAATTCCATAATAATCCAGGCATGTTCCACATGTCATGATGTTCACGCCCTGTGCTTCCAGTGATTTCAAATCTTCCAGAGAGTCAGATCCTTCACATGTCAGTGTTGCTCCGCCGTTGTAGAACAGCATTGTCTTAGGAAGCTTGTCTAACTGTGTGATCGCGTAAATGAATCCTTTGATCAGTACCTTACCAAGTTCATCATTGCCGCTTCCCATGCGGTCTGAATTCACTACTACGATCATATTATCTCTCGCATCCGGAATGCAAGCTGTCTCTTCTGCATCATCTGCCGTAGCGGCTGCACCTTCCATAGCGATTGTTACTTTGTATTCTTTTTCCCCAAGCTTTTCAGATGTAACTTTTCCACCGCTGGAAGAAGCCATCTTTGTAACATTCTGCACTGCAATCTCATTGTCCACCAATACTTCGATTGTCTCCGGACCTGTCAGAGCCTGCATAGCTTTCTTTGTCTTAATAACCGGGATCGGGCAGTTATCGCCCATTGCATTAACTGTAATCATGATATTTTCCACCTTTCTTAAGTTGTCCTTTTACACTTATAGATATATTCTATCACTATGCCTGTAAAAGGTAAATATATTTTCTATATCTCCCATTATATGCCTTTTCTTCATTTTCTTCAAATAGATGGAATCTATATAGTATGTATACCATAGATTTTTTCTATAAGCAATCGTTTTATAAAGAGTTACAGCTTTTCATTTGAGGATGTGCATGGTACAATCATATTATAGAAACGATAAAGAAAGAGGTACATTATGTGGATTGCAGATCAATGGAATGATTATGAAGTAATAGATTGCAACAAAGGTGAAAAATTAGAGCGCTGGGGTGACTACCTGTTAGTCCGTCCGGATCCGCAGGTCATCTGGGATACTCCTAAGAAGAACCGCGGCTGGAAGCATATGAACGGTCACTACCATCGCAGCAAAAAAGGCGGCGGCGAATGGGAATTCTTCGACCTGCCAAAGCAGTGGCAGATCAGCTATAAGGATCTGACATTTAATCTGAAGCCGTTTAACTTTAAGCACACCGGACTGTTCCCGGAACAGGCAACGAACTGGGACTGGTTCTCTGATAAGATCAAACATGCAGGTCGTGAGATCAAGGTGCTGAATCTTTTCGCCTATACCGGCGGAGCTACATTGGCGGCTGCAGCGGCAGGCGCAAAGGTCACTCATGTAGATGCCTCAAAAGGCATGGTAACCTGGGCAAAGGAAAACGCGGTATCATCCGGACTGAAGGACGCTCCGATCCGCTGGCTCGTAGATGACTGCGTCAAATTCGTAGAGCGCGAGATCCGCAGAGGCAATCACTACGATGCCATCATCATGGACCCACCGTCTTACGGACGCGGGCCAAAGGGCGAGATCTGGAAGATTGAAGATTCCATCCATTCGTTCATCAAGCTCTGCACAAAGATATTATCCGATGATCCGTTATTCTTCCTGGTCAATTCGTACACGACCGGACTCGCTCCGGCTGTACTTACTTACATGCTGAGTACAGAACTTGCACCATGGAACGGTACTGTAGAATCTCAGGAAATCGGACTTCCGGTTACCGAAAGCGGACTGGTTCTTCCTTGCGGCGCATCCGGACGCTGGGAAGCAAAATAGGTATCACAAAGTGGTTTTATAAATTATTTTATCAGGAGGGAGCCTTATGGAAGAATTATTAAAACTTGCCGAATCCGGCGACACAGATGCAATGTATCAGTTAGGCAGAGCCTATCAATTTGCAAAATTTGAAGACGCACCAGACTATGAAAAAGCATTTTTCTGGTACAGCAAAGCGGCTCAGTTGCGGCATATCGAAGCCATGACTTCCGTGGCAGATGCGCTTTCTCTTGGACGTGGATGCAAACGTGATCTCGAGATGGCTCACGTCTGGTATCAGGAAGTCTATGACACTGCCAGAAAGAGCAAATAGAGAAATTATTACGAACAAATTCAGCCCTATGACTAATCAAACAGTTACTAATCATATTGTTTAATTAATCATAGGGCTGATTGTATATATAGAATTATATCGCTGACTAACTTATATGATATTGATTTTACCGAATCCTCATGCCATCTCCGGTATCTTCTACCGACGCCTCATAAAATCCTTTCATTGCATGGATCATATATTCCAGATCCTTCACTCCTGCCGTCTCATAACTGGAATGCATGGCAAGCTGCGCAAGTCCGATGTCTACGCATGGCACCGGCACTTGAAGTGCAGAGATATTGCCAAGTGTAGAACCGCCCGCAATATCCGAATGATTGGTAAAGACCTGCGTCGGCACGCCTGCTTTTTCGCAGATGCTGCGGAATACTGCTGCCGTTACGCCATCGGAAGTATATCGCTGATTGCCGCTGAATTTGATCACAACTCCCTGATTAACCAACGGTCGGTTGGACGGGCATGCTTTTTCCGGGTAATTTGGATGTACTGCATGTGCATTGTCTGCGGATAACATCATACTTCCTGCGATCATTCTCCGGTAATCAGATGCACTGCCGCCAAAAGCTTCCTGAATCCGTTCCAGTGTATCCGCCAGAAATGTCGATGCTGCTCCCTGTCTGGTGGAACTTCCCACTTCCTCATTGTCATAGACACAATGAACCGGAATCCGGTCATGTTCCTCTGCCTTCAGGAAACTTGTCATAGATGAATATACACACTCCAGATCATCTAATTTACCAATCGACATGAATTCATCTTCGGATCCCCAGATACTGCCCGGCATACGGTTATATACATAGAGATCACTTCCAAGAATATCTTCTTTCTGCACATTCGCTTCACGGGCAATCCGAGCCATAAAGCTTTCCTTTTCGCCCTTCGTTCCCATACCATATAACGGTAACATATCCTTCTGCGCATGGTAATCATATCCCGTATTAATCTCACGGTTCATATGGATAGCAAGGCTTGGAAGCATCAGCAGATCCTTGTCAATCTGCACCAGCTTTACTTCAACGCCTTCTTCACTCTTCACAAGCAGCCTTCCAGCCACAGAAAGCGGACGGTCAAACCAGGTCAAACAGATCATGCCGCCGTATTTCTCCACATTCAGACGGACATACGCCTGCTCAGACCACAGTTCCGGATTCTCCTTAATCTTCAGGCACGGCGCATCGCTGTGGCTTGCCACAATCTGAAAGCCGCCAAACTCAGTCTTCGGGATACGGAATGCGATCATAGCAGAACCATTGCGGATCACATAGTATCTGCCACCTTGTTCCAGCTTCCACTCTTCACGCTCCAGCAGCTGCTTATAACCTTGTCCCTCCAACATACGCTTCATGTTGTCGATCACATGGAACGGCGTCGGGCTCTTTTCTATAAATCGGAATAATCCCTCTGTATAATTCATAATCATTCTCCTTTTTACAATACCAATTCATGCATCTAAGTAATGTCAGGGTCACCCCATCTATGATATTATAACAGATGCGACACTTTATCGGTAACGAATACGAACGGTTTTCTGGATGCGATCCACACCAATGCCAGGCAAAATAGAATCAACAATATACTTTCTGTATTACTTCTTACCGAATCCAGCAACGGAGTTGCATATTTCAGACAGCTGTACACCAGTCCATGAAAGATATATACCGCCATCGTGCGTTCTCCGATATATGAATATGACTTTTTCTCTGCCGGAAGCACCAGCATAAGCAGATAGATCAATATGAAAGACAGCACATAACATCCGCAACGGATCAGCATGCCTTCCATCGGCTCCAGTCCGAGTCCCGCATAAGAATATCTTCCATAAAATATCTTCACCGGAAGCTTATGGTGGTAGTCATCCACAAACAGTCCTATGATCATCATCGTAAGAACAGCCAATGCCCCACAGTATCCTGCCGGTCTGCGGAATTTCTCCAGTACACTGCTGTCAAACTCCATCCCTGCCATAAAGAACGGAAAGAAAAACAGAATCCTTGGTATGGACAGATAATTGCCAAGTCCCACAAAGCCGATCAACAGTCCGCCGGCAAAAAGAAGCGGCATATGATATGGAATTTTCTTAATCACCGGCGCCAGCAGACGCCATACGAATAACGCCATCAGATACCAGAGCGAGAACTTTGGTCTGTCAAAATAAAGTCCTGTATGCTTATCAAGCACCAATGTATATAAGAAATAATATACCAGTTCATATACAAAGTACGGTATAACCAGTCCCCGTATCAGCCTTTTGATGGACGGAATCCGTTTAGAAAAATAACCGGATATAAAGATAAATGCGGGCATATGAAATGCCACGATTCCCCATTTTAATTCATATAAAAAAGAATTCTGGTCATAACACGGTTCGATAAAATGACCGATTACAACCAGAATGATTAAAAGCACTTTATAGTTATCAAATAAATATTCTCTCTGTTGTCCCTGCTTCAATTTCATCACCAGAGACTATTTTAGTACGCCGATGCACGGCTTTCAATCTGCATTTTCCCAGAAAAAACATTTCAAAATCTTCAGAAATTCATGCATTTTTATCCTTGCGCCCCATAACTATCCCTGCGAATATCTTGACAGAAACTGTCTGGTACGCTCTTCCCTCGGATTATCAATGACCTGTTTGGCCTCTCCCTGCTCTACGATATATCCGTCATCCATAAATATGATCTGATCCGCCACATCTCTGGCAAATGCCATCTCATGTGTAACGATGATCATAGTCGTCTTCTGATCAGCAAGACCGCGGATTACGCGGAGCACTTCTCCGGTAAGCTCCGGATCCAGCGCAGATGTAGGTTCATCAAAACACAGAATATCCGGTTTTAACGCCAGGGCTCTTGCGATAGCAACTCGCTGCTGCTGTCCGCCGGATAACTGATGTGGATAATGTCCTGCACGGTCCGCCAGTCCCATCTGTGCCAGCAGTTCCTTTCCGTGTTCCTCAATCTCCGCAAGGATCTGCTTCTTATTCTGCTTATAATCCGGGCGTTCCTGCGCCAGAAGCTTCTCTGCCAGTGTTACATTCTCCAGTGCGGTATACTGCGGAAACAGATGGAATGCCTGGAATACCATGCCAAAATGCAGTCTCTTGCTACGCAGTTCGCTGTCGCTCATTTTTACCGGACGAGATGCGTCAAATACAGTCTCACCATTTACTGAAATCTTACCCTGATTCGGAGTCTCCAGAAAATTCAGACACCGTAACAAGGTTGTCTTGCCAGAACCGGAAGATCCGATAATCGCAAGCGCATTGCCCTTTTCCAGGGAAAAACTTACATCTTTCAGGACGCGTGTGCTCCCGAAATGTTTCTCTATATTATTTACCTCTAACACAGCCATTTCTCACACACCTCCTATTTGAAATAATCCAGTTTCTTCTCAATATAGTTAAAGAGCAGTGTCAGGATACCGATGAATATCAGATAGAACACGCCGGTATAGAATAGCGGCCAGGTCAATCCGGCTGATTTCATAAATGAATATCCTGCAAATGTCAGCTCATATGCTGCAATAATTCTGGCAAGGGATGTATCCTTGACCAGTGTAATGATCTCGTTGGACATCGGCGGTACAACGCGCTTCACCATCTGAAGCAATGTGATCTTGAAAAAGATCTGGCTCTTTGTCATACCAAGCACCTGTCCTGCTTCTCTCTGTCCGACCGGAACGCCTTCGATTCCGCCACGGAAAATAACCGAAAAATAACAGGCATAGTTGATTACAAACGCAACTACCGTTGCCGTAATACGACCAGCTTCATTACCACTCCAGATATTGTGTCCAAGCCACAGACCCGGTCCGTAAAAGATAATAATAAGCTGAAGCATCAGCGGTGTTCCCCGGATGATCCAGACAAAGACCTGGATCAGATAGCGGAGCGGCTTCCACTTACTGGCACTTCCGATTCCAAGTATCAGACCTGCCGGCAGTGCAAATATCAGTGTCAGTATAAAGATTTGAAATGTGGTCCACAGACCTTTTGTTAATTCCAGTGTTACTGTTCCAAACATTGTATCTCCCTCTTACGCGATAACAAGGCAGAGAGCTTCAGGCTCTCTGCCTTATCCACGATGTCTTTCATGCTGTCAGTTATGTACTTATTACTGGTTCTACTTCTGCTCCAGTACAGCATCTGCGATGCCGTATTTCTCAGCAATCTCCTGTGTCTTTCCATCTTTGTATGCCTTAGCGAGCTGATCATTGATGTATGCTGCCAGATCAGAACCCTTGCGGCATCCAACACCATACTCTTCTGAAGTCAGTTCTTCTGAGTGGATCAGATCCGGATAGCTTGTGCCTTCCCCGATCATGGCACTTGCCATCAGAAGGTCAATGATTGCTGCATCAGATGTACCGGATGCAACCTCCATCAGTGCATCAGCCTGGGATGCTACGGAGTTAGCATTATAACCTTCGTCTTCAGCAACAGCTTCTCCGGCAGATCCTGCCTCTACTGCAAATGTCAGCTTAGACGGATCATCCAGCTTGGACTCGTCCGTTGTAACGATAACCTGTCCGTTGCTGCAGTATGCGTTGGTGCATTCCATAGAGTTCTTCACTTCGTCGGTCAGTGTCATACCATTCCATACGACATCAATATTCTTAGACTTGAGCTCCATGATCTTATTGTCCCAGTCAATCTCTACAAATTCCACATCTACGCCAAGAGATTCTCCGACCAGTTTCGCCATATCAGCATCGAATCCAATCCATTCACCGGAATCATCTTTATAGTCCATTGGCTCGAAGTCGGTAATACCTACTACCAGAGTTCCCTTATCCTTAATATAATCCACATCACTCTCAGATGCTTCTTTACTGTCTTCATTACTTCCCGAATCTTTGCCTCCGCAGGCAGTCATGGAAAATACCATTGTCAGGCATAATAAACTTGCGATAATCTTCTTTTTCATAAACGTCTCCTTTGATTTCGTTCTGCTAATTTAGTAGCATTGTAGCATGGTAGCAGACTAAAGTAAAGTATTTTTTTGCGTACAATCCGTAGGCATCTCATCCTAAAAGAAAACTGCCGCAAATGTTTCCATACACGGCAGTTTCATACTTCTCTTTGTTCTCTTATTATTCTATGCTTTGTTCTGCATTTCTACCAGTCGTTCGCCACAATACATCTCTCGAAGCTTCGGCTTTTCAATCTTGCCGGTAGCATTTCTCGGCACATCTGCAAAGATATATTTGTGCGGACGTTTATAACGAGGTAGCTTCCGGCTGTATTCTTCCAGATCTTCCTGGGTGCATGTATAGCCTTCTTTGACCTCTACAACAGCTGTTGCGATCTCTCCAAGGCGTTTATCTGGAAGTCCGATAACAGCCACATCTTTCACTGCATCATAACCGCGTAGGAAATCCTCGATCTGTACCGGATACAGGTTCTCACCTCCGCTGATGATGACATCCTTCTTACGGTCTACCAGGAACAGGAATCCATCTTCGTCTTCTCTCGCCATATCTCCTGTGTACAGCCATCCGTCTTTCAACGTATCAGCAGTTGCCTTTTCATCATTATAGTAACAGGTCATAACACCAGGTCCTCGTAACAGCAGTTCGCCGACTTCACCCTGCGCTACATCTTTACCATTCTCATCCACCACCCGGGTCTCCCAGCCGTATCCAGCCTTACCGATGGCTCCGATTTTGTCAATATTCTCCACGCCAAGATGTACCGCGCCTGGTCCGATCGATTCGCTGAGTCCATAGTTCGTATCGTACTGATGCTGTGGAAAGTATTCTTTCCAACGCTTGATCAGACTCGGCGGCACCGGCTGCGCACCAATGTGCATCAGACGCACCTGATCCAACTTATAATCCTCAAGCTTCAGATCTCCGCGATCCAGCGCATCCAGAATATCCTGCGCCCACGGAACCAGCAACCATACGATTGAACACTGCTCATTAGACAGCGCATCCAGTATGTATTTCGGCTTGGTTCCCTTCAGGATCACCGCCTTGCCTCCAGTCAGCAGACTTCCGAACCAGTGCATCTTCGCGCCGGTGTGATATAACGGCGGAATACAAAGAAATACATCATCCTTGGTCTGTCCATGATGCTTCTGCTCTACCTTAGCCGCATGCATCAGACTCTCATGGTTATGCAGGATTGCTTTCGGGAATCCTGTAGTTCCTGATGAGAAATAAATTGCCGCATCATCTTGATCATTGATCTCTATATTCGGTGCAATACCGGAACAGTTAGCAGTCTGATGCGCATAACTCTCCGCAAACGATGGACATCCGTCACCCACAAAGAACAGCAGACGATTTCTGGAAATAGAATCCGCAATTTCTTCCACACGACCGATAAATTCCGGTCCGAATACCAGTACATCCGTGTCCGATTTATTCACACAGTATTCGATCTCTTCTGCCGAATAGCGGAAGTTCAACGGTACTGCAAGTGCACCCGTCTTCAGGATACCAAAATAAATTGGCAGCCATTCCAGACAGTTCATCAGTAATATTGCAACTTTATCACCACGTTTCACGCCTCTGCTCAGCAGCAGGTTCGCAAAACGGTTCGCTTTTTCATTAAATACACTCCATGTGATTTCTCTGCGATAATGTACAAATGGAGTCGGCTCGATCAGCTCGTATTCCTTCCACGTAATCCGGCGGTCTTCCGGCTGCTGCGGGTTGATCTCCACCAGCGCAATATCATCTCCGTACTTTTTCGCATTCTCTTCTAACAGTTTCGTAATCGGCATTTTGCTTTACCCCTTTAACGCTTTTATTCACTAAAGTAGACTTTATCACATGAAATGATAAATGTCAATCAAAGTTTCTTCTCAGGAAGTACAAAGATAAACACCAGTGAACTGATCAGCAGCATTCCCGGATAGAACAACTTCGGGATTACATCAAACGCTGACAATTCATATCCCAGCTCATGCACCGCAGAAAGTGCTACCAGCATCTGCGCACCGTAAGGGATCACACCCTGGGAAATACAGGAAAATGTATCCAGCAGCGATGCCGCCTTGCTGTGCGTAATGCCATATTCTTCCGACATTTCTGCCGCAATTGGATTGGCCATTACGATAGCTACTGTATTATTCGCTGTCGCGATATCCATTGCCGCTACAAGAAGTCCCATACCGAGCTGTCCGCCTTTCCGTCCACGGAATACTTTGCGGATTGCAGAAAGCAGTGCCTCAAAACCTCCGTATTCCCGGATCAGCGCACAGAGTGCGGCCACAAGAATCGCTACCATACAGGTCTCAAACATGCCAGAGATTCCGGAGCCCATGCTTCCGATCATATCCACTACCGTTGTCTGCCCTGTGACAAGCATAATAATAATTCCCGAAAAGATGCCTACAAGAAGCACCACAAATACATTGATGCCGATAATGCCTCCCGCCAGCACCAGCACATATGGAATAATCTGGATCAGATGATACTCATGCGTCACCACACCGTTCAGCGTAGTACGGAGTGACAGTATCAGGATCAGCGCCAGCGTCACCAGTGCTGCCGGAAATGCGATCCAGAAATTCTCCCGGAATTTGTCTTTCATCGGACATCCCTGTCCATTGCAGGCTGCAATCGTTGTATCAGAGATAAAGGAAAGATTATCTCCGAACATTGCCCCTCCCATAACAGATCCAACGCAGAGTGCCAGATCAAATCCCGATGCCTCTGACACAGCCGCCGCAATCGGTGCGATCAGCGTGATTGTTCCCACAGACGTTCCCATGGCTGTTGATACAAAACATGCCACCACAAACAGTACCGCCACTGCGAATTTCGCAGGGATCAGCGACAGCATGAAATATGCCACACTCTCTGCGCTGCTCCGTCCCACAACACCCACAAAGCTTCCTGCCACCAGGAAGATCAGCAGCATGGTAATGATATTCTTATCCGCGATGCCCTGTGCCATGATCCCCAGCTTGTCATCAAACGATACCTTACGGTTCTGCAGGCAGGCGGTCAGGATTGCCACCATAAATGCCAACACGATCGGAATATTATAGAATCCCATCGGAATCTTCATCACATACTCAAACACGATTCCCAGTCCCAGATACAGGACTAAAAACACACCAATCGGCAGTAACGCCTTTGGATTACTCTTCTTCATTGTCTTACCCTCTCATTCTTACAATCATTCCTCATAAAATGTTTCCCGCTCCATGTCTTCGCTGACATGCTTCCGTTCCGTCTGTCGGATTACTTCCTGATGTCCGGTCAGTGCCGCAAACGGGGCAAATTGTGCCGCCCTGTCACGCCTTGCCATCTGCGGATGATTCTTTGACACCGGATGTGGCATGTCCAGCATATCTTCGTATTTGCTGAAATCAATCTCTTTCATACTTTTATATCCCTCTCATATCTTATGCCAGACTCGCTGCTTATATCTTGTGGTCACCTATCCACTTACGCCTTATGACCGCCGATCTGACTGTTCCTCTCGATCGTAGTTGCCCCTTCTTCCAAGTTCATGCCCTTGAGCACTGCATTCTTCCCGTAACGTTTCTTGATCTCCAGAAGTGCCTGCTGCAGATGCTTCTCACGTTCCTTCGCTTCTGCCGCTTCTCTCTCTTCCTGTTCCTTTTTCCCATAATCGGTAAACAGATCCAGCTGCTCATAATGCTCTTTTTTCTGCACCTGCTTTTCTTCTATCACATGATTTGCAGTCACATTGACCCGGCGCACCAGCAGATCCGGATTCACGATCCGATCATACAACTCCATTACCGCCCGTATAATCTCTCTGGATGATGCCGTATGCTCCGGAAGATTTGCCGTGCCATGTGCATGTTTCGGAACTCTTCTTCCATAGTGGTCTGTCGTCACTTCGCCATGGTATTTGCTACGAATCTTTGGATCATCCAGACAACTCCTGTCATAACCAACAGTCAGCACCATCTGATCCGCCACCAGTCCATGCGCTGCCAGGTCAAGTGCTAAAAGATCTGTCATTTCCTGCACGATCAGTCTGGCTTTCTTCGCATCGTACGGACAATGTAGCACCTGCCCGGAGCCCATGCTGTTCGTCTCCGGCTTGTACGACTTGATATCCTCCATCGTACACGGCTCATATCCCCAGGCATGATCGATCAGAAGTTCCGCATTAATCCCAAACATCCGGTACAGCAATTCTTCATTATAATACTCACCCGGCGCGCCAATCGAACACCGGGCAATATCGCCCATCGTGTAAATGCCCTGCTCTGCAAGCTTCTTTGCATATCCATGACCGACCCTCCAGAAATCCGTCAACGGCTGATGCGCCCACAGCAGTCTCCGGTATTCTCTTTCATTCAGACTTGCAATCCGCACGCCGTGCCTGTCCGGCGGAATATGCTTCGCCACAATGTCCATGGCAATCTTGCTGAGATATAGATTTGTACCGATTCCCGCCGTCGACGTGATGCCTGTCGTCTCCAGCACATCCCGGATAATCTTACCCGCAAGCTCCTCTGCTGTCATCTGATACGTGTTCAGATAATGCGTCACATCCATAAACACCTCATCGATCGAGTACACATGCATATCTTCCGGCGCCACGTATTTCAGATAAATGTCGTAAATGCGCCCACTGTACTCCAGATACTTCGCCATCTGAGGCGGTGCTGTCACGTAATCCGCCTCCATCTGCGGACGATATTCCAGTTCTATTGAATTAACCGAACTTCCTTCCAATGTGCCGCCCGATGCTTTCCGCTGCCGTATTGCATTCACCTTCTGCATCTGCTGCACCACCTGAAAGAGTCTCGGCCTGCCTGGAATCCCATAGCCCTTCATAGACGGTGACACCGCAAGGCAGATTGTCTTTTCCGTACGGCTCTTATCAGCCACCACGAGGTTCGTGTGCAGTGGATCTAAGCCTCGCTCCAGACATTCCACCGATGCATAAAACGACTTCAGATCAATTGCGATATACGTGTGCTTTTCTTCTCTATGATCTGCCATCTTACACACCTCGGATCTCGGCAGTGCTTCCGCCGCTTCGTTCTTTCTTCACCACGATCTGGCGGTCAATCCGGTTCTTCAGTTCATCTACATGGGAAATGATTCCCACCAGGCGTTTACTCTCTGCGAGTCCTGCCAATGCCTGAATTGCCTGTTCCAATGACTCCGAATCCAATGAGCCGAATCCTTCATCCACAAACATCGTATCCAGCCGGATGCCGCCTGCAGATGCCTGAATCTCATCAGCAAGTCCAAGTGCCAGCGACAGGGAAGCCTGAAAAGACTCGCCGCCGGACAGTGTACGGATGCTTCGCTCACTTCCGTTATAGTGATCAATCACATCCAGTTCCAGACCACTCTGACTGCGGAGATTACTGCTGCCTCTGCGCCGCTTCATCTCATACTGTCCTCCGGTCATGATCATCAGTCTGGTATTGGCTCTGGCAATGATGCGGTCAAAATACGTCATCTGCACATAAGTCTCTAACATGATCTTTTCTTTGCCCGGGATATTGCCCATAGCGGTCACTGCCAGCGAACGTACCATCGCATATTGCTTTTCTTTCTCTACCAGTTCTTTACTTCGATTCTGCAGATTCTTCAACACAGACTGATTATTCTGTATCCTGTGATGCAGTTCCTTTCCGCGTTCTTCGCATTCTGACTTCTCTGCCTCTGTCTCAGCTTTTTTCTGCTGTAATGCTTCTGTATCAACTTCCCCGGTTTCTTCCAACTGCTGTTTCAGTTCTGCTAACCGCCCCTCTGTTCCGGCACTCTCCACTTCTGCCGTCTGAACTGCTTTTTCCGCCTGTTCTAACTGATGCTTCATCACATTCTGCTTCTGTACAAGTTCCGTCTGCTTCTCCTGTGCTTCTTTCTGACCAGGATAAGGAAGCACTTCTGTCAAGTTCCTGATTTCTTCTCTGGCTGACTGCTGACTGCTTTCCAGTGCAGCCTGACGTTCTCTGATCTGCTGCAGTTCTTCTGTTACTTTCTCTAACGCTTTTTCCTGCTCCGGAAGCAGTCGGTTCCACATCTCCTTCTGCTTTACCTTCTCTGCCGCAAGCTTCTTTTCTTGCTGTAATTGCTTTCCGGCTTCCTGCCCCTGCTTCTGCAGATCCATAAGGTGCTTCTTTATCTCTTCACAAGTTCCTGTAAGTTCCAGTTCTTCCGCTTCCTTACGGATGGTTTCTTCCCTGCTTCTCACATTTCCAAGAAGTTCCCCTGCCATTCTGCTGGCTTCCGCTTCCTCCGCTCTGCACCGTTCCAGTTCCTGTTGCAGCATTTCCAGTTCGTCTTTGGATGGTGCACCCGGATTCTGCTCTGCCGGTGCCGGGTGATACATGGAACCGCACACCGGACATGGCTGATCTTCTGCTAACGTCTGTGCAAGAATTCCTGCCTGTTCGTCTAAAAATGCCTGATTCTTAATGCGGTACTCCGCTTCTTTTTTCTGTACATTGTCCCGTGCTGACCGGTATTCCTGCTGTTTTAACTCAAGGCTCTGTCTCTGCTTCTCATACTGCAGTATATCCTGCGACAGATTCAGCAGGCGCTCCATAGATTTCTGATGCTTCTCTGATTCGTACAAAAGCCTCTGATACTCCTCCGATGCTCCGGCAAGAACTTCGCTCGCTTCCCGCCCTTCCCCGATCTTGTCTTTCAATTCCGTCTGCTTCATCTCGCACTGTCTCTGCCGTACTGCCAGCTTCTCACTTTTGTCCTGATTCTCTCTTTCATTCTTTCGCAGCTCCTCCAGACGAAGATACTGCGGCATCAGGCTTTCCAGCCGGCTGATCTCATCTGCAAATTGTCTGCGCTCCGTCTCTTTTCCCTGCTCTTCCTGATATCTGCGCTGTAATTCTGTAATCTGCTCCTGCTGCGCTTTCCGTCTGTCCTGCAATTCCAGATACAACTTCTGTCTCTTCTTCCGCTCCTGATCCCGTTCTAACTCGGACCGGATCTTCTGCAACACCTGTTCTTTCTGTTTTAATTCTTCAAACAGACCTGCCTGTATGTCCTGATCTGCCTTATTCTGCTCTGCAAGAAGTTCCATTACTTCTTCCACAGGTGTCTCTTCATTAACTATCTCTTGATTCCAGAGGATCCCCTGAATGTACTGCTTCACACTTTCTCGCAGACTCCCGCATTCCTGCTCCAGCGTGCGGTATTTTCCTTTGAGAATGTCCTGCACTTTTTGATACGGTGCCGTCCGAAATATTTCCCGGAAGATCTTCTGTCGCTCTGTGGTTCCCTTCTCGATCAGATCCCGGAACTTCCCCTGTGCGATCATCGCGATCTGGCAGAACTGTTCTCTGTTCACGCCCATGATCTCCGTCACGGCTGCCGTCACATCTTTCGGCTTCGTGACAATTCTGCCATCCGGATAACTAAGCTCTGCCTCTGCTTTCTGCATCGTCATACCCGAACCTCGCTTTGCCGGGCGCTCGTATTCCGGATTCCTGCGCACGTTATATGTCTTCCCGCCATAGATAAACGTAAGCTCCACCTCTGTCGGCACAGACGGATCTGCGTATTTGGAACGAAGCATCCCGGCTTCTCTGCTGTCACCGCTGGCTTCTCCATATAATGCAAATGTAATAGCATCAAAGATCGTAGTCTTACCGGCTCCCGTATCTCCCGTGATCAGATAGAGTCCGCCTGCGCCCAGTTCTTCCATGTTCAGTTCCTGTGTGCCCGCATACGGTCCAAATGCCGACATGCGGATATAGACTGGTCTCATGCTTTATCCTCCCATACCTGTTCCATAATCTTCTGCATCAGTCCGGACTGTACTTCATCCATCGGCTGATTATTCTGTGCCTCATAAAATTCCGCAAATAACTCCATCGGCGACTTATTCTCAATCGCCTCTATCTCCTGTAACACCTGATTCCCGCGCGTCCTTGCATTATCGTAGTCTAACTTCATCAGATTCGGATAGATTACCTGCAGTTTTCTGACCGCATCCGGAATATCTTCCTCATCCGTCAATGTAATATGCAGATAGTCTTCCCTGTCCATATTACGGTAATACGCACGGTCTGTCAGTTCCATATACGTGCCACGGATCTCCCGCATATCATGCTTTGGTGTCAGAGAAATGTGCCGAATCGACACATTTCCTTTTTTTGCCAGTTCTACCACGGTAAGTGACTTCTCATGACCGGATTCTGAAAAGGAATACTTCAACGGCGTACCGGAATACCGCACCGTGTCTCTCATGATCCGCTGTGGTCTGTGGATATGCCCTAATGCCACATAGTCGAACCCGTCAAATACCGTTACATCCACATTGTCGGTGCCTCCTACCGAGATCTCTTCCGAATCTGAGCGTTCCGCTCCTGTCACAAACTGATGCGTCACCAGCACCTGTCTGGCATCCGCATTTCTATCCATATGGGAAATGGCTGTGCGCATGGCATCCGTATAACTGTCTATTTCTTCCTCTGCATAACAGCGTCTCACATGAATCGGCTTGATAAACGGCAGCAAAAAGAACTGTACGATGCCATATTCATCCTCTAATTCCACAGGCTTTACATCCCCATCATAAACCGGAGACACATGTATGCCGCTGTGTTCCATCAGCTTCCCGCCAAATGCGATACGCTCTGCCGAATCATGGTTGCCGCTGATAATCATGACTTCCACGCTCTGCTCCGCAAGTCCGCACAAAAACTGGTCAAATAACTGCACTGCTTCCGCCGGAGGTACAGGCTTGTCATAGATATCGCCCGCTAAGATCACCACATCCGGGCTTTCTTCTGCAATTCGTTCCAGAATCTGCTTCAATATATACCGCTGGTCATCCAGCATCGAAAACTCATGCACCCGTTTCCCCAGGTGAAGGTCTGACAAATGTATGATCTTCATAGACTGTACCTCCTTTTGACATACGATTATTATAGCAAAACGAGCAGCCCGCAACAAAGCTGCTCATTCCTATTGTCTATTTTTATTTCAATTATTTGTATCTTGATTTCTTATTTTATATACGATCCACACAATTCCTATCACAGCTGCCACATACACCAGTGCCACGAGCACGGAACTTTTCTTTCCGCGTCCCCACTTGCCTGCAGCCAGATACATGGCATCCAGTACATCCGCCAGAAATAGAAACTGTAAGATTCCGTGGATTACTGCTGCGCCTCCGCTGATCTTCCCTGCACGGACGCTTCCCCGGATTACCTGAATACTGTAGATACTTCCCGGCAGAATTGCAAGCCAGCTCATCACAATGCTCCACCCGATCATCATCAATACAAACGGAAGCCAGACCGGCGCGATCAGCAATGCCAGTCCTCTGGTTCCCATGACCAGCCCGAATGTGAGCATGAAATATACCAGAAAAAGCACGATAAAGTTCACACAGAAAAAGATGACCAGACCGTACTTATGAATCAGCATCCCATTGATACATCCAAGCATGTCCTGCCTTTTGTATATCTGGAAAGATTTGACCATGTTCCAGATACCGAGTACCGCTAAGATTCCGCCGTAAACCAGCATCGGCAGGAACCACAGTGCCGTCTGCGCCCAGTACGACATATCGACCACGCCGATAAACCATGTATAGAGTTCAAAGTGAACCGCCATAAGCGGTGCACAAAGAGATAATAATATGACATAGATAACCGCTAATCGTTTTGCCGCTTTATCCATCACGATCTGCTCCTTTGTCTTCCATTTATCTTCATCTTTTGTAATCATATTGTATGATCATTATTCTTTCTCCATGCTGTCTCTGCTGTTCTCCACAGCACATGAAATCGCCTCATTAAAGGTCGGATGTGCGCGCATCGCATACATGAGCTGTGTAGAGGTTAATCCATTTGCCAGTGCCGTTGCAAGCTCGCCGATCATATCTGTCGCCCTGGCACACATAATCTGCGCCCCCAGTAGCACATCGCTGTTCGCCGCAAAGATCACTTTAATGAATCCTCCGGTCTCTCTGGAAATGATCTGCTGACCATTGCCTTTCATATTATAACGTCCTACCCGGATCTGCACACCTTTTTCTCTTGCCTGCGTCTCCGTCAGTCCCACGGAGGCGATCTCAGGCTCCGTATACAGACAGCTTGGCACGATAGAAATCGGTGTAAACAGACAGCTCGGCACCATGGATACAATAACCGACGGTGTCAGGTCATTCATTTTCTCTACCACGTACGTTCCCTGAGCGGACGCTACATGCGCAAGCTGGATACCTCCGATCACATCTCCGACCGCATAGATGCCCGGCACGCTGGTACGGAAGAATTCATCCACCAGAATCTTACCGTGATCCATCTTGATCGGCACCTCCGGCGCAAATAAGCCATCAGTATTTGGAATACGTCCCACCGACATCAGCAGCGCCTCTGCATGGACGCGCTTCGTACCCTCTGCACAGACAAATTCACAGCACACACCTCCCTCGTCTCGGGTGATCCGCTCCGACATACTTCCTTTATAGATTTCCACGCCATGATCCAGCATCAGGCGTTCCAGTTCATCCGAAAATTCGCTGTCGATACGCGGGATCAGATGATCCGACACTTCAATGATCGTCACTTTCGCTCCCAGATTGCGGAATACGGTTGCCGTCTCAAGTCCGGTCACACCACCGCCAAGTACGATCAGACTGTGGTATTTATTGCCCCCGGAGGTCATCAGTGCTTCACTGGTCATGACGCCCGGCAGATCTGCTCCCGGGATATCCAGTTTTCTCTCCTTGGAACCCGTTGCGATCAGTATCTTATTGCCAAAGTAGAATTTGCTGCTTCCGTCTTCAAATGTAACACGCACCTGTTTTCCTGACATGACCATCGCCGTTCCCTGTACAGACTGGATACCAAGTTCTTCAAATTCCTCTTCCAGATTCTCACGCATCTCGCGTGTTGCAAGATTCTTATATTCGATCATATCCTGCAGATCATACCCGGCATCATCAGCATATAGTCCGTATTTACCACATCCCAATATCTCCCGGTACAATGTCGATGCGCGAAGCAGCGCTTTCATCGGGATACATCCACGGTTAATACAGGTACCGCCGATCGGACCTTTCTCAATGATCACCACAGACATGCCAAGTTTTGCTGCCTTCTTCGCAGCCACATAGCCGCCCGGTCCTGCCCCTATGATCAGCAGGTCAAATTTGTTATTCATACATTACCTCCTGGCTCTCATTCCCATACTCTCTATCCATTCAGACGCCTAATCCAGACGCTTAATCAATCTGCCAGTCGATCGGTTCCAGTCCATGCTCCTCTAAAAATGCATTGGTCTGGCTGAATGGTTTACTTCCAAAGAATCCACGATATGCAGACAGCGGACTCGGGTGCGGTGCTTTCAGGATCAGATGCCTCGGATTGTGTAACATCGAAGCCTTCCGCTGCGCCGGTCCTCCCCACAGGATAAATACGATCGGTCTATCCTGACTGTTCAGTGCCATGATCGCCGCATCGGTAAATTCTTCCCAACCGATTCCCCTATGTGAGTTCGCCTGATGCGCCCGAACCGTCAATACCGTATTCAGCATCAATACACCCTGCTCTGCCCATTTGGTCAGACATCCGTGATTCGGTATCGTGCATCCAAGATCATCATGCAGTTCTTTATAAATATTGACCAGTGACGGCGGAATCTCTACACCTTTTTTTACCGAAAAGCAGAGTCCATGCGCCTGCCCCACATTGTGATACGGATCCTGCCCCAGAATCACCACCTTCACCTTCGATAATGGTGTCAGATGAAATGCATTGAAAATGTCATCTGCCGGTGGAAATATCTGATATCTGCTGTATTCTTCATTCACCTTGTTAAATAGTTCCCGGTAATATGGCTTACTGAACTCTCCCTTCAGGGCATCCAGCCAGTCATTGTTAATCGCTGCCATACGTTTCCTCTCCTCTGTGCATTTACAGACGTACGGATACGCCCTTCTCACGCAAGTATTCTTTTACTTCACGAATTTCCAGTTCTTTATAGTGGAACAAGGACGCTGCCAGTGCCGCATCTGCCTTGCCGTCCGTCAGCACCTCTTCGAAATGCTCCAGCGTACCGGCGCCTCCTGATGCAATCACCGGAACCGACACTTCTTCTGCAATGATCCGGGTAAGTTCCAGATCATAGCCTGCCTTTGTTCCATCGCAGTCCATACTGGTCAGCAGGATCTCTCCCGCTCCGAGCTGTTCCACTTTTCTTGCCCATTCAACCGCATCGATACCCACATCGATACGTCCGCCATTTTTATAAATATTCCATCCGCTGCCATCGGCTCTGCGCTTGGCATCGATCGCAACTACTACGCACTGACTGCCGAACTTATCCGCAGCATCCGAGATCAGACGAGGTGTATTGATCGCAGATGAATTGATCGAAATCTTATCTGCACCTTCTCTTAACAGTGCACGGAAATCATCCACAGTACGGATACCACCGCCTACCGTAAATGGAATAAATACGGTCTCCGCAACCTTGCGAACCATATCTACGACCGTCTCTCTGGCATCCGATGAAGCCGTGATATCCAGAAACACCAGCTCATCCGCTCCGGCTTTGTCATACGCCTTACCGATCTCTACCGGATCTCCGGCATCTCTCAAATCTACAAAATTAACGCCCTTTACCACTCGTCCGTTATGTACGTCCAGGCAGGGAATAATTCTCTTGGTATGCATGTCATCTTCCTCCTTCTACAGCTCCACAAAATTTTTCAAAATCTGAAGTCCTACATCGCTGCTCTTCTCCGGATGGAACTGACAGGCAAATACATTATCCTTCTCTACAGAAGCGTGGATCAGTGTCGTATAATCCGCTGTTGCGGTAACGATTTCCTCCTCTGCTGCCTTCAGATAATAAGAATGTACGAAATAAACGTATGGATGTTCCGCTAATCCTTTAAACAATCTTCCTTCTCTCGGGAAATCCAGTGAATTCCAGCCCATGTGCGGGATCTTATAGCCTTCCTTATCCGGCAGTTTCAAAATATCTCCCTTCAGCACTCCGAGTCCTTCTACACCCGGTGCTTCATCGCTCCGCTCAAATAACAGCTGAAGTCCCAGACAGATTCCAAGGAATGGCGTCCCTTTCTTCGTGACCTCATGGATCACCTCTACCAGTCCGTACTGATGTAACTTCTCCATCGCGTCTCCGAATGCTCCGACTCCCGGCAGGATCACATGATCCGCCGCCATGATCTCGTCTCTGTCTCTGGTAATCTTCACTTCCTGTCCCAGAAGCTGCATGGCTTTCTCCACGCTCTTAATATTTCCTGCATCGTAATCAATAATTGCGACCATATATCTGGTTCCTTTCTTCTGTATTACCTCTCTTGCAAAAAGGAAATGCCACGGATTGCTCCGCAGCAGTCCATGGCATCATTTTACCTCTAACTCAAACCAAAAGGCAACCCCATTGTCATAATTCTCCACACCATATTTCTGATGCATTGACTCCATGATCGCCTTGACGATAGACAGTCCGATGCCGTTACCGCCATACTCTCTGGTATGAGCCTTGTCTACTTTATAGAATTTCTCCCAGATATGTGACAGATCTTCCTCCGGGATCGGCTTGCCCGTGTTAAATACTGTTGTCCTTGCAATGCCGTCGTTCACTTCCATCTTCACTTCTACCACCATGTCTCCCGCAAGATGGTTAAATGCATTGCTCACATAGTTCCGCACAACCTGTTCAATCTTATATTCATCGCCCCATACATACAGTGGCTCTGTCTGGCGGAATGTCACCTTTGCCTGCTTCTGCTCTGCAAAAAGTTCCATACTCTGGAGCACACCCTTTACCAACTCGGTCAGATCAAATCGCTCAAACTGAATCTTCTCATCTCCGAATTCCAGCTGGTTCAGATCCAGCAGGTTACGCACCATATGGTTCATCTTGGATGCCTCATCCATTATGACATCGCAGTAGAATTCTCTGCTCTCCGCATCATCATTTACGCCTTCTTTTAATCCCTCTGCATATCCCTGGATCAATGCGATCGGCGTCTTCAATTCATGGGACACATTACCAAGGAATTCATTCCGCATCTGCTCCAGCTTGTCCTTCTGCTCAATATCTTTCAGCAGCTGGTTATTCGCACTCTTCAGATCCGAGATCGCACGCTCCAGCTTCTCCGACATCCGGTTAAAGTTCTCACCCAGCACACCGATCTCATTATCACCGCCACTGGTGTATTTGGCATCAAAGTCGAGCTCTGCCATTTTCTCCGAAAGTCCCGCAAGTTCCTGCAAAGGCTCTGTCAGGCGTTTGGAGAAGAACCACACCATCAGGATTCCCACTACCAATACGATCAGTTCCACCATGATCAGGAACCGGTTGGACAATGATACACTCTGCTGAATACTCTCGATCGGACTCTGGATCAGGAAAATGTAATTGGAACCAAGTGTTCCCCGCATCATCAGATATTCCGTTCCCGCATCCTTTCCTCTGGTCTGCGAAAGTTCGTATTCATCCGTTTTCTCTAATGTCCGGTCCTGCTTCTCCGTCCGGTTCAGCATAAATGCATCCAGATTCTGTTGCAGATCCATCGTATGCTGCACATTGGTAACGATTGTCTGATCCTTCACATTGATCGCCAGAAAGAATAGATTATTCTGCTCTGCCTGCCGCACCAGCTCACTGTAAGTATCTTCATCTGACTTATCCAGCTCGCCATTCTCTTCTGCATCCAGCAATGCTTCGTACATACTGATAAATTTGGATTCTTTATTGCGGATATAATACGGTCCCAGCAGCCATACATTGCATGCGAGCACTGCCACACACATAAATGCCAGAAGCGCAATAAAGATTACGATCATCTGTTTCTTAATCGAATGTTTCATCTATTCCACCTCAAACTTGTAACCCATGCCCCAGATCGTCTTGATATAATTGCCTTTATCGCCCAGCTTGTTTCTCAGTTTCTTCACATGGGTATCGATGGTTCTCGCATCTCCGAAATAATCATAGTTCCATACATTATTAAGGATCTTCTCTCTGGAAAGTGCAATTCCCTGATTCTCCAGAAAATACGTCAGCAGTTCAAATTCTTTATAACTGAGGTCGATGCTCTTGCCATCTACCATCACCTGATGCGCCGCCTTGTCAAGCTCAATACCGCCGGCTTCAATCTTCTCTTCTGCTTCCGTTCCATAGATACGCTTCAGCAATGCACCGACACGTGCCACCAGAATCTTCGGACTGAATGGCTTGGAAATGTACTCGTCCACACCAAGTTCAAACCCCTGCAGTTCGTCACGTTCCTCGGCTCTGGCTGTCAGCATGATGATCGGCACTTTGGAGTCTCTGCGGATCTCACGGCATGTCTGCCATCCGTCCATCCTTGGCATCATCACATCCAGGATCACCAGATCGATCTTCTGCTCATAGAAAATGTCCATTGCTTCCATTCCATCACCGGCTTCCAATACCGAATAGCCTTCTCTCTGAAGGAAATCCTTTACCAGTTTACGCATTCTGCTCTCATCATCGACTACCAATATCTGTATATTACTCATCTTACCACCCTGCCTTTTATATATCATAATGGGGATTCCTGCCCTGTATCATACGCTTAGTGTAGCATAGTTTTATGATGCTTTTGTGAATTTTTCTTCGCTTTTTCACAATTTTATGGTAGTATATCCGTAGAATCAAAAAAGAAAAGTATTTCAGACATTCGATTTGAACATACATCTGATAAAGGAGACGATTATTATGAAGTGTCCAATTTGTGGAGATACATTAACCCCTAGTAAAAAGAATCCGGATTATGTGCTGTGTCACAACTGCCGCAAAAAGTTCCGCCTTCCGAAGAAGCGCGCCGTTACCCCGGCGAAGCCCGCACCGGTAAGAACTGCCCCGGCGATTCAGGACGAAGAGGACGATATATCTGCTGATAAGACACAGGTATACAGCCGCAAGGAAGTACATGCTGCCCTGCGCAAGCTGGATCAGGAAAAGCGTTCCGCGAAAGCCGCATCTGCCAAAGCCAAAACTGCTGCCAGGCGTCGTACACCAGAGCCGGAATATGATGACGATGAGGATGATATAGAATTCCATTTCCGGTATGCGAATATTCCACCAAAGGAAGTCCGTGAAAAACAGGAGCGTGAGATGCGCAAAGCATACGATGAACTGCTTTCTATTGGAAAAGAAGAAAAAGAGAAGGAAAAGCATGGTTTCTTCCGCAGAAGGAAGTAATCATGTATATGTTTTCAGGGCTGTGATTAATCAAACACTTTTGATTAATCACAGCCCTGTTTTGCTCTAACTTGTCAGCATTATGATCTGCTCACATTAACCCATTCAATACATCTACATACATCATATAAATCCTGTGTTCTGATTCGCACGGCACTATTCAAAGTTCCACCCGATGGGTAAATTTCATCATTCAGATACGGCTTCAATGAACAATCCATATATACTCTGGCTTTCTTATACGTCAACGCAATCGGCGATACAGCGCCCGGTTCATATCCGGTATAATCCAGAAGCTCTTCCTGGTCTAGTGGTATCGGATCTACCTTAAATCTTTTCTTATACTTAACTCGATCAATTCTTGAAGAACCAGCCAAAATAATCACAGCAATTCCTATCGGCATGCGATAGACCATACTCTTGGCAATATGATCTGCATCTACTCCGATTACATGTGCCGCATGCTCAGAACTTTCAAAATCACAAGGAAATTCTTTCCATTCATAATTAACATGTGCTCTTTCGAGTTCCTTTATAATTTGATTTTTTGGCATATATCACTCACTCCTTGTCAGCTATTTTTTCTCCGAGTTCTTCTGCCTGTTTCAGATATTCCGTTCCTTCCAATGATTCAGCTGTACCACATCCGATTGCACAAACTTCACCTGCACTATTCCAATACATATATTCTGCAAAAACATGATAAGTAGACAAAATCCCATCCATGATCCATTCTTCTGTTGAGTTACCCGCAGTAAGAAGTACTAGCTGTTTCTGCTGTTGTCTCAAAGAATTATTGATTGCAAAGAAACGGTCAACACATACTTTTAACTGGGCTGTCAAACCAAAATAATACAAAGGAGATACCATCACGATCAGATTTGCCTCTAAAAGAAGCGGATATATCTTTTCCATCGCATCTTTCTGAACGCATTTCCCTTGGTGTTTTCTACAATAACCACACCCCAGGCAGGCATGTATCTGTTGATCAGAAAGATATATTTCTTTAATATCATGTTTCGGATTTCTCATACTCTGCAAAAACTTTTCTGCCAGCTTCTTCGTCGTCCCTTTTTTATGAGGACTCCCGTAC
>CAVAVU010000120.1:0-4478 GCA_963592205.1 bacterium
TCGTTTTCTTTAACGATTACATTTGACATAGTCTCACACCTAACCTCCCCTCCAGCCGTAAATTGTGCAATATATGACTGTTCGGGTATATTTTTTGCACTACATTAGATTATAGCATATATTTTCGCTTCGTCAATAACTTTCTGGATTTTTCTGCTAAAAGCTTGTCATTCTGTGCAATCTATGCAAGCTGACCCTCCAGAACTTCCTTCGCTTTGGTCAGTGCGTCAGTGATTCCAGCCGGATTCTTACCACCGGCCTGTGCCATATTCGGACGACCGCCGCCGCCACCGCCTACTACAGCTGCGACTTCTTTGATCAGTTTACCCGCATGCGCTCCCTTAGCCATAGCGCCGTCTGTTGCCATAGCCACCAGATTCACCTTGCCATTTACATCAGATGCCAGAATCAGTACACCTTCTCCAAGCTTCTCTTTCAGCTGGTCTCCCTGCTCACGCAGTTCATTCATATCTACTCCTGAAATATGTGCTGCCAGGAACTTCACGCCGTTTACTTCTACGACCTGATCCATAACATCACCCAGCGCATTCTTTGCAAGCTGGCTCTTAGCACTTTCCAGCTCAGACTTCAGTGATTTATTCTCTGCAAGAAGATGCGTCAGCTTCTCTGCTAACTGATCCGGAGTTGTCTTCAGGATCTTAGCTGCTTCCTCAAGCTTCTTCTCTGTCTCATCATAGTAAGCCAGCAGTCCGTCAGATGTCAGTGCCTCGATACGACGCACACCTGCTGCTACACCTGTCTCGGAAATGATCTTGAATGCATTGATCACTCCGGTATTCTCCACATGAGTACCACCACAGAACTCGATTGAGAAATCACCCATGCTTACGACACGTACGATATCACCGTATTTCTCACCAAATAATGCTGCTGCTCCTGTCTTTCTTGCCTCTTCGATCGGCATATTCTCAACCTTAACAGGAAGTTCTGCACGGATCTGTTCATTTACGATCTTCTCAACCTTCTCCAGTTCTTCTGGTGTCATAGCTGAAAAATGTGTAAAGTCAAAACGCAGTCTGTGCTCATCTACATAAGAACCTGCCTGTTCTACATGGTTACCCAGCACGTTACGCAATGCTTTCTGTAACAGATGGGTAGCACTGTGGTTTCTTCCGGACAATGCTCTCTTCTCTTTGTCAATCTCAAGCGTTACAGTATCACCGACTTTTACCATACCTTTGGTAACATGTCCGATATGAGCGATCTTGCCACCCAGAAGCTTCTTCACATCCTCTACCTGGAACTCAAAGTCTGCTGTACGGATCACACCGGTATCAGCCTGCTGTCCACCGCTGGTAGCGTAGAACGGAGTCTTCTCTACGAAGATTGTTCCCTTGTCACCGTCAGACAATGCATCTACGATCTCATCCTCGGTAGTCAGAACAGTTACCGGAGACTCATACTCTGTATGATCATATCCCACAAATTCTGTAGTCACAGACGGATCGATAGACTCATAGATCGTCACATCTGCTCCCATATAGTTATGCTCGCCGAATGTACCTTTGGCAGTCTCCCGCTGAGCCTCCATAGCCTTCTTAAAGCCTTCTTCATCAATCTGCATTCCCTTCTCTTCCAGGATCTCTTTTGTCAGATCCACCGGGAATCCATAGGTGTCGTACAGACGGAATGCCTCTTCACCGGCAAGTACTGTCTCACCCTTCTTCTCCATCTCAGCTTCCATTCCCGCGAGGATAGAAAGTCCCTGATCGATGGTCTTATTGAACTGCTCTTCTTCCTTGGTGATTACCTTGAAGATAAAGTCTTTCTTCTCTTCCAGTTCCGGATATCCATCCTTGGAACCTTCAATTACGGTCTCGGCAAGCTCTACCAGGAACGCTCCCTTGATACCAAGCAGTCTTCCGTGACGGCATGCTCTTCTGAGCAGTCTTCTCAATACATATCCGCGTCCGCTGTTAGATGGCAGAATACCATCAGAGATCATAAATGTCACGGAACGGATATGGTCTGTGATAACACGGATAGATACATCCGTCTGATCATCCTTTGCGTATTCTACACCAGCCATATTACATACATGCTGACGCAGTGCAAATAATGTATCGATATCAAACATGGAATCTACATCCTGCACGATACATGCCAGACGCTCCAGACCCATACCGGTATCAATATTCTTCTGCTCTAATTCTGTATAATTGCCATGTCCGTCATTGTCAAACTGGGTAAATACGTTATTCCAGATTTCCATATAACGGTCACATTCACATCCTACTGTACATCCAGGCTTACCGCAGCCGTATTTCTCACCACGGTCATAATATACCTCTGAACACGGACCGCATGGACCGGAACCGTGCTCCCAGAAGTTATCCTCCTTACCAAAACGGAAGATACGCTCCTCCGGAATGCCAATCTGTTTGTTCCAGATCTCAAATGCCTCATCATCATCCAAATAAATAGATGGATACAGTCTGTCAGCATCCAGACCTACTACTTCTGTCAGGAATTCCCATGTCCAGTGGATTGCTTCATTCTTAAAGTAATCACCAAATGAGAAGTTGCCCAACATCTCGAAGAATGTACCGTGTCGTGCAGTCTTACCTACATTCTCAATATCTCCGGTACGAATACATTTCTGACAGGTAGTCACTCTCGTTCTCGGCGGAATCTCCTGTCCTGTAAAATATGGTTTAAGCGGTGCCATACCGGAATTGATAAGAAGAAGACTCTTATCATTGTGAGGCACCAGTGAAAAACTCTTCATTGCAAGATGTCCCTTGCTCTCAAAGAACTCCAGAAACATCTTTCTCAGTTCGTTTACTCCGTACTTCTGCATATCGTCCTCCTAAAAAATCGCTAATCTTAATTATAATCAGCTCTCCGTATTTTGTCAAACGGCAGCTAATCCAATTGTATATCTACCAGCTCTTTTTCCGGAAGTGCTTTGCTGGAGTTCTTTACAAAATTCTTAACCTCTTTCTGTGCTTTCGGAATCGGAATGTTCGTTCCTGCTCCTGCCACACAGCCGCCCGGACAGCCCATGCCCTCGATCAGACAGCCATTCATACGTCCGGCCTTGGCAAGCATCAGCGTCTTCTTACACTCTGCAAGTCCCTCAGCATGCTCAATGTGTACCGGAACATCCGGATAGTATTCGTTAATACACTTTTCAATGGCTTCTGCCACACCGCCTGCTACCGCATATCCGCGACCTGCTCCGGTTGCATTGTGCAGGGAAGAATCACCGCCGCATTCTGACGGCACAATATTCTTCGCATCAAACATTGCCTGTAATTCTTCAAATGTAATAACAAAATCCACATCACTCCGCACCGTTCTGCGGCTGGCTTCCAGCTTCTTCGCAGCACAAGGTCCGATAAATACCACATGTGCCTCCGGATGCTTCTGCTTAATGGTACGCGCGGTTGCTACCATCGGTGTCAGCTCCTGCGATACCTGATCCACCATATCCGGGAACTGCTTCTTGGCAAGCATTGCCCAGGATGGACAACAGGAAGTCAGCAGGAACGGTAATTCTCCGGTTGCCACTTTTTCTACATAATGATGTGCCTCGGCAATCGCGCCGATATCCGCTCCGATAGCAACCTCATAGATTTCTTTGAATCCCAGCTGCTTCAGGGCTTCTTTCATATTTCTCTGCGTTACCTTCTCACCAAACTGTCCGATATAAGCCGGTGCCAGTTCTGCAATGATCTCTTCTCCCTCAGACAGCGCACGCGCGAGCTGGAAGATCTGAGACTTGTCAGAAATTGCTCCAAACGGGCAGTTTACCATACACATACCACAGGATACGCATTTGTCATTGTCAATCTTTGCGCGTCCCATCTTGTCAGAACCGATAGCTCCCACGCCACACGCCATCGCACATGGACGTTCTTTTTTAGCAATCGCATCGTATGGACAGGCAGATTTGCATTTGCCACACTTAATACATTTGCTCTGATCAATAAAGGACTTACCCTTCACAAAGGAAATGGCGCCCTTCGGACAGACTTCCATGCAAGGATGTGCCAGACAGCCTTTACACATGTTGCTGACCTCATAGCCCTTAGCCTCGCAGGCTTCACAGGCTGACGGTATTACCTGCATAAGCGGCGGTTCATAATATTTTTCAGAAATATTACTTGCCTCCACACCGGCTGTCAGATGTACCGGCTTGTCCTCCGGTCTGAGTGACAGTCCCATTGCCAGACGCAAACGCTCTCTGACAATAGAACGGGCTCTGTATACGTTCTCTCTGTATCTCGGTGTGTCTTCATTCACCATCTTGTACGGAATTGCTTCCATATCATCATTCAGCGTCTCCGGATTCACATTGAATCCGAGATTCGCCACCTCAGTAAATACCTGGTGTCTCAATCGTTTCACGGTTGTGTCCAGTCCTCTGATCATCTTGTTTCCTCCTCATAAATGTATAATAATCTCTCGGAATCTTCAGCCCAATAAAATCAAGGTTTTCAGATTCCTCTTTT
>CAVAVU010000121.1:0-12753 GCA_963592205.1 bacterium
AAAGTTCAATGCCAGAGTTTCGCTGGCATGATCTATCAGAATTCCGAGAGATCATTCATTGCTAATAATTCTTTAACATAAAAGGATGTATAAGATTTCTCCTATACATCCATTTTATTCTCATAATCTTGCTATGTCCAATGCCTGTTTTTCATTACAATCTATGCCTCAAAGGCATGAATCTCGTCTATAAATTTTTTGACTGCCTGTGAATATGGAATATTTCTCCGCCACGCGATGACCGTATTCGATGTAATCTCCGGCATCAAACGTCTCTGTACGATCAGATCTTCCCGCCAGTATTTCCCGGCACCGCCAATTGATACCGGATACGCAAGACCGCGTGCTGCCATCACAGCTGCATTCGTTCCAAGGTTGCTGACAAATGCAATCTGCAGCTTATTAAAATCTTTGCCAAACCAGTTGGCAAGTTCGCTCTGAACCCCCAGTCTCTCCGGCAGGATCAGTGGTTTATCGACAATATCTTTCTTTTCTATATATGCTTTCTCAGCCAGCGGATCATCCGGACGCATGCCGACCACCCAATGGTCACTGTCCTTGATACGGATGTAATCCAGTTCTTCCGTACTGACCGGCTCCAGAAACATACCGATATCCACCAGTCCTTTATTCATCATATCCTGCACTTCATCAGCCGTAGCCGTATGGATTGCAATCTGCACCAGCGGATATTTTTCACGATATCGTTCACAAATCTGTGCCAATATCTCCACTGCCGCAAATTCTCCGCAACCTACCGTAACCTTGCCTTCAATGACCTCTTCTGTGCCCTTAATCTCATCTATGATCCGTTCTTCCAGATCTATCAGCTCCAACGCCCGTCTTTTTAGCAGAATTCCTTCATCAGTAAGTGTAATACTGCGTCCCGACCGGACAAACAGATCGGTTCCAAGTTCTTCTTCAAGCGCCGCTAACTGTCTCGATAATGTAGGCTGTGTAATATGCAATTGTTCCGCTGCTTTTGTAAAGCTCTGTTCCTTCGCTACCGTTAAGAAATAGCGCAGCACCCGTAATTCCATGCAGTTTATCCTCCTGTGTTTATTATGCTGTCTTTCTGTCCAATGAGCAATAGGTTTTATTTTTCATGTACCCGCTTGCCGCTTATATGCTCAACCGTAATTTCATAGAGCTGGACTGCTTTGATATCCGCTGCTATCTCGGCATCTATCTCTTCCTTCGTTGGATAATAGCGCTCCGCAAGCTCACGCACCTTCGCCTCTGTAATCTGAATATCATCAATCAGCCGACATCTTCCAAATACAACCACGCTCTGCAGATACGGTGCCCAGTCGCCCTCTTCATAACGCTCATTTCCATAGACAGTGAAACATACCTTGTCATCCTTTTTCAGCGAATCCACTTTGTGTCCCGCCTTCGCTCCATGGAAATAAATCTTACCACTCTCCGGTTCATAAAAATAATTAATCGGAAATGCGAATGGATAACCATCATCACCATTTACGGATAATACCGCTCTTTTCTCTTGTAATAGCAGCTTCTTCGTTTCCTCCTCTGAAATCATATTTTTCTTTCTTCTGCTTGGTCTGAACATGTCATTTTTCTCCTTTCGCCAATAATTTTAAATCCTTCACTACTCTGTCTGGTTTCATTGCCAGATAAAAGTTCACATCTGCTTCCGGATCTGTGAGCGGAATATTCACACGGTTATAATGCTGTGATGTACGATGCACATAATCGGTCGTAAAACACGGTAACGATGATGCTTCAATCAATTCATTAAAAGTAAATTCATCCGTCTGCACCAGGAATTTGGATGCCGGCATCATTTCCCGGCAAAGTGTATCCCAAAAGCCGAGTTCCGTGCGGAGCAGAAAGTTGAATCCATTAATATCCTCAAATGTAAGTGTCTTGTACTCAGCCAGTTTGTGATCCGGCGGTACGCATACAAATAACTTTTCCCGCATAAATTCGCAAACCTCTGCGTCCTTTTCTGAAACTGGAAATGGTAATATCGCAATGTCACATTCACCCGTTTTCCAGGCTTCCATCACCTCTGTATTCTGACCAATTGATGACGATACAATCCTCTCTGGATACAGATCATTCAATTTGCGCAGCAGTTCCCATAGCGGCGCCGGAGCACAGGATCTGACCACAATCGTTTTTCTGCGCTGGTCATAAGCACGGATCTGCACAAGTGTCTGCTCCACATCATCCAAAAGCTTTCTTCCTGCTTCTACCGCATATATCCCAGTCTCGTTGAGCTCAATCTTATTCTTTCCACGAAAAAAAAGCGATACGCCCATGCTTTCTTCCAGCTGCTGCATGGAACGGGTAACCGATGGTGTAGAAATATGATATTCTTCTGCAACTCTTGATAATGTGCCAAGTTCCGCAAATGATACTAACTGCTTTAACTCCTCCAGATTCATCATACTTGCGCCTCCTTTACATTTCATTTTCTGAAAAGCAGTTTTCTATATTGATAGTGTACTTCCGCATCAAATCATTGTAAAGTCTTATTTGTAAAGAAGATACTTACAAACATATATTTCAATATTTTGGAGGTGCCATTATGGAATATGTTACATTAAATAACGGAATCAAAATGCCAAAACTCGGTTACGGTGTCTATCAGACTCCACCGGAGGATACCAAAAGATGTGTGCTGGATGCCATCGATGTGGGTTACCGCAGTATCGATACTGCACAGGCATATTACAATGAAGAAGGTGTTGGTGCTGCACTGGCTGAATGCGGACTTCCTCGTGAAGAATTTTTCCTGACAACCAAAGTATGGATCACTAATGCCGGATATGAGAAAGCAAAAGTTTCCATTGAAGAATCTATGAAAAAGCTGCAGACAGAGTATCTGGATCTTCTGCTGATCCATCAGCCATTCGGTGATTATTACGGAACTTACCGCGCTATGGAAGAACTGTATCAGGAAGGAAAGCTGCGTGCTATCGGTGTGTCCAACTTCGGTCCTGACCGTTATCTGGATATTGAACATTTCGCAAATGTGAAGCCTGCGGTCAACCAGATTGAAACCCACGTATTCCAGCAGCAGAAAACTGCCAAAGAATATCTGCAGAAATACGGATGCCAGATTGAATCCTGGGGACCATTTGCAGAAGGCAGAGGTGACATGTTCACAAATCCTGTTCTTACTGAAATTGGTGCAAAATACGGTAAAACTGCTGCCCAGACAGCACTCCGCTTCCTGCTCCAGAGTGATGTAGTCATCATTCCAAAATCTGTTCACAAAGAGCGTATGCAGCAGAACTTTGACCTCTTTGACTTTACACTGACACCAGAAGATATGGCCGCCATCGAAGCATTGGACGGCGGCGAGAGCCTGTTCTTCTCCCACTATGATCCAAAGACCGTAGAATGGTTCATGTCAATTCTGTAAGGATTAAATCAATTATCAGCTACAAAAAAAATACAGGTCAGACAGGATTTCCTGCCTGACCTGATTTTATAACCCACGTCTCGTTTTCCATTGTTCTTTTGTCATATAATTCGTATGACCAACTCTGACTTCATTCAACAGCGGAACCGGCACTTCATTACAGGTATGATGATATATAAATCCAAGCTTTTCCTGTACTCTTTTGGACTTTTCATTCCCATCATAATATCCGCACCAGATTGTTGTCATTCCGAGGTCTTCAAATCCATGACGAATCAGTTCTTCTGCTGCTTCAGGTATATATCCTCTGCCCCAGAACGGCTTTCCAATCCAGTATCCCAGCTCGCATTCATCATCTCTATCCGTCATGTCTGTATTTCCATTCAGCTTCAGTTCAATCGCACCGATTGCCAGATCCGTTCCCTTTTCGCAGACTGCATAGCATTCTTTTCCCTGAAATACATGCTTGATAACTTCACGGCTTTCCTCAATATTCTGATGCACCGGCCATCCTGCAATTGGTCCGACATCCGGATCTTTTGCGTATTCATAAAGTCTTTCCGCGTCCGTCTCTTTCCATGGACGAAGAAGCAGTCTCTCAGTTGTTAAAATCATAAACTTATCCTCTATTTATCAAATGTAATATTACGTACCATATTACGGTTAATTAACTGTGTTCCCTTTTTCGGTGTCTCCACCTTAATCCACATAGCATCTGCATCCATAAGCTTCGCCTCCTTCATCAGCTTACCTGTATTTTAGCACTATCTAGCACAGGCTGTCTCCTCATTTTGTCCACTGTAATCAAATTTTCCATCATTTTTCTCTTCCAGTGCTTTAATCATATGATAGGTATATTCATTATATGGTGTTGGAATGCCCAGTTCTTTTCCCATACGCATGAGTGCTCCGGAGAACATATCGATCTCCGTATGATGGCCGGCATCCAGATCCTGTAACGTTGAATATCTCGCCGTTGGCGGCACTGCACTTCCGCGATTAGATGATGTATCTGCTTTACTCAGATCAATCCCTTTCGCTTCCGCAACCGCTTCCAGTTCTCTGCGAAGTCCTTCACTAATGGTTCTCATGTGTACGCTGTCCTGGTAACATCCCACTCCCGCTCCCAACACTGCCTGAGGCAGATTATTGGATACATTTAACCGGAATTTGCTCCAGATTTCGGCTTCAATGTCTTCCGTAATACGGTAACGCAGTCCTGCATTTTCAAATAATTCTCCTACTGCGTGCACCCGCTCACTCTGATATGGTTCTTTCAATTCACCAAATATAATACCAATTGTAGTGTTCGGATTGAAGCAGTAACCATCTTCTTCCTTATGGGATGCGATCTTAATAAGTGAAGGAAGTACATGAGATGCGCCAATCTCTGCCGAGATGATCTCTTCGCTGTCTACTCCGTTCATAAGACTCATTACTATCGTATGCTCTCCCACACTCCGTTTCAGACTGTCAAGTGCTCCAGACAGCGCGCCATATTTCAACGCCACGATAATCAGGTCTGCACATTTTGCTTCTTCCGGTGTCCACACTTCCGGACGGTAAACTTCCTGATTAATCATGCATCCCTTCTGTTTCAGACGTTCTGCCCGTTCTCCTTCCGCAATCACGCCAAGTCTGATATCTGTACATTTTGACACACCCCAGATAATGTAAGAGCCTACAGCTCCTGCTCCGAGTACCGCAGCTGATCTGATCTTCATTTTTCTGTTCCTCCTATAATTAAAACAACGATAACTGTGTATATTTCTCCGGAAGTTCATTTAAATAAGCAAAACATTCTTCCGGCGTATACATGATTCCATGCTTCTTACATTCATTTATGACAAGCGCAGATAATTCTTTATTTCTTGGACTTTGCAGCTGATATGCATTTCCATATGTCTGAATATACCGCTGCTTCAAGCCTGGAAAATATTTATCCAATGACTGATAATAATATTCTCTGTCGCCTTCCCTGAGCGTCATACCAATATCCCAGAATATAATTCCTTTCACCTCTGCCTGTATACAATAATCCAGAAGTCCTCTGATATTTTCTTCTGTATCATTGATAAATGGCAGAATCGGAGTCAGCCATACAACCGTAGGAATTCCCCGCTCTTTGCATTTCATAAGAACTTCAAAGCGTTCTCTGGTCGTGGACACGTTCGGTTCCAGAATCCGGCATAGGTCTTCATCGTACGTAGTCAATGTCATCTGCACAACTGTCTTGGCCTTCTCGTTGATCGATTCCAGCAGATCCAGATCTCGGAGAATCCTTGCAGATTTGGTCAGCACCGCCGCGCCATATTCGTATTGATTGATCAACTCCAGACACTTTCTCGTCAGTTCCAGCTTTTCTTCTATATGTAAATATGGATCACACATGGCGCCCGTTCCGATCATGCATTTCTTACGCTTTGTGCGCAGTGCATGCTCTAAGAGTTCCGGTGCATTCTCTTTCACTTCAATATCTTCAAATGCATGGGTAAATCCATAACATCTGCTTCTGCTGTCACAATAGATACACCCATGGGAACATCCTCTGTAAATATTCATCCCATTATTCTGGGACAAAATCCCCTTCACTTTTACAAAATGCATATTACTCCTCAATCTTCTTCAGAATCTGCTGTATCTCCTCCAGATTCTTTGCAAAATATATCCCTTCCTGACGCTCCTTTGTCGAAAGCCCCATCTCGATCATATGCTCCAGCAGTTCTTTCAGACTGTCATAATAGCCGTTCAGATTATACAGGATACACGGTGCCTGCAGATGCTTCAATGACACTTTGGACATGATTTCTGCAATCTCTTCCAATGTCCCGGTTCCTCCCGGAAATGCGATAAATGCATCTCCAAGCTCGATCATTTTCGCTTTCCGTTCTTCCATATCTTTCGTCACGATCAGTTCCGTCAGCTTCTCATACTGAACCGCCGCGTCAATAAAAAACTGAGGTTCTACACCCGTTGCCTGGCCGCCTGCTTCTATCACACTTTCTGCAAGTTCTCCCATAAGCCCGGACTTAGAACCGCCATATACCAATGCATTCCCACTGGTTCCGATCCAGCTTCCAAGTTCTCTGACAGCCTCTCTGAGCCTGTGGTCATTACCTTCATTTGCGCCAAGATATACCGTAATATTCATAAAGTATTTCTCCTTCATTATAGATAGTTGAAATATTTGACCATCATCATATCCATCAGTATATCACAAAAACTCTGCATTGACATTCCCATAAAATAAAGGTTATAATTCTAACTGTTTGAATTATAACTATTATCACTAAAGGAGTTATGAAAATGAATAAATTAAAAAGATATCTGTTATTCTTAGTTGGACTGTTTGTCAATGCACTCGGCGTCAGTCTCGTAACGAAAGCAAGCCTCGGCACCTCACCGATCTCTTCGATTCCATATGTGCTGAGTCTGAACTTTCCATTTACATTAGGAAACTTTACCATCTTTTTCAGCCTTCTGCTGATCGTATTACAGATCATTATTTTAAGGAAAAATTTCAAACTGGAGAATCTGCTTCAGATCCCGGTGTCTGTGGCATTTGGATACTTTATTGATCTTACTATGTATCTCTTTTTCTGGGTAAATCCGCAGAGTTATCCGGTCAAAGTGATCGCACTGCTTGCAGGCTGTCTGGTACTCGGATTCGGCGTATATCTGGAAGTCGTTGCTGATGTAGTTATGCTTCCGGGAGAGTCATTTGTCCGTGCCATTGTACAGACCTGGCATACCAATTTCGGAACAACCAAGATCTTCTTCGATTCTTCTATGACGATTATCGCCGGAATCCTGTCATTTGTATTCTCTGGAAAATTAAACGGCGTTCGCGAAGGTACGGTAATTGCCGCCCTGTTAGTCGGTTTTATCGCAAGACTCTTCGGAAAACATCTGGAATTTATCAAACCTCTTCTATTTCCAGAAGATTATCTTACAGAAGCAGCCAAAGAACTTGCCGCTTCACCAGAAAGCACCGTTACCGCTAAAAATGTTATCGTCATCGGCAGACAGTACGGCAGCTGCGGGCATAATATCGGTAAAATGCTGGCTGAAAAACTCGGCTATAAATTTTATGACCATGAGATTATCACAATGATCGCCGGAACAACTGGTATGACATCCGATTTTATCCAGAAGAAAGAAGAATCCATGACCAGCGCACTGCTGTATGATTTCTTAAATCAAATGTATCTGTATGGTGATAAAGAGGAAGAAGCTCCAAAGGACAAGATCTTTGAAGCAGAATCCAAGGTTATCCACGAACTCGCTGAGAAAGGAAATTGCGTGATCATCGGAAGATGCTCCGATTACATCCTACGCGATCAGAAAAATGTATTGAAAATATTCTTTTCCGCTCCAATCGAAACAAGGATTGATCGCATCCGAACACGCTTAAACATTACTTCCCGAGAAGCGGTACAGCACATCCGCAAGGAGGATAAGAGACGGGCAGATAATTACCATTATTATACCGGACGCATCTGGGGAAGTGCTTCGAACTTTGATCTGACATTTAATACAGATATGGATATCGACTACATTGAAACCTGTATTAAAAATGCATTGTAATACAAACAGGAGTGAATAAAATGGAAATTAAAGAATGGACTTATGAAGAATATCCGTCTTTTGATGAATATGTTGAAGGGGCGCACAGAATTGCAACAACCGGTAATGAAATGGGAACCTATATCTATTCCAATGTTGAATATGCGATAGTGAATGATGTGCCGCTGCATCTGCAGGTCATCACACCACAGTCAAGAAATACAAAAAACTGTGATTTAACATATCCCTGCATCGTATATGTACAGGGTTCTGCCTGGAAAAAACAGAATATCAATGCCAAACTCGGACTTCTTGCAAGACTTGCCGAAAAAGGCTATGTTATTGCCGTTGTCGAATATCGTTCTTCGGATATCGCACCGTTTCCGGCAGCAGCAATTGACACCCGCAATGCGATCCGTTTTATGAAGGTTCATGCTAACGAATACAGCGTCAATGCAGATCAGATTTTTGTCGGCGGGGATTCCTCCGGCGGGCATGCTGCCATGTTCTCGCAGATCATTCAGGATGATGAGCAGAATACAAACCTGTTCCCGAATATCTCAGGAGACGCCAAAGGTATCCTTTCCTTTTACGGTGCCTGCAGTATGATGTTAGAAGACGGTATGCCGAGCACCACGAATCATCATCTGCCAGACAGTCCGGAAGGCATGCAGATGGGCGGCGTGAACTTACGTATACATCCTGAATTATGCAAAAAAATGTCAGTTGAATGTAATGTAGATACATCCACACCTCTGCCTCCGGTCCTGATGTTCCACGGCACAAAAGACCGAACCATCAATCCACGTGTCAGTGTCCTGATCTATCAGAAGCTGAAGCAGTGCGGAAAAGATGTACAGCTCTATCTCTTAGAAGGAGCCGACCACGGTGGAAGTGAATTCTGGACGGATGAAGTACAGGAGATTGTCATTCAGTTTATCACGCGGTCAAGCGGATATCCCGTATGACCGTAATGCTCCAGAATCAGCTTCAGTCCTTTTTACCATTCCTATCACCTCTGCTCTGCCCGTTTCAGTTCCTGCCTGATCCAGGTCATAATCACATCCACGAGATAATCCTGCTGTATCTGGCTGAGCTCCCGCCCCGGCTGAAGCTTGTGCCATTTGCGGATACACTCACGGCAGCAGGTCGCCGTTGCATGCTGCGCGATAAATACCGGATGTCCGCGCATTGGTGTCTGTTTACCGTCATTCGGTATGACTGCCGGAGCTTCCCGCTTCGCGATAAAATCTCTCGCATGCTCCTCGATCTTATCCATTCCTTTGTTGTTAATATAATCAATATCCGCCTGCTTCAAATGAAATCTGCTCCGGAACTTCGACTGTCCCAGACGCTCAAATAACTGCGTATACCATTCCTCTTTTGTCATTGTTTTCCCCAATCTCCGTTTTTTCATCATAGATCTATGCTCTCCTCTCCAAAGCCTTTATCTCCAGTCTTCCTTATCTACTCTGTAAATAACCTGTCTTATCTGCATCTGTAATCGGCCGTAATATCCGGCACGGATTACCAACTGCGATCACATTATCCGGCACATCTTTCGTCACAATACTTCCGGCTCCAATAACTACATTATCGCCAATCGTAACACCAGCCATAATCTTCACATCTCCACCGAGCCATACGTTCTTGCCAATATGAACCGGAGCACCCATACATCCGCCTGCGATCCGCTCTTTGGCATCAAGCGAATGATTGACAGCATAGATACCGATATTCGGTCCAAGTAATGAATTGGCACCGATTACTACCTCTGCGCAGTCCAATATAACACAGCCAAAATTGATATATACATTATCTTCTATCACGATATTTTTACCGAACTCACAATGGAAATCCGGTTCAATCCACACATCTTTACCAACGCTTTTAAAGAGATCTGTCAGAATACGTTTTCGCAGTTCAACCTCTTCATCCTCCGTTTTGTTATACGCTCTGAACAGCTTTTTTGCCACAATTCTCCGCTGAAACAAATCTTCATCAAAATCGTTATAAACCAGACCTTGCTGCATTTTTTCCCATTCAGTCATTTTTCTTCTCCTTCAAATGATTCATTGTACACTGTCATATCCCATATTTCTTGAGATCAACTTTTCCATTAATCACTTCAACTCCATCCGCTTCCAACAATTCTTTCTGCACATTGCATCCTCCAAATGCAAATGCATCGGCAAGTTCTCCTTTGGAATTCACCACCCGGAAACATGGAATATTCTCCGGGTCCGGATTCTTGTGAAGCGCGTTCCCCACCGCTCTTGACATCCGTGGATTACCTGCCATCTCTGCAATCTTCCCATATGTCGCAACATGTCCTTTGGGAATCCGTTTGACCGCTTCGTATATCCGTTTTGTTGGGCTGTCCGTAACCAGATCATAACTCTCTGAAATCATTCTCCGAATCTCTGCATCTGGTATCGATCCATCCAATATAATCGTATTCCAATGCTCTTTATTCTGATGATATCCTGCAATCACAGCATCGTATGCATTCCGCCAGAAATCTCTCCATTCCGGATCAACTTTTACATTTAGGTTCATATATCCTTCACGTTCATAGATCCAGAGAAATGCTTTTTTACTTCCCTTAACTCTCACCAATTGCCAATTCGGATCATGAAACGGTCTTTCTTCATATACATTTGGAAATGACATACCAAATTCCAGTGCTTCCTCTCTTGTCATCATAGAACATTCCTCCGTAATTCAGACATGAAATACCTCTTTCGCAACCTCTTTACCGCTTGCTGTCTTCATAATCTTGTCTATAAAATTACTGATATTCTGCTTACTGTATCCACTTTCACAGGCATTCGCAATATAATCCGCTTCTATCAAAATCTGATAATCGATTCCATCAATGTCCGTGTATGTATGATGATGTCCCACCAGATATGCCACACGCTCAATCTGCTCTTTTGTCATGCCTGTATCTGACAGAAAATCTGTCACTAATGGGACGCCTTCTTCTTCCTGATATTTACCATTTGTATTACCATACTTTTCCCTGCATAACGGACAGGCAATATCATGTGTAATCGCAGCCACTTCAAGAATATACTGTGTCTCCTGATCTATCTGTTCCAATTCGCCAATCATTTTTGCATATGACCACACATGCAGAAAATGATCAATGTCATGTATATTTCCATCCGAAAAAGTTATCATTTTCTTCATAATCTCTGCAATCGTCATAGTCTGTCACCTCAATTCTCTAATCTATCGTCCGTAATAATGTGTTCTATTCCCAAAGATTTTTCCTCTGTTTTTAATTACCCACACGCACACTAGAAGTTAGCCACACAGGCATTCTATTGCTTCATCCTCGGTTGCAATAAAAAATACATCATTCCCCTTGTTACTCTCATAGATGAAGTCACGCAATGGCTTACTGGTGTAATGAGAATAATCGCCGTAAATCGCAATCCGCCCACCATAGTTTATGTATTTCTGGAGAATTTCACCCGCAAGACCAGAACTGAGGATAAAAAACTCTTCTTTGATCAGCTTCTTGTCAATCACTATATTCTTTGTTCCTGCATCGTACTTTACTGACATCAGCAAATCAAGGGCAGACTGTGTATCTGTAATTACGATCTCATCACTGCGAACAACTGCACAGACGATTCCGTTCTTCACTATTTTCTCTATATTCATTGATTGCTTCCTCCTTCAAATCCCACTTATTTTCCACCTGCTTTACTGAAACACTCTCTGATTTTTCCAGAAATATCAGGATCAACAAAACCTTTCTGTGCCATATCATCAAGTATCTCACACGTTTTTTCGTGCGATAATCCTTTCTTATATGGTCTGTCCTCAGTAAGCGCCTGATAATTATCAATGCAAGCCATAATACGCTCCGGCTCATTTAATTCATCAGCAGTTTTTCCAAAAGGATAACCTTTTCCATTTAACTTTTCATGATGAAGAGCTGCCCAATCTCGTATTTCCTCGAAATCATTAACTTCCGACAATATGATGTACGTATAACCGGCATGATTTTTCATTTTTGAAAATTCATCATCTGTCAGTTTATCTGGTTTTTCCAAAATTTCATTGCCAATCGCCATTTTCCCGATATCATGCAGAGCGCCAGCCAGATACATTTTCTGTACGTTTATTGAATCAAACCCCGTGTATTTGGCAAAAAAGGCAGCTTTTTCAGCTACTCCAATAGAATGCCTGCTTGTAAACGAAGATTTATAATCTACGATCTTTGCAAAGAAATCCGCAACGTTTTTACACGTTTTCCAGTCAAAATCCTGCTTTTTTCTCGGAATGATTTCCCATAACTTTGATTCAAAAGAACCATCACTTAAAGCCTCAAAGGACTCTGATGAGAATCCCTCAAGGAAAGCATTCACACATTCAGAATCATATAGCCGATCCTTATTTTGCGAAAGATGTCGACATATAAAATCCCATCTTTGATCATTATAATTTTTAGTGTTTCCGATGATATCAATCATATCAGCAAGATGAATAATCCTTGCAAACAATGGGATTTCCCGCCATGTCTTTTGAAATGGACCAGTTCCATCAGCATGTTCATGATGATATAATATAACATTTGAAATATCTGTTTTAAATGGAACTTTTGATATATTTTCTTCACCATAAATACAATGGAGATTCGTTTTTCCTTCCGATAAATTATTTTTGAAATCAACATCGGAATGATTTTGCACTTCTTCCGAAATATATTGTGTCAGAGCATTGTCATGCAGTAAGGCACACATGGCTAAATCTTGTAGCGCATCACCTTGAAT
>CAVAVU010000122.1:0-14522 GCA_963592205.1 bacterium
CACGTATCCAGCTTGGAAGGCTGGTGTTCTACCATTGAACTACACCCGCATAAGTATCGGGGTGACAGGATTCGAACCTGCGACCTCCTGGTCCCAAACCAGGCGCTCTAGCCAAGCTGAGCCACACCCCGATGTTCTCGTTATGTTGCGTCATCTCCGTGACACAATATGTATTATAGGGCATGTCTTTCTAATTGTCAACAACTTTTTCAAGTTTTTTCAAAAACTTTTTTACCGAAGTTTTTCAAGGTAAACCGGGCACCCTGTTGCATTTACTCTGAAAAGTCAGGGGTGTTGCATTTACTCCTGCTTGCCCTGTCATACTTACAGATACTTTATCTCAAATGATGCCTTTCCCGCCTCATCCAACGTCATCACCATATAGCTTGGCTGTCTGCCACTCTGTCTCGGATAGGTCATGCTACCCGGATTCAGCGTAATCAGATCTTCCTCTTCATCCAGATACGGACGGTGTGTATGACCAAACATTACTATATCCGCACCAAGTATCAGCGCTTCTTCTTTAATCTCTTCTATATCGAAGCTCACACCGTATCGATGTCCATGCGTGATCCACACATGATATCTGCCGATTTCAAACTCTTCCTCTTCCGGCAGATCACAGAGAAAGTCATTATTTCCCGCAATCATATGTACCGGACATCCAGCCATCTGGATCACATCTGCCATCTGATGCTCAATATCTCCCAAATGGATCAGCATATCCACCGGTCCTTCCGCCTCCAGTACAGTCTGTAGATTACCCAGATATCTGTGGGTATCGCTAACAATCAATATCTTCATTATATAGTCTGTCCCTTCTATTACTTAACCGCATTGCTGGTTTCAATAACTGCACGCATTTTCCGGAGTCCCTCACCACGATGGCTGAGTTCGTTCTTCTTTTCCGGTGCGAGTTCTGCGCTGGTGCATCCGTATTCCAGTAAATAAAAGATCGGATCATATCCAAATCCATTCTCGCCTGCGATCTCGTGTCCGATAATGCCTTCCATCGTTCCGCGCACTACTTCTGTGCTTCCATCCGGAAATGCCGCCGCAATAGCACACACAAAACGCGCCGTACGCTTCGCATCCTCTACGCCTTCCAGACGGTCTAAAAGTGCCTGATTCTTAATATCATAAGAAGTATCCTCTCCCATATAACGCGCAGAATAGATGCCAGGTTCTTTATTCAGATAATCGATCTCAAGCCCGGAATCATCTGCCATTACGATAGCATCCTCGTATTCCGGCATCTGACGTGCGATCTTCGCAATCTCCGTTGCCTTGATCATTGCATTTTCCTCAAAGGTACTTCCATCCTCTACCACATCTGCCTGAATTCCGGCTTCTTTCTGTGACAGAATCTCCATCCCAAGATCTGCAAGAATCATTCGAATCTCGACCATCTTATGCGCATTTCCCGTTGCAAATATTATCTTTCCCATAACTGTTCTCTAACCATTCTTTCTATATTTACTATCTATATTTAGTATCTATTTTTCTTTCCGCTTTGGCGGCTTCGGTCCCAGAAACTGGTAATAATATGTCTTCAGCATACCATTATAAATCTTACGGTTCTTGTCCGCTTTTCGTCCAAAATACCGTTCCGCATCTTCGTAGCTGGTAATCATATACGCTGACCAGGAATCCAGTCTCTTGAAGCTCTCGCCAAACGCACGGTACAGATCCGGCAGATCCTTCTTATCTTCCAGACGTTCTCCATATGGAGGATTTGTAATAATAAAACCATATTTCTTCGGATGATTCAGATCCTTTACATCTCTCTCCTGGAAATGGATCAGATGATCCACGCCTGCTTCTCTCGCATTTCTGCGGGCAATCTTAATCACGGAAGAATCCACATCATACCCCTGAATATCCACTTCGACATCATCACAGATCATATCATTCGCTTCATCGATTACATCATACCAATTCTTCTTTGCAATCAGATTATCCCATTTTTCGGATAAGAATGACCGGTTCATACCCGGCGCAATATTGGCCGCCATCATGGCCGCTTCGATTGGAAATGTACCGCTTCCGCAGAACGGATCCACCAGAATCCGGTCTTTTCTCCACGGTGTCAGCATAATCAATGCCGCCGCCAAAGTTTCCGTGATCGGCGCCTTGCCGGACACCTCACGGTATCCACGCTTGTGCAATGAGATGCCCGTTGTATCGATTCCTACTGTCACAACATCCTTCATTAAAAATACGCGGACAGGATAAGATGCACCGTCCTCCGGGAACCACTCTACGCGGTAACACTCCTGCATTCTGCGCACCATCGCTTTCTTCATAATAGACTGAATATCCGAGGTACTGAACAGCTTACTCTTAACCGATGCTGCTTTTGCCACCCAGAATTTACCATTCTGTGGAATATAATCTTCCCACGGAAGTGCTTTCGTTTTATCAAATAATTCTTCAAATGTTACTGCACGGAAGCTTCCCACTTTCAACAGAATACGCTCTGCTGTACGCAGGAAAATGTTGGCACGGCAGATGGCATCCGCATCTCCGTAAAATGTTACTCTTCCGTCTTCTACTTCTGCAATCTCATAACCCAGATCCAGAATCTCTCTCTTCAATACCGCTTCCAAGCCAAAATGACAGGGAGCGATCAATTCCATTTTCTTCATATATTTCCTCATTTATGTATCATTATCAGGTTACTGTTATTACCTATTCATATTACTTGCACCTGACTGTACTTGTCAAGAAAGCAGCCTCCTTATTTTAACTCTTATGCCAGATCTTTATTCAGCCCGCCTCTCAGCTCCTAACTTAAGAACCGGTGCGCCTCACGCACCGGTTCCTCGTTACATCTCTTACTATCTGTCGCTGTAATTCATGCCGTTTCTGTCTGACGAATTGCAGTCGGATGCATTTCTGTTGGATGCGTTTCTATTCGACGCATTTTTGTTGGATGCATTCTTATTCGATGCATTTCTGTTTGACGCGTTGCGGTTAGATGCATTGCGATCGGATGCATTTCTGTTAGATGCATTCTGATTTGAAGAATTCTGGTTATTTGCCATGACTTTTTCCTCCTAATCCTTAATGATTACGAGGCTTATTGTTACCGTTTTCCGGCAGACTATACATCCATATCCGGAATATTACTTATTTTAAAATTTCCTTAATTTTTTCTTGCATTTTGCGACGCACTATATTATACTAAATCATGTAGAAAGCAAGCCTTTCTACAACCCCTTATTAATTATTTATACTCCCCTCAAAAGACCGATGCTCCCCCATCGGTCTTTTACTTTCCATGTTCTTTTGTGATTCTTTTATTCTTTCAATCTTCTTATGAAATTAAACAGCAAGATCACTACCAGTACAGGCACTACAATTGGCATTACCAATGAAATAATTCCTCCGATCACAGCTACAACAAGCAATACAATTCCGATGATTCCAAGTATCAATAGCAGCTTCTGCCACCAGCTTCCGATCGTATAGCTATGAACATTATAAGAACTATCCTGGCGTTCGGAAGATGCGCCTGCACTTCGATAAGCACTGTAATCCTCTGTTACATTCTTCTGACCGGACATATCGATCACAGACTGTGCAATCACCCACGGGTCACCAAGCTCATCCAATACCTCCTGCTCACCGCGTCCTTTACGCATTTCATCATCGATATAGCTACTGTAATAATTCACATTCTCACGCACTGTCGCTGCATCCAGATCATTCTCCAATGCTTCCTGTAATTTTATTATAAATTCATTTTTTGTCATAATCAGACTCTCCTTCTATTCATCCAAGGTTAAGCTTCTGTCGTCATAACAAAAGCCCTGCACTTAGAATACCATACCTGTCTATGGAATCCAAGCGCAAGGCTCTTAAGAAATTTTAATATTTTATGATGCCAGGGACCAAAAGTCTAAATCCACATGAGCTTGCTCATAAGTGGATGAAAGACCTTGGGTCCCGCCCCCTATATGAGCCTAAAAGTGGGATGTAATCCCACGATATGCGAATTATTGGGAGGATTGTGAGAGTGCATAGCACGAAACAATCCGTTGGCATCATAAGTTGGGGGCTTTGACCCCAACATCAACTCTATACTTCAAACATCAGATCACCGTAAGATGGCATTGGCCATGCTTCCTTATCCACGATCATCTCCAGCTTATCAACCGGTGCACGGAGTGCTTCCATAGCCGGAAATACTGTGAATTTAAAGAATTTAGCCTGTTCTTCGCCTTCTTCTTTGGTTGCTGCTTCATCTGTCACTTTGATCAGCGCTGCAAGTGCCTCTTTCGTTTCCTTAAGAAGTGCACCTACTTCTGCCAGTGTCTCTGCCTGTACGCTTGCATCTGCGCCTGCTGCCTTAACTGCAACAACAGTGTCTGCCAGTGTCTTGGTGTACTTGATGATCGCCGGAACGATCTGCTTGCTTGCCATATCGATCATCGTCTTTGCTTCGATATTGATTACCTTCGCATAGTTCTCATACTTAATCTCTACACGGGATCTCAGCTCAGCCTCTGTAAATACATGGAACTGTTCAAATACCTTGATCGTCTTTTCATCTTCCAGTGCCGGGATTGCTTCAACCATAGACTTGATATTTGGCAGTCCACGCTTCTCAGCTTCTTCTACCCAGTTGTCAGAGTATCCGTCACCATTAAAGATGATTCTCTTATGCTCTGTTGCATACTTCGTGATCAGTTCGCTCAGCGCTTTATCGAAGTCGTCTGCGTTCTCCAGTACATCACATGCCTCCGAAAATGCTTCTGCAACGATGGTGTTAAGTACAATGTTCGGTGATGCAATAGAATCTCTTGATCCTACCATACGGAATTCGAATTTATTACCGGTAAATGCAAACGGTGATGTACGGTTACGGTCTGTAGCATCCTTAACAAGGTCAGGAAGTGTATCTACTCCTGTCTCCAGAACGCCGCCCTTTAAGCTATGTGTTGCTGATCCAGTCTCAATGATCTGCTCCAGCACATCCTCAAGCTGTTCGCCAAGGAATACGGAAATGATTGCCGGTGGTGCTTCATTGGCTCCCAGTCTGTGGTCATTACCCGGATCGGCTGCAGACTCACGAAGCAGTGCTGCGTGATCATCTACTGCTTTCAGGATACATGTAAGTACAAGCAGGAACTGCAAGTTCTCGTGAGGTGTCTTACCCGGATCCAGCAGGTTCTTGCCATCATCTGTTGTGATAGACCAGTTGTTGTGTTTACCGGAGCCATTTACTCCTGCAAACGGTTTCTCATGAAGCAGGCACTTCATGCCATGCTGACATGCAACTCTCTTCAATGTCTGCATTACCAGATGGTTGTGGTCAACTGCCAGGTTACACTCTGCATAGATCGGTGCCAGCTCATGCTGTGCAGGAGCCACTTCATTATGCTGTGTCTTTGCTGTTACGCCGACTTTCCAAAGCTGTTCATTGACATCCTTCATGAATCCTGCGATTCTCTGACGGATAGTTCCGAAATAATGATCATCCAGTTCCTGTCCCTTCGGAGGCATTGCTCCAAACAGTGTACGTCCTGTATAGATCAGGTCTTTTCTCTTCATAAACTTCTCAGCGTCTACGAGGAAGTACTCCTGCTCTGGTCCTACGGAAGGAGTTACTTTCTTAGCTGTTGTATTGCCAAAGAGACGAAGAAGTCTCAATGACTGTTCGTTAATTGCCTGCATGGAACGAAGAAGCGGTGTCTTCTGATCCAGTGCCTCTCCTGTGTAGGAGCAGAATGCTGTAGGAATACAAAGTGTTGCGCCTGCTGCATCATGTCTTACAAATGCAGGTGATGTACAATCCCATGCTGTATATCCTCTTGCCTCAAATGTTGCACGAAGACCGCCTGAAGGGAAAGAAGACGCATCCGGCTCGCCCTTGATCAGTTCTTTACCGGAGAAGTTCATAAGCACCTTTCCGTTCTCCATCGGTGCCGAAATAAATGAATCATGTTTCTCTGCTGTAACACCAGTCAGTGGCTGGAACCAGTGAGTGTAGTGAGTAGCGCCCTTTTCAATCGCCCACTCTTTCATCTCATGTGCAATGACATCAGCGGTAGCCAGATCCAATTCCTGACCCTCCTGGATCATTCTCTTAAGATCCTTGTATACTTTCTTAGGAAGTCGGCTCTGCATCACTGTATCGTTAAATACATCTTCACCAAATATTTCTGCTACGTTTATTACATCACTCATATTCTTGTTTCCTTTCCTTTCTTTGTCCAAACAGGAACCTTTGCTTTTTATAATATAGCAAACTTTCTGTTCACGCAAGTGCTTTATACCAAGAACGCCCGGTACCGTGTACCGTCAGACTTTCATATAAGCCGAACCCCGATGATCGGATTATATAAAGAAAGGCGCTCCAACCTTAGTTGGAACGCCTTCGTTCTTGTTATGCCTGTAAGTATATATCAATACTTTTTAAAATGCAAGCAAAAATTATAACATTCTTATGATTTAGGCTTTACCAGCACTTCCAAGTACGTTAGTAATCTTGTGAGCAACCATATCCTTAACAGCCTGACGAGCTGGTTTCAGATACTGACGTGGGTCAAAGTGATCCGGATGCTCTACAAAGTACTTACGGATGTTTCCTGTCATAGCAAGACGAATATCTGAATCGATATTAATCTTACATACAGACAGTTCAGCTGCGTGACGAAGCTCGTCCTCTGGAATACCGATAGCATCTGGCATATTTCCGCCATACTGGTTAACCATCTTAACGAATTCCTGTGGTACTGAAGAAGATCCGTGCAGTACGATTGGGAATCCTGGCAGACGCTTTGTACACTCTTCCAGAACATCGAAACGAAGCGGAGGTGGTACAAGAATACCATCAGCATTTCTTGTGCACTGAGAAGCTTTGAACTTGTATGCACCGTGTGATGTTCCGATTGCGATTGCAAGAGAGTCACATCCTGTTCTTGATACGAATTCTTCTACTTCTTCCGGTCTTGTGTAGCTTTCCTGACCATGCTCAACTTTAACTTCATCCTCAACACCTGCAAGTGTTCCAAGCTCAGCCTCTACTACTACGCCGTGAGCGTGAGCATATTCAACTACCTGCTTTGTAAGTGCGATGTTGTCTTCGAATGACTTAGAAGAAGCATCGATCATAACTGATGTAAATCCACCATCGATACAGCTCTTGCAGAGCTCGAAACTGTCACCGTGATCCAGGTGAAGAGCGATCGGAATATCCGGATTCTCCTGAACTGCTGCCTCTACTAATTTAACAAGGTATGTGTGGTTAGCGTATGCACGAGCACCCTTAGATACCTGAAGGATAACCGGACTCTTCAGCTCTCCAGCTGCCTCTGTAATACCCTGAACGATCTCCATGTTGTTAACATTGAAAGCACCGATTGCGTATCCGCCATCATAAGCTTTCTTAAACATTTCGGTTGTTGTTACCAATCCCATAACTTTTACCTTCTTTCCTTAAAATGTTCTTAGCTAATGTTTAATACGTGTACATTATAGCTTACTTCTTTTAAAAACTCAATCATAAATATAATTTCGTTGAGTTAAATCCATTTCACTCCAATTCGTTCAGAGTGCTTCCCTGATACTTTGTTCAGAGCCACCTCCAAAATGCTTCGCATTTCGTCAGTGGGCGTATCTGCCAAATAGAATCACACAGCAAGCATTTCATCCACGCAAGCACGATTTCTGCATGACGGCTTATTGCACAAAAAAACCTGATGACCATTCGATCATCAGGTTAATCAGTGACTCCGCGGGGAATCGAACCCCGGATTCCAGCGTGAGAGGCTAGCGTCTTGACCGCTTGACCACGGAGCCGTGTCACTTAACTCGTGCTCAATTAATATATCAAAGATTAGATAAAAAAGCAAGAGAAAAGTGAATTTTTTTTAATTTATTTTTCATTGCCCGACAATTCATTGACATATTTAGCCGGTACCATTAATTCCATAGCTTTATTCTGATTCACAATCTCTACCATATCATGGCTTCCACCGTATTCTCCGTCCAGTGTCCACGGAATCTCTTCCAATGACTCAAAAGAAATCTTCTTTGCCTTGAATGAATACATATGCTTGGTATCCACCTGTTCAATCAGAAGTGCCGCAATAATCTCCTGCAATTCGATCGGATTCTTCGGGCGCCGGATCAGTGTCACTTCAAATACTCCGTCATCGAATTTGACATTTTTACCGATCATATTGCGGAATCCGCCAACCGATCTGGAATTGGTCACCATACCGTAGATAAATTCATCTTCGATCACCTCATCGTCATGGATTACTCTGATTTTATACGATGGCACATTAAACAGGCGTTTCGCACCTTCCAGTACGTAAGCCAGATGCCCCAGTACGTTCTTAACTTCCTGCTTTGTCTCATAAGATACATCGGTAAACAAGCCAAACGCGGCAATGTATACAAATACATCATCATTAAACTGACCGATATCACATGGAAATGCACTTCCGTGCACTGCATTATCTGCTGCTGCCAGAAAATCCTTCGGAATCTTCAGACTATTTGCAAAGTCATTGGTCGTACCTGTCGGAATATAGCCTACCGGAATCTTATGCTCGCGCTCCATCATGCCGGTTACCACTTCATCAATCGTACCATCACCACCACTGCATACAATCAGATCATAATCCTCTGTAATCTCTGTGATCTTGCGGTATGCATCCCTGTATGCCTGTGTCGGATAGATAACCACCTCATACTCTGCTTTCACAAAAATATCCACAATCTCAGATAACTTCTGCTTCAAAAGTCCTTTCCCTGCATGTGGATTGTATACAAATAACATTCTCTTCATCACAAGTCTCCTCCTTTTGACCCTTTTATCCCTCTAATGTAATGCCGCGGATTGTTTCGTGCTCCGCACTCCCACAATCCGCCCCACCATTCGCATATCGCGGGATTATCATCCCACTTTTATGCTCATGTCTGGGGCGGGTTCCAAGGTCTCTCATCCTCTTATGAGCCAGCTCATGAGGATTCAGACCTTTGTCCCCTGGCATTACATATAATAAAAGGGAGCATCTGTCGATACATCCCTTCTGTCTGTCTATGTATTATTCTGTCACCAGGAGCTTCTCTACGCCCTGAATTGCATCTGCCTCATCCTCACCATCTGCAACTACCGTAAGTTCTTCTCCATTACCAAGCTGTAAACTCATCATGCCCATAATGCTCTTCGCATTAATCTTTTTATTCTCAACTTCAATGTACACTGTACTTGAATATTGATTGGCTTCCTGCACCAACAAAGCGATCGGTCTCGCTTCCAGACCGTCCCGCAATTTCAGCGTAATCGGTTTTTTAATCATGTTGTCCCTCCCTGATTGTCCCTTAACTTTTCTGCCATATCACTCAATTTCCTGAGGCGGTGATTCACACCGGACTTGCCGACTGGTGTTTTAAGTAACGTTCCCAGTTCCTTCAGTGTCGCCTCTGGATATGCAAGACGCGTAAGGGCAACATCCTGTAATCCTTCCGGCAAATGATCGAAGCCTACGGTGTCCCGGATAAATATGATATCCTCCATCTGCTTCACTGCAGCCGATACTGTCTTATTGATATTCGCTGTCTCACAGTTCACCTTGCGGTTCACCGAATTGCGCATCTCCTTAAGAATACGGACATTCTCAAGTTCCATCAATGCAACATGCGCCTCCATGACATTCAGCATATCTACAATTCCGGCTCCATCCTTTAAGTATACTACGTAATTCTTCTTGCGTCTGACAATCTTCGCCTCCATATCGAAACCGATCATCAATCTCTGCAGATAGTCAGCCATCTCTTCCGAACTACACACAATTTCGAAATGATATGACTTGCTCGGATCACTGACAGAGCCTGCTGCCAGAAACGCTCCCCGAAGATATGCCCTCTTACAGCATACCGCCTGCACTGACGCATTCAAAACAGCCTGTAGTCCCTCTCCCTGAGCAAGAAGATAATAAATATTACTTCCTTTTTCCGGATTACTACGGACAGAAGTATACGCAGAAACTTCACTCCCTATATTAAATGTTTTTTCCAGTAATGTAAAGTATTTTCTCGCTACAGCAGCATTTTCCGTATGAATATGCACGATTTTCTCTCCTGCTTCATCCGTTTCGGTACGTCCGCTTATTGCTGTAATTGCCGCAAGCTCCGCCAGCATACAATGTCTTGCCGCCGGAATCTGCTCAGCCAGTTCTTCTTTTACCTTGCTCGAAAATGACATATCAACCTACCTTGCCTTTGTAATTGCATCTTTCTCTATATCTCTGTGCTCGATCTTCACGCCATAGTCGCCTTCCGACTGTTCCAGTTCGCCGTACAGCGCATTGGCTAACGTAACAGATCTATGTTTTCCCCCGGTACATCCAATCGCAATGACAAGCTGTGTCTTACCCTCCGCAATATAATTCGGAATCAGGAAATTGATCATATCCGTCAGTTTATTCAGGAACTGACCGGACTTCTCATTCTGCATCACATAGTCCTGTACTTCCTTATCATTACCGCTCTTCGGTCGGAGTTCTTCTATATAATAAGGGTTCGGCAGGAAACGCACATCAAAGACCAGATCCGCATCGCTTGGAATGCCGTATTTGAATCCAAATGAAAGCACCGTAATATACAGATTCTTATACTGCTTATCTTCCACGAAAATGCTGGTGATCTCACGTTTCAGATCCCGGATCAGCAGTCTGCTGGTATCCAGAATATAATCTGCGCGATTCCGCAGCGGCACAAGCAGCCGACGTTCTTCTGCAATACCCTGATCTACACGTCCCGCTCCGGACAGCGGATGACTTCTTCTGGTCTCTTTATAACGCTTGATCAGTACATTATCCTTTGCATCCAAAAATAAAATCTCATAGGATACATCCATCTCATCCAGCTGATCCAGCGCATCTCCCAGGTCTCCGGCTCCGTATCTGCTCCGGATATCCATGCCAAGCGCCACCTTATCAATCGTAGAATTCGGCATAGACAGAAGCTCTGTAAGCTTCGGCACCAGTGATACCGGCAGATTATCCATGCAGAAATAACCTACATCCTCCAGCATTTTAAGTACGGAACTTTTTCCTGCTCCCGACATTCCTGTAACAATAACAAATCTCATTTTTAAAACTCTCCCAGTCTCTTCACTTCCGGCTCCAATGTCACACCGAACTGTTCTTTTACTTTCGCAGATACCTGCTTCATCAGGTCATCCACCTGCGCAGCAGTCGCCTCACCCGCATTAATCACAAATCCACAGTGCTTCTCTGATACCATGGCATCACCTACGCGGAATCCGCGAAGTCCCGCATCCTGTACCAGCTTACCGGCAAAATATCCTTCCGGTCTCTTAAATGTACTTCCGGCACTTGGATACTCTAACGGCTGTTTGGTCACGCGTTTTTCTTTTAATTCGTTCATCTGTGCACGGATGGCTTCTTTTTCACCTTCCTGTAATTCAATTTCTGCACCGAGTACCGTGTAACCCATCTTTGCAATAATGCTGGTACGGTATCCCAGTTCCAGATCATCCTTCTCAATCACGCGGATCTTATCATCTTCATCCAGCACAGTCACTCGCAGCAATACGTCTTTCATCTCTCCGCCATACGCACCTGCATTCATTACACATGCCCCGCCAAGCGTGCCGGGGATTCCTGCGGCAAATTCGAATCCGGTAAGCCCTGCTTCCAGCGCCGCCCCCGCAATGCGTGCAAGAGATGCTCCCGCCTGCGCACGAATCACTTTGCCATCTACTTCCACCTGGCTCATTTCTTTATATAACTGTATGATCACTCCCCGATATCCCTGATCGGATACCAGAAGATTGCTTCCGTTTCCTATTATATAGTAAGGTGTCTGAAGCTCTTTGCAAATGCCGATCACCTGCTCTGCTTCTTCCCATGAGGCTGGTATCACAAAGTAATCCGCCGGACCTCCGATGCGAAATGTCGTGTGCTTTTTCATTGGCTCATTTATGAGTACACTTTCCGTCGGAACCGCCTCACATAATCTCTTATATAAAATCTCGTTCATCGCATTTACCCCACTTTTTTATTCATTGTAAATCATACACTAAAAGGATTGCAATGTAAAGTAACGCCTGTCAAATCGCCACTTCTGCACTTGCAATATTCCCTGAAATAAGGTATATTAATTCCAATGTTATGTACAGCAATACTGTACAAATTTTTATCACAAGAAGGAGTGAACATATCATTGGACTCGAGTGACGTCATACAGTTGATTATATTGCTGGTATTATTATTTCTCTCTGCATTCTTTTCATCCGCAGAGACCGCAATGACCACCGTCAACAGAATCCGAATCCGTACGTTTGCCGACGAAGGCAATGCACGGGCGAAAACCTTATTAAAAATCACAGATGATCCGGCGAAGTTCTTAAGTGCCATCTTAATTGGCAACAACATCGTGAACCTGTCTGCCGCATCGCTGACCACCTCTCTGGCATATGGACTGGGCGGCTCCATGGTAGCGATCGCCAGCGGTATCCTTACCCTGCTGATCCTGCTCTTTGGCGAGATCACACCAAAGACCATGGCCACAATACATTCCGAGAAGATTTCCCTTCTCTATGCACCGCTCATCAGCATTTTCATCCGACTGATGACACCAGTAATCTTCATCGTGAACGGCATGGCCAATGTCATCCTGCGGATCATGCGCATTGATCCGAATGCCAACACTAAAGTTATGACAGAGAACGATCTGCGTACCATCGTAGATGTCAGCCACGAGGACGGCGTGATCGAATCAGAAGAAAAAGAGATGATCAATAACGTGTTCGATCTGGGTGACGCTAAAGCAAAGGATGTTATGGTTCCGCGTGTGCATGTAACATTTGCGGATGTGAACAGTACTTACGATGAACTGATTGATATATTCCGGGAAGACAAATTTACCCGTCTCCCGATCTTTGAGGACACCACAGATAACGTCATCGGTACGATCAATATGAAAGATCTGCTGTTATACGATAATAAAAAGGACTTTCATCTGCGGGATATTCTCAGAGAAGCATATTTCACTTATGAATACAAGAACATTTCCGAGCTTCTGTTGGAAATGAGGGAATCTTCATTTAACATAGCCATCGTGCTGGATGAATATGGCGAGACTGCAGGACTCATTACCTTAGAGGATCTGCTGGAGGAGATCGTCGGTGAGATCCGCGATGAATATGACGACAACGAAGAAGACTTTATCAAAGAGATTGGTCCACTGGAATATCAGGTAGAAGGTTCTACTAATCTGGAAGAAATTAACGACCGTCTGGATCTTGACCTTTCTTCCGATGATTACGATTCCGTAGGTGGATTGATCATCGAGCATCTGGATCGACTTCCCGAAGCAGGTGACGAGATCACCACGGAAGATGGCATCCGTATGGTTGTTGAAAAATTAGATAAAAACCGCATTGAGCAGGTACATGTGTATCTGCCGGAACCAAAGGGAAACGAAGAAGCAGGCGAATAACCGCCTGCTTCTCTTTGTATTACTTCTCAATATTCTTCTCTTATTCCTGTGTTTCTTCCTGATCGTTGGTCAAATGGAATTTATCCAGCACATAGAAGATCAGACTCAGTATCATGGCTACTACACACGCCAGTACCATACCTGTAAGCTACACATCACCGAAGTTCACTGCAATACCTGACAGACCGGTCACGAATACAACAGATGTCAGTGTCAGGTTACGGGAACGACCGTAATCTACTTTGGAATCTACCAGAATACGGATACCGGATGCTCCGATCATACCGTATAACAGGAAGGAAATACCACCGATTACCGGTCCCGGAATGGTCTGGATCAGCATAGACAGCTTACCTACAAACGAACAGATAATGGACAACACTGCCGCACCCGCGATTACACGCACGCTGTATACCTTTGTTACCGCCATAACACCGATATTCTCTCCATATGTGGTTGTCGGTACAGAACCGATCAGACCAGAAAGCATAGTAGAGAAATTATCTCCAAACAGAGATCTGTGAAGTCCCGGATCTTTCAGGAGGTCACGACCGATGATCTTACCGGTAACTACCTGATGTCCGATATGCTCCGATGTGATAACCAGAAGCACAGGCAGTATCATCAGAATCGCACCCAGATCGAACTTCGCCATCTGGAAATTCGGAATTGCAAACCACGGTGCTGCAATTACCTGTGAGAAATCCAGAATACCACAGCAAAGTGCCGCGATATAACCTGCGATAACCGCGATCAGAATCGGGATAACAGAAAGGAAGCCACGGAACAGTACATTACCAAATACTGCCACACCAATTGTTACCATGAATACGATCACATTTTTCATATCGATCTTATCATCCAGAAGTCCCGCATTGCTTGCTGCAGAACTTGAAAGTTCCAGTCCGATCAATGCTACTACCGGTCCCATCGCTGCCGGCGGAAGCACAACATCTACCCATTCGGTTCCACATTTGTAAATAACTCAACTTTCCCAGCTGATATCTCGAAATAAAGTCTGAATAAATGCGGCT
>CAVAVU010000123.1:0-25370 GCA_963592205.1 bacterium
AAAAGAGGAATCTGAAAACCTTGATTTTATTGGGCTGAAGATTCCGAGAGATTATATAAAAAATAAGGAGGCACCATTTATGAACCCAACCGCAACACTATACATGACCAATGGCTCTCAGATTATCATCAAGCTTCTCCCCGACTATGCTCCCAACACTGTAAACAGCTTTATCTATGCCGCCTCTCACAAAATTTTCGATCATCATCCGATTGAACGAATTGTTCCAGGCAACTGGATTGACATGAGTTATACAGGTTTCCGAAAGTCTGAAGGTCAATACCTTATTCCGTACGAAAGTGACCTGCATCCGGAAATTTCCCCACTGGATTCTGATGTTGGCTGTGTGTGTATGGGCGGTTACGATGATCTTGGTCAAGCCGGTTGCGAATTCTTCTTTCCACTGCGCGCATGTCCGGAACACAAAGGTCTCTATCCGGTCTTTGGCAAGGTAATCTCCGGTCTTGATGAAATTTTACGTCTTGAACATATACCAACCAAACCAGTGGAAGATTTTCCAATCCCTGGCGTAGAGGTAAATGCACCATTAACACCAGAAATCATTGATCACGTAGAATTAGATCTTCAGGGAGTTTCGTATCCAGATCCTGTACGTATTAACGAAGGTGTTTTAACTCCTTCCTGGCAGCAATTCCAAACGTCCCATTAAGCAAATTTCCACATAATAACAGGCTGTGACCGATTCATCTCTTTCATCAGTCACAGCCTACTATTCTCTTACATATCTACATCAGAAATTTTTTCTAAGTTTTGGATCCATCAAATCTCTTAATCCATCACCCACAAAATTAGCTCCTACTGCCATTGTAAAAATTGCTAATCCCGGAAATCCTGCAACCCAGAATTTATTAAAATACGCTACTCCATCCGATACCATCATGCCCCATTCCGGTGTCGGCGGCGGATTGCCCAAACCAAGGAAACTCAATGTTGCAAACAGCAGAATCTGATTACCGATATCGGTGGTCGCCATAACAATTACCGATGTCATACTATTGGGAATGATTTCAGAGAACAGGACTCTGGCTTTTCCTGTGCCAAGTGCTCTGGCTGCTTCTACATATTCATTCTCTTTTACAGACAGCACTACGCTTCTCATCAGTCGTGCATAATTCGGCCATCCCACGATGATCATCGCAAGTACTGTATTGAACATGCTGGATCCAAGTGCTGCCGAGATAACAATTGCCAATATGATCGTAGGAAATGCCTGAATCATTTCCGAAATCCTCATCATCACATTATCTAATACACCGCCCACATATCCGGCTATAGCACCATAAATGCTGCCGAATATTCCAGCCAGCAGAACTGTCAGCATACCTGCCAGCAGCGAATAACGTCCTCCATACAACACCCGACTCAGAATATCTCGCCCAAAATTGTCGGTTCCAAACAAATGTGCCACACTGGGTGCCTGCAGTTTATCTGCCAATTCCTGCGCAATCGGATCATATGGTGCTAATACCGGAGCCAGAAGTGAGGCAAGTATCCAGAATACGCAAATGATAATTCCGAATGTGAATAAAAAATTAGATGTAAATATTCTTTTTAATTTTTTCTTCATACCTACTTACTCCTTACTCTTGGATCGATCACACCATACAGGATATCAATCAGCGTATTGATCACACCGTAATTAAATGCGATCAGTATCGCCACTCCGATAATTCCCGGCGAATCCAATTTCAATACCGACTCATACGCAAACTGTCCAACTCCAGGCCATGTAAATATAGTTTCTACCAATACTGTTCCACCTAACAGGTTACCAAGACCAAGACCAATAACTGTCAATACAGGAATGAGCGCATTTCCCATTGCATGATGCAATATCAGGCGAACTCTCGCCATTCCTTTTGCTTTTGCCGTCCGTATGTAATCAGTCGACATGACCTCCAGCAAATTTGATCTGGTTGTTCTCGTAATCAACCCCATGGTAAAGCTTCCCAGTACAACTCCCGGCAGTACGAGATGACCAAGACAATCTATTGCTTTGTATATATTTCCTTCTATCAGGGCATCTATTACATAAAGTCCTGTTACTGTTTCCGGTGGTTTAAAATATGAACTTATTCTGCCTGTACCAGGCGCAATACCAAGTTTATAATAAAACAAATATAACAACAACAATGCCAGCCAGAACGTCGGCACGCTAACACCTGCTACAGATACTCCACGTACAATCTGATCAATAACACTGTTTCTCTTTAATGCAGATATTACGCCAAAGAGAATCCCGACTACGGAGGCAAATATAATGGCAAATATGGACAACTCCAATGTCGCCGGGAAGCAACGCTTTAATTCAGACAGCACAGGCTTACCAGTACGGATTGATGTTCCGAAATCCAGTTGCAGAAGTCCCTTCAGGTAGATAAGGTATTGCTGCCACACCGGTTTATCCAGCCCCCATTTGGCTCTAAAGGCATTTACCATCTCTTCATTACCCAAATTACGCTGGCTCAAATTAGCTGCAACCGGATCTGTCGGCACAAGGCGTGTCAATACAAATACTATCGTTGCCACTCCAAGCAGCAATATTAACAGATAGAAAATCCTTTTTATGATAAATTTCAAAGTGTCCATGCGTTTACCTCCGCAATCTATTTCTCCCTGCAATCACACTTATTTATACGCGATTGCTCTGATATCCACACGATAGATATCTGAAAAATCGGTTCCTGTAAGTGTATCTGATGATCCGATGTATTTTGGATACTGTACGATTGGAATAATCGGACCCGAATCAGCTGTACTTTCCTGCATTTCTTTCAAAAGTTCTACACGTGCATCCTGATCTGTTTCCGCAACAATCTTCTCCTTCATAGCTGCAAGCTCCGGATCCATCTCTGCTGCCCAGCCTGCTCTCAGTCCAACAATACCTCCCGGCAGAAACTCAAGCTGTGCATTTGGATCGATATAATCCGGTGACCAGTACATCAGACTCATGCCTAATGTGCCATTACGATAATCGTCTGCATATCCACCATTCCAATCCTGTGTCACTATATTTAACTTAATTCCAATTTTTTCCAGATCACTCGCAACTTTCTGTGCAAGATCTGTAAGCGGGATTCCTTCCGGTGCCAGTGTACAACATGGGAAATCGATCTCAAAGCCATCCTCATAGCCGGCTTCTTTCATCAGTTCCTTTGCTTTATCAACATCTGTGTAAGATGTATCTCTCGCATCCAGAGCGCCAAGCAGGCCAACCTGAATATAAGATGTCGGTGTCAGAGAACCATCACCAACAATATCCTGGATTCCTTTGTAATCCAAAGCCAGGCGAACTGCCTGCTGCACAAGTGGATCAGATACAGGACCTCCTATACTTTCATCCATATTCATATACACAAATCCCATAGTCAATGTTGCATATGAATTGACATCTACTCCGTCAGCACCTTCCAGTTCTCCGACTGTATCCTGATTCAGTCCCATTGCCACCTGAATATCATTCTGTTTCAAAGACATCATCTGAGTATTGGCATCATCCATTTCTTTGATTGTCACCTTAGAAAATGCCACATCTCCATCATAATATTTATCGTTTTTCGTAAGCACGAATTCTTCATCCGGAGTCCAACTCTCCAGCGTATATGGTCCAGATCCAAGACTTGCACCTGCATCAAAATAATCCTTAGCAGTATCTGTTGTCGCTGCATCTTCATCGCAAGTTGCTCCCTGCTCTTTTGCAGCCTCCGAATCAATAATACTTAATGCATTGTAACAAAGTTTTGCTGTAAATGAGCTGTCTGGTGTATTCAGGTTAAACTGTACTGTATAATCATCCACTATATCGATACTGTCAATTCCATCACAGATAAAAGACGGATTGTCTTTCAGATTCTTACATCTCATAATAGAAAACTGTACATCTTTTGCCGTCACCGGATTACCGGAAGCAAACACAGCATCATCACGAAGAGTAACCGTTACAGTAAGTCCATCGTCTGAATACTGAATATCCTTCGCCAAAAGTGGCTGAGGTTCTTCTGTTCCAGTCGGCATATCAAATAAGGTATCGTAGCATGCCCTCATCAAAGTATTTGCATAGGTCTCGTAGCAACGTCCGGGATCCAGTGTAACCACATCTGTCTCAGCTCCAATAATCAACTGATCCGAGCTTTTTGATTCTGATGAGTTTGATGTACTGGTATCTGCATCTCCATGTTTAGCAGCATTCCCACATCCTGCCAGTGTCAGTGCCGTAACAAGCAATGTCGCAAGGACTCGTGTTCTTAATTTCATAAGCTTCCTCCTTCTCTCCTTTAACTTTCCTTCAGGTTATCTATTTCAACTTTCAAATTTTTCAATTTGCTGAACTATTTGAAAGGTGAAATACGCTTTTCCGTGTCAAATGACACGCTGCATAATGTTCATTTCCTACGCTTACCAGATCCGGCTTAACCTCTGTGCACATTTCCATACAGTGCGGACATCTCGTATGGAAACAACATCCTTTCGGCGGATTTGACGGACTTGGCACTTCTCCCTGTAAGATGATTCTATCCTTAATTTTATGTGAATCCACCTGTGGAATGGCTGATAACAATGCTTCCGTATACGGATGCGCCTGCGAATCATACAGTTCATCTGCGGTCGCAATTTCAACCATTTTTCCAAGATACATAACCCCGATCCGATCACTGATATGGTGAACCACGTTCAGATTATGCGAAATAAAGATATATGTAAGTCCCAGTTTTTTCTGCAGTTCATCTAACAGATTAATAACCTGCGCCTGAACTGACACATCCAACGCTGATACTGCCTCGTCACACACGATCAATTCCGGATTCAAAGCCAACGCTCTTGCAATACCGATTCTCTGCTTCTGACCACCTGATAATTCATGTGGATATCTCGACAAATGATAATCTGCCAGACCTACAAGTTCTACTAAGTCCCGGATTCTGTGTTCCACAAACTCTTTATCTTTGATGCCATGAACTCGAAATGGTTCCATGAGAATCTGTTTCATCGTTCTTCTGGGATTCAGACATGCCGACGGATCCTGAAATATGATTTGGATTTTCTTCCGAAGTTCCTTCATTTCTTTATCGCTCATTGTGCTCATGTCCCGACCATCATAAAATACTTTTCCGTCAGTAGGTTCTATCAACCTTAATATTCCTCTTCCAAGTGTGCTTTTCCCACAACCACTTTCACCTACAATTCCAAATGTCTCTCCCTTTCGGATAGAAAATGTAATTCCATCCACAGCCTTCACAACCTTGCCACCTTTTTGTTGAAAGTGTATTTTCATATCTTTTACTTCTATCAGATTTTTACTCTCCTCCATCCACTACACCTCCTCCGCATATAACCAACATCGAACTTTTCGTCCATTTACCAATATCATCGGCGGTTCTTTACTCTTGCAGATGTCCTTTGCCTTATCACACCTCGGGCAGAAACTACAGCCAATGATCTCTTCCATTGGATCTGGCACAACTCCTGGTATAGTAGAAAGGCTTTTTTTCTCTTTTTCAATCTTCGGTATCGCATTCAGCAGTCCTATCGTATATGGATGTAACGGATTGGCAAATAATTCCTCAGTCGAGGCTTCCTCCATAACCCTTCCGGTATACATCACAATAACTTTCTGACACAACTCATTTACTACACCAAGATCATGTGTGATCATAATTACAGCTGTATCCGATTCTTTATTCAATGAACGGATCAGATCCAAAATCTGTGCCTGAATGGTCACGTCCAATGCCGTTGTCGGTTCATCCGCAATCAAGATCTTTGGTTTACAGGCTAATGCCATCGCAATCATAACTCTCTGCCTCATACCGCCCGACATCTGATGCGGATATTGCTTTGCCCTCAATTCCGGATTAGCAATCCCTACCTGTTTCATCATATCTACCGCCGCTGTTCTGGCTGCTTTCTTCTTCATTCCTTTATGAAGCATCAATACTTCTGCAATCTGGTCACCACAACTGATAATTGGATTCAACGAAGTCATCGGTTCCTGAAAAATCATGGATATATTATTTCCACGAATACTCTCCATCTCTTTTTCAGACTTATCGAGCAGGTTTTCGCCTTCATATAAAATCTTTCCACTGGTTACTTTTCCAGGTGGATTGGGAATTAATTGTATTGCAGCCAACGAAGATACGCTCTTTCCACTTCCACTCTCACCTACAATTCCCAGTGCTTCTCCCTCATGAAGTTCATAGTCCAGATGATTTACCGCATGTACAATACCCTCTGCAGTTCGGAATTCCACGGATAAGTCCTGCACCTGCAACAACATTTTTCTTTCTTCCATAACTACCTCCTGCGTCTCATCCAAAATATGCGAAAAGATGTCCGGAATATTCCAGACATCTTTGTCCATAACTAAAAAAAGCATCCAAAATAACTTTTGACGCCTTTGTCATATATAACGTTTTCTTATGAAAGGATTATAGTTGCTCATCTCAGGTTTGTCAACAACTTTTTATTTCTCCGCCAGAATCTTTACCTCGAGATTTTGCTATAAAAATATTTTAAAAACAGAAAAGACCTGTAAAGCTATACTTTACAGGTCTCCAAGCTCCCCGAGTTGGGCTCGAACCAACAACCCCACGGTTAACAGCCGTGTGCTCTACCATTGAGCTATCGAGGAATACGTGATTCATATCACTCGTTTAATATAACCCCTTACACGGAAAAATGCAAGGGGTTTTTGCAAATTTTTTTAATTTTTTCTACAATTGTTGTTTTTTATATACGCGAATTATGCTTTACAGCGAACGGTCAGCTATTAATTCCAGGAATTTTTCATGAATCCGGTTATCCGCATCCAGTTCCGGGTGAAAGGATAAGCCAATCTGTGCACCATACTGTACTGCCACAATTCTATCATCTACACGGGCAAGCACCTGGACCTGATCGTCTGCCGACTCAATATAAGGTGCTCTGATAAATGTCATCGGCACTTCTCCAATACCTTTCACTTCCGCATCTGTGTGAAAGCTTCCAAGCTGTCTGCCGTAAGCATTTCTCCGCACCGTAACAGGAAACGTGCCAAAATACACATGCGCATCATTGCTCAAATGCTCTGCCAGCAAGATCAGTCCGGCGCAGGTTGCGAGAACCGGCATTCCGTTTTCAATCTTTTCTTTTAAGAAATCGTACATTCCAAGCTCCCGCAACAGTTTTCCCTGTACGGTACTCTCGCCTCCCGGAAGAATCAGACCGTCAAACGGTTTCTCCAGATCTTCTTTTTTCCGAAGTTCGATACATTCTGCACCAAGTGCTTCCAGCTTTTTCCTGTGTTCGATGAACGCCCCCTGTACTGCAAGTATTGCTACTCTCACTTTATTTGCCCCTCTCTGCCATCAGAAGCTGTATCTCCTGCTCATTGATTCCGACCATTGCTTCTCCAAGGTCTTCCGAGAGTTCTGCCAGCATCTTCTGATCTTTGTAATTAGTAACGGCTTTTACGATTGCTGCTGCACGTTTCTTTGGATCACCTGATTTAAAGATACCAGAACCTACAAATACACCTTCTGCGCCAAGCTGCATCATAAGCGCTGCGTCTGCCGGAGTTGCCACGCCGCCTGCTGCAAAGTTTACAACCGGGAGTTTTCCGTTATTGTGTACATATTCTACTAATTCATAAGGCACCTGAAGTGTTTTAGCCGCTTCAAAAAGTTCATCATCTCTCATTGACACAAGCTGTGCGATCTGCTGGTTCATCTTGCGCATATGTGTCACTGCCTGAACCACATCTCCGGTTCCCGGTTCGCCTTTGGTACGGATCATGGATGCACCTTCATTGATTCTTCTAAGTGCTTCTCCGAGATCTTTTGCTCCGCATACAAACGGCACCTTGAACTGACGCTTGTCAATATGATATACATTATCCGCCGGTGATAATACTTCACTTTCATCTATGTAATCAATTTCAATAGCCTCTAATATCTGAGCCTCTACGAAATGTCCGATTCTGCATTTCGCCATAACAGGAATAGAAACAGCTTCCTGAATACCTTTGATCATTTTCGGATCGCTCATACGGGATACACCGCCTGCAGCACGAATGTCTGCCGGGATTCTTTCCAGTGCCATTACCGCACATGCGCCGGCTTCTTCTGCGATCTTTGCCTGCTCCGGTGTCGTAACGTCCATGATGACGCCACCCTTCAACATCTGTGCCAACTGTTTATTTAATTCATATCTTTCTGTACTCATTTTCAGAGCCCTCCTGCTTTTATATTTTATTATCGATATTTACCTATAGGATTAGTATGAATAATACCCCATATATGGACTGTTTGAAATATCCAGCTTTTATATTTTTAACCAGTCCAGTTTTTATCAAAAGAAAGGAATGCTTCAAAAAATCAAAGCATTCCCTTTTCATTTCTATATTTTCATGGATGTCGCCAGCTTCAGTACCGGATTATACTCATAGATCGTCTTAAGGAAATCATTTTCCTGAATCATAGCAATCATACTTTTTCCGATTCCAGTCGTGTACAGCATCGTGATCACGAGGAACACCATCCACACCACAACAAGCACCATCAGCATGCCAAGCACACCGCCAGCCAGACGGTTCACCAGTCCGACTACCGGAAGTTCAGACACCACATTCAGCGAGAAAATAATCGCCCGCAGTATGATAGACACAACTATAAAGGTCAATAAAAAGGCCGCTACATTGATGATCAGTTTTGCCATATAAGTAGCCACATAACTCACAAATCCGGTCACCCCAAGCTTGTCATAGATCTCACTGTTGTTATTGGTCAGCAACAGATTCTTAAATACCGATGGCATGTCCACGTTCTCGATTGCAGATATCTGCATATCCCTTGGAATCTCGGTCTCTTCCAGCGCCTCCGTCACATTATCCGTGTTCTGCTGATTGATTCCATCCAGAATGTTCCGCGAAATTCCCATTTCTGCCAGATCATTCTTACTGATATTACCATTTGCAATATCTTCTACGGTAATGCCCAGTTCATTCAATCGATTCTCATCCACGCCTGCCGCCTTCAATGCATTCCGAATCTGATCTTCCTTGTTCGTACCGCCTTCTTCGCTGCCTCCCAGCACCATTCCGGCAATTGTAGACTCTATCTTCGTCTCCAGTACATCCTGTGCCGGTGTCACCTTCATAATCCCCTTACTGACATATGGCGTCAGGAAAAATACCAGCGCGAATGTCACGATCGTTGCCAGAAGCGACACGGTAATCTTAATCGCACCTCTCGCTATACCTATGATCAGACCAAGCAAAAATGCTCCCGCAACCACGATCACTAACCAGTTATCCATATATTTCTCCTTACTTTACAAATCGGACAATCTCCATCCCATTTGCACTCATCACTATATATTTGTTCACTCCGAATGTAGGGAATATCTCCAGAATCGTATCATCCACTTCACCCTGATACTTATGGATGCCATTGCGGGTATATACACTACACTTTTTACCATCGTACATCAATACCTGACTGCCGCTGATCTTCGCATTGGCATAGTCTCCGGTAAAGTCTTCTGACATGATCTTCTTGCCCGATTTATTATACAGACACAATTCGTATCCGCCTTTTCCTTCATTTTTCAGAACCAGACCGATATATTTGTCACTGTGAAATGCACTCTTGATCTTCTTATTTATTGTAATATTCTTGGAAAGCTTCGGCTTGTCTGCCCCTTTATAAATGAGCAGGCTGTTGTCGGTTACGACTGCAGAAGTGTCCGCATCCATGTAATATGCTGATGCCGCCACGACTCCAGGATACTCATCCGAGGTCACTTCATAGTCCTGACTCTTCTCCTTGGTTCCGTCAAAATTATAATATACCACTTTCGTTAACATCTGCCCTTTCTGTACACTGAGATAAGATACCAACAGCATCTTACCATCCTCTGACAGACTGACATCCATCGGATATCCCGTACCCGTAAGCGATGTAGTAAGTTCTACCAGCACATTACCCTCCGCGTCATAGCAGACCAGCTTCGGTGACGAATTCGTTGTAAGTACCGCACAGACAATTCCCTGGGACGATACGGATACCCGTTCTACAGGAAGTGCTGTCTGCATCTCGCCCTTCAGACCTTTTTTGTCCATAACCATGATCGTATTACCACCTTTATCTGCAACAACCACAGCTTCATCCTGCCATGTATTCACGATCGGATTCTTGATCTGATAAGGCTGGTTCCATTCTTCATCACCCTTACGGTTCACCAGTGCAATACCGTCCTTGCTGTATTTCAATACACCAGTGCCAAATTCCAGATAGCTTACATTGCCTTCCGCATTGATCTCATAAGTCGTGCTGACCCTGGATGTCGTATAGGTTCGCAGATTGATCACAAGCGCCAGTGCCACAACAACCACTACAATCAGAACTGCTGCGACAATCCGCTTTATCTTCTGACTCTTTCTATGCTTACGCACCTGCTCGTCAATATCCTCCTGCACGCCATCTTCTTCCCGGAGCTCCTTCAGCACCTCATCAATCAGTGCATCTGTCTCGTCCTCATGATTCTCTACTATATGTATATCCGGTTTCTTCTTTCGTCTCATTGTTATCCCCTTTTTACTCTACAGCAAATACCATTCTGTTCATGATTTCATTTACTGCCTACTTGGACTTCCTTATCATACCACACTTTTATGGCAATAACAATTTCTGTCCGATGAATATCAGATTCCCGTCTTCCAATCCATTCATCCGGCAGATTGCATCGGTTTCTGAGGTTGTCCCATAGAGTTTCTTGCTGATCAGATCCAGCGTATCTCCCTTCTGTACCACATAATAATCCTCTGATGATCCCTGCAATTCTTCCTGAATCGTAGACGGATCCGGAGTCGTTCCTCCATTCGTCTCCTGAGATGCTTTATCAGTTCCGCTCGCATCATCCCCCTGGTCGCCCTGTCCGGTCTGTCCCGTGGTCTGCTGATCACTCTGGTCGTTCTGAGTGTCTGAATTCTGCACTTCCTGTGTATTCTGTCCATTCTGCGCATCTTCCTGACTGCCCTCCCCCGCTGAACCGTTTACACCCATATTCGAGGACAGGGTTTCAATCGAATTCTGCACGGAATTCATCTTATCATAATTATTCATGGTTGAGATACCAATTGCAAGCACCACCACAACCAGCAGGACACTTGTCAGATACACATACCTGGATTCCCTCCGCTGCTCTCTGACCTCCATCCGTCCTTTTATGGTGCTGCGAAAATCCTTTGCAGCTCGATCCTCAACCACTTCACTGGGAGTCACGCCGATCTGCCTGCGCTCCCGGATCATATAGCTCTGCATGTCCGGATTCTTTTCATAAAATATATAATGCCCGCCAATCTCCATCAACTCTTTGAATTTATAGGCAAAATACAACTCCTCTTCCTGCCCTTTTAAGATCAGCAGACTATATTTTTCCGGTAATAATTTCTCATGCGCCTTTGCCATTTCCCGGCTCAGTGCCAATGGCCTGTCCGGCACTGTCTGAAACCATCCCACAATATCCAGCTCGTGGAAATATTCCCGACTTTCCACCTTCGCCCGTTCCAGATCTTCTCTTGTGATCACAGCATCCAACTGCTCTTCCGGACGGTCTTTGACCTGCAATGTTCCAGTCACAAAGATACATTCTTCTCCCTCAATCTGTACCTTTTCTCCCAGCAGAAATGCCGTTACAGTCGTATCTCCTCCCTGTTCCTCCAATTGATTCAGAAATGTCTCCACATAATCTTCCACGTAAATACGCGGACTGTCGCTGACATTCCCAATCTGTTTCACATTTTTCGGAAATTGTCTCTCCATTTATACTCACCTCACCCAATATTTGCACCTATCATAGCACGGGTTCAGCGCGCATTTTAGCAATTTGTGAAGCTTGTCATTATAAAGTTTCTTCTTTTTCTTCTGTATTATGCAAAAAAGCGCCCCGGCAATTGCCGCAAGCGCTTCTCTTCTGTCGTTATTCTATTAGTAATGTCGAAATACTTCTTATATCTCTATAACTGTTCAGAGCATCTATCCTTAACTGTTCAGAGCACCTCAAAAATGCTGATCACTTAACTTTCTGCGAACTGACTGTTATACAGATTCGCATAGAAGCCGCCTGTTGCCAGCAGCTCTTTGTGGCTTCCCTGCTCGATAATACTTCCGTCCTTCATAACCAGGATCACATCCGCCTCACGGATCGTTGACAGTCTGTGAGCTACGATAAAACTGGTACGCCCCTTCATCATCCTGGCAAATGCAGACTGGATTTTCATCTCCGTACGGGTATCAATGGAAGATGTCGCCTCATCCAGAATCAGCATCATCGGCAGACACAGCATTGCTCTTGCGATACAAAGCAGCTGTCTCTGTCCGGCTGACAGATTACCGCCACCACCGGTGATCATCGTGTCATAGCCCTGTGGAAGTCTGCGGATAAAGGAATCCGCATGAGCCGCCTTTGCTGCTTCTACAATCTCTTCCTCCGTGGCATCAGGTTTACCGTGGGCGATATTTTCCCGAACTGTTCCTGTACAGAGCCAGGTATCCTGAAGCACCATACCATATCGGCTGCGCAGATCATGTCTCGTCATATCCCGGATATCTGCACCATCCACCCGGATCTCTCCGGAATCCACATCATAGAATCTCATCAGCAGATTGATGATGGTTGTCTTACCACATCCGGTTGGTCCGACGATTGCCACACGCTCTCCCGGATTTACCTTCAGATTCAGATCTTTGATCAGTGGTCTGTCCGGCACATACCGGAAGGACACATGATCAAGTTCCACCTCACCTTTACAATCCGGACTGACTGCCGGATCTTTTTCCGGTATCTGGTCTGCCTCTTCCAGAATATCAAAAATACGTTCCGCACAGGAAATTGCATTCTGTAGCTCTGTTACCACACTGCTGATCTCATTGAACGGCTTCGCATACTGGCTCGCATAATTTAGGAACACACTCAGCTGTCCGATCGTAATACCGCCGGACACCGTAAAGAACGCTCCGATCAATGTGATTACCGCGTACACGATATTATTTACCAGACGAGTGCTTGGATTCGTCAAACTGGAGAAAAATGTCGCCTTCATAGCCACCTGCTGCAGCCTGTCATTGACTTCATCAAACTCCGCAAGTTTCTCCTCTTCCAAACCCAACGCTTTGACTACGCGCTGTCCTTCTACCAGCTCATTGATCATTGCCGTCTGCTCACCACGAATTGCTGCCTGCGCCTCAAAAAACTTATGAGTTGCGGAAGCAATAGATCTGGCAACCAGAATTGAAAGCGGTGTCAATACCAGCACGGTCAATGCGATCAATGTATTCAGATACAGCATAATTCCAAGGATCGCCACGATCGTGATCACGCCGGAAAATAACTGTGTAAATCCCATCAGAAGACCGTCCGCAAATGTATCCACATCTGCTACCATACGGCTGACCAGATCTCCGGTTGGATGGTTATCCAGATAGGCAAGCGGCAGACGGTGCATTTTCCTGCTGACCTTATCACGCATATCTCTGCACACCCGATACGTAACCCGGTTATTAAATGCCGCCATAATATACTGTGCTGCTGCCGCGATCACTGCAACCACACCAAGGATCAGCAGATAATGATTGCGGTCTCCATGTGCCGCCGCCCCTTCTGCAAAGGTATCGATTACATTTCCCGTAAATACCGGGATCAGCAGACTCGCCGTTACGCTGAACAGTGCACATAGCAGACTGCACAGCACATATAACTTATAAGGACGGATCAGAAATAATATCTTTTTCCATGTATGTTTTTCTTTCATGATCTCTCCTCCGTTTTCTTCTCAAACTGACTTTCGTAAATTTCCCGATATACCTGACAGGTCTCAAGCAGTTCCTCATTGGTACCGATGCCTGCCATCTGTCCGTCATCCAATACCAGAATCTGATCCGCATGGGCGATCGTTCCCGCACGCTGGCTGACGATAAACACGGTCGTTTCTTCCGGCAACGTTTTTAATGCTTTTCGAAGTGCCGCATCCGTCGCATAATCCAGTGCCGATGAACTGTCATCCAGAATCAGGATATCCGCATGGGCGATCAATGCTCTCGCAATCGTAAGTCGCTGCTTCTGTCCACCGGAGAAATTAGCTCCGCCCTGTTCCACGGGTTCATCCAGTCCGCCAGCCTTGCCACGAACCACTTCCGCTGCCTGCGCTATGTCCAGTGCCTGCCACATCTCTTCCTCCGTGGCATCCGCTTTACCCATTAACAGATTACTGCGGATCGTTCCGGTAAAGAGCTGTGCCTTTTGAGGCACGATTGCAACCTTATCTCGCAGAGCGTCCTGACTCCACTCCTGTATCGGCTCACCATCCAGATACACGGTTCCTTTCGCCGCATCATAGAATCGCAGGATCAATTGCACCAGTGAAGACTTACCACTTCCCGTACCTCCGATGATTCCGATGGTCTGTCCTTTCTTAGCCGTAAAGGTAATATCCGTCAGGGAATCTGCTCCCGCGCCTGCATAGCGCATATCCACATGAGCGAACCGGACAGCTTCTTCCCGATTCATTTCCGCTGTCTCAACGACATCGCCACCAGCTTTCTCATTGGCTCCTGTCACATTTCCCTCAAAGGTCATAGAACTTTCCATATCAAGTACCTGACCGACACGTCCCATACTTGCAAGCGACTTGCTGATGATCACGATCAGATTGGCAAGCTTCACAAGTTCCACCAGAATCTGGTTGATATAGTTAATCAGTGCAATGATATCTCCGGAAAAGAGCACACCATCCTCTACCATGCCGGATCCAAACCAGAGCACTGCAATAATAACTGCATTGATTGTCACGTAAGTCAGCGGATTCATGATTGCCGACAGATCTCCTACATGGATCTGCGCATGCAACAGCTTACTGTTGCGTTCTGCAAAATTCTTAATCTGCGTCTCTTCTCTTCCAAATGCACGGATCACACGCACGCCTGTCAGATCCTCTCTGGTTGCTTCGGTGATCTTATCCAGCTTCTGCTGTGTATTACGATATAATGGAGCCGTCAGCTTCATCACACCAAACACGATAATGAACAACACGATGATTGCCACAACAAACAGTAATGCCATCTTCGCATTAATCGTAAATGCCATGATCATCGCGCCGAACACGATGAACGGACTTCTCATAAACAGACGCAACGTCATATTCAGTCCATTCTGTACCTGATTGACATCACTGGTCATACGAGTGATCAGTGTTGCCGCTCCTGTCTGATCAAATTCTGTAAGGCTGAGACTCTGGATCTTGTCCAGCAATTCATGCCGTAATCCTGCGGATGTTCCGGTTGCCGCTCTCGCCGCAAAATACTGCGCGGTAAAGCTGCAGGTAAGTCCCAGAAGCGCCATCATAATCAGCAATCCGAAATGCGTCAGTATATAATGTGTGTCTTTACCTGCAATTCCCACATCGATCAGATCCGCCACAATAAGCGGCACAATCAGGTCAAAGCACGCTTCCAGCATCTTAAACAGTGGCGCAAGTATACTTTCTTTCTTGTATTTTTTCAAATACGGTATCAGATATTTCACGTTCTCATTCTCCTGTCATCCTGTAACCGTTCTATACAGTTACCTGCATTTTATTCACTATAATATCATAGCATTTTCAGTATATTACAGATACGCCCGGACTTCAAACTTTTCTCCTGTTTAATTTTCTAACTTTTCCTGTATTTATACACGTTTAAGAAAATAAAAACTGGAAAAACTATCTGGCATATGATCAACACCAATCAAGGAGGAACTATCTATGGATTACAACATGTTCTGTTATCAATGTCAGGAAACCGCCGGGAATTCCGGCTGCACCCGTGTCGGTGTCTGTGGCAAACGGCCTTCCGTATCGAATCTGCAGGATCTTTTAGTATATGTCACCAAAGGACTTTCTGCAGTTACAACCAGGCTCCGCGAGGAAGGCATGCCAATCTCCGGTGACGTCAACCATCTCGTCACATTCAATCTGTTTGTAACAATTACCAATGCTAATTTTGACGAAGAATTCATCACTGAGCGCATCAGTAAGACTCTCGAACAGATGCAGCTCCTGCTCCGCCAGTTGCAGGATACTTCTGATCTTCCGGACGCTGCCACTTGGTATGGGCCTGTCGATACTTTTGCTGACAAAGCCGCTGAGTCCGGCATCCTATCCAGCGATGACGATGATGTCAACTCGCTTCGATCTCTGATCACTTACGGACTCAAAGGGTTGTCTGCTTATACGAAACATGCCAATGCCCTGCTTCAGGACAGCGATAAACTGGACGCCTTTATCCAGCGGGCACTTGCCGATACTTTGGATGACACACTCTCTGTTCCGGAGCTGATCGACCTTACTCTGGAAGTCGGCAGGCACGGCGTCGAAGGTATGGCTCTGCTAGATAAAGCAAATACTGATGCTTATGGTAATCCCGAAATTACCAATGTCCGAATTGACGTTGGAACGCGCCCAGGCATCTTGGTATCCGGTCACGACCTACGTGATCTGGAAATGCTCTTAGAGCAGTCAAAAGACAGCGGCATAGACATTTATACCCACTCTGAAATGCTTCCTGCCAACTCTTATCCCGCATTCAAGAAATATAATCATTTCTATGGTAATTACGGAGGTTCTTGGTGGAAACAAAAAGAAGAATTCGAAGCATTTCACGGTCCCATCCTCATGACTACTAACTGTCTCGTACCGCCGAATTCCAGCTATCAGGACCGTATCTATAACACTGGTCCGGTGGGCTATCCTGGCTGCCACTATATTCCTGGCGGTATCGGAGAAGAAAAAGACTTCTCAGAAATCATTGAACACGCAAAGAAATGTCCTCCTCCGGAGCAGCTAGAAAGTGGCACTATTGTTGGCGGATTCGCCCACGCGCAGGTATTTGCACTCGCCGACCAGATCGTTGAAGCTGTCCGCTCCGGTGCCATCCGCAAATTCATTGTCATGGCAGGCTGCGACGGACGCTTCAACAGCCGCGAATACTATACGGAATTCGCGAAAGCACTCCCGGACGATACCGTCATCCTGACCGCCGGCTGCGCCAAATACCGCTACAATAAGTTAAATCTTGGCGATATTAACGGTATCCCACGAGTACTGGATGTCGGGCAGTGTAACGACTCTTATTCCATTGCTGTCATCGCACTGAAACTGCAAGACCTTTTCGGTCTGGATGACATCAACGATCTTCCGGTCATATACAATATCGCCTGGTATGAACAAAAAGCCGTACTGGTACTGCTGGCTCTTCTGTCACTCGGAATCAAGAATATCCATCTCGGTCCGACACTGCCCGCATTCTTAAGTCCGAATGTTGCAAAAGTGCTGGTTGAGAACTTTGGGATTGCAGGCATTACCAATGTAGTGAACGATATGGAACTCTTTTTTGGCAATTAGATTATAAACAAAACGGATGTGTCAAAATCTGCTTTTGATTCTGCACATCCGTTTATTTATCTGTTCGTCTTTACACTCACCCTTTTCCCGGAAAATGCAATTCCAAACTTCAATATATCTTTCATTCCATCGTTCTTCATATCAGCATCATATCTTCTATCATCAATCTGATCCAATGCTTCATCTGCAAGCACATCCAGCGATTCTACATCTATATCTTTCTGCCCTTTAAGTTCCATGATAATTCCCGGATATCTCGCTTCTCTCGGAAACATACTGATATCATACCTTCCATCTCCGGATTCCCGGTTCGATGTTATCTTATACTGATTGTCCATCAATGCGATCAAGCCCAGTACCAGACCGTGATAGAATCCTTCTGCCCCGGCATCGTAAAAGCTGATGGATTTATCCATGTACTCCCCAATTGCCTTTTGAAGCTTACTGTGATCGTTTGCAAAAAGACTTTCCGCGATCTTATTGGCTGTGGTTCTTGTAATTGCTCCGATCTGCAGTAAATGTGACAGAATTTCAGTCTTATAGACAGCTGCGATTTCTCTGTTAGGAATCGATACCTCACACAAATATGATCCATCCATCTGCAGTTCCTTTTTTGGTGTCTTCAAGTATCCTGCTACTAACAGCAAACTGTAAATATTAGCCGGATCTTCTGCAATCGATCTGTAGACCACATTCTGATCAATCCTCGCAACTACTTTTTCACCTTGCAGGAGCGAATATAATTTCTCGGTTATATCTTCTGTGGCAATCTTCAACACATCTTCAAGAATCTCATTCTTCCCTGTATTCACCCAATACGCCTGTGGAATACATCCCCTGGAAATATAATTAATTACCGACCACGGATTGTAGATATCTTCGTTACCAAATAAGTATCCGTCATACCATTCACGAAGTTCCTTTTTCTTCTCAGGTACTTTGTAATATTCTAACATCGCCTGCACTTCTGCATCAGTAAATCCAAAATAATTATCGTATTCATCATCCATCACAGAATTAACCGTCAGATTGTTAAGTCCACTAAAAATACTTTCCTGCGCAATTCGAAGAATACCTGTCAGAAACCCATAAGAAAGATTCCTATTATCCTTGAATGCTCCTGAAAAGAAGTTACGCATAAATCCTATAATCTCTTCATAGAAGTCCTTAGAATATCCTTCCTGAATCGGTGTGTCATACTCATCAATAATAACGATCGGTGCTCTGTCATAATAAGTACAAAGCATCTTTGACAGTCTTTCAAGGGATGCTGTAAGCTCTACTTCCCCCGCATTACCATTAAGAATCTTAAAAAAATATTCCTTTTCATATTCCACCAGTCTGTCACTGGTAAGCAGTTCTCGATGTCTGCCATATTCTTCCTGCAAGAGCCCACGTATCTTGTCAAGAGTTGCTTCCCATGTGTCGAACTTCACATCCTTAAATGTAAGAAATATAACCGGATACTTTCCCTGATGCGCACGATATTCGGCACCGCATCTCCAGATCTTCTTATCTACGAAATATTTTGCTGTATTCTCCTCTGATATCTCGAAAAATACTCTGAGCATATCCATATTCAGAGTCTTACCAAATCTCCTTGGTCGTGTGAACAATGACACTAACGGCTTCTGATCCAGAAATTCCTTAATCAGCAATGTCTTATCAACATAGTAATATTCTGATTGCGCACGCACATAATCCGAGATTCCGATAGGAAGCGGCTTTATCTCTTCCTGTAATTCTCTTTTTATATACTTTCCTGAAGTAACTCTTTTATCTGCAGGTCTGCATGCATCATCCGGTATCTGCCAGACACCTTTTTCCTTAATTACACCTGGTATCTTCCCAGTCTTGCACATGTTATTCACAGAACGATCGGAAAGTCCCCATTCTATTGCTTTTTCTTTACAGGTCTTCAATCTAGCCACCTCCTTTATGTTTATACCATAAGTATGTTTCTTTCTCCGCTAATTATACACCCACATCCGCAATATATCAACACTTTTGGCATATTGCGGATTAAAACTTGCTTTTTGCTAATATTCTTGACTTATTGTATAATCCCCACAACACAAAGAAAGCGCCCCGGCTATTGCCGGGACGCCTGTCCTGCATATCATATATCTTATACGAACGCTTTTACTTTCTCGTAAATGCTGTCTGCATCTAAGCCATATTTCTTAACCAGTTCTGCTGCCGGACCAGACTCACCGAATGTATCGTTGATTCCGATTCTAAGCTGCTTTGTAGGAGCTTTCTCAGAAAGAACTTCTGCTACTGCTCCGCCAAGTCCACCGATTACAGAGTGCTCTTCTGCTGTAACAACCTTGCCTGTCTTCTGAGCTGATGCAACGATCAGATCAGCATCGATAGGTTTGATTGTGTGGATATTGATTACTTCTGCATCAATTCCGTCTGCTGCAAGCTTCTCAGCTGCTTCCAGGCAGTTAGCTACCAAGATACCTGTTGCGATGATTGTAACGTCTTTACCTTCTCTGAGTGTAACACCTTTACCAATCTCGAACTTGTAATCCGGCTTGTCATTGATTACCGGAACTGCTGCACGACCAAATCTCATGTAAACAGGTCCCTCATATTCATATGCTGCGAATACAGCTGCTCTTGCCTCCACATCATCTGATGGGCAGATAACTGTCATTCCAGGAATTGTTCTCATCAGAGCAATATCCTCGTTACACTGATGTGTAGCACCGTCTTCACCTACTGTGATACCGGCATGTGTAGCACCGATCTTAACATTCAGATGTGGATATCCGATAGAGTTACGTACCTGTTCAAATGCACGTCCTGCTGCGAACATTGCAAATGTACTTGCAAATGGTACTTTACCTGTAGTAGCAAGTCCTGCTGCCACACCCATCATATTAGCCTCTGCGATACCACAGTCGATATGACGCTCTGGGAAAGACTTCTTAAATACAGCTGTCTTAGTAGCTCCTGCAAGGTCAGCATCCAGTACTACAACATCTGCATGCTCTTTACCAAGTTCTGCTAATGCATTACCGTAACTTTCTCTTGTTGCGATCTTCTTTACTTCTGACATATCGCTTCACCTACTTTCTTCAAATCTTCCATAGCGATAGCATACTGCTCATCGTTCGGAGCTGAACCATGCCATTTAGCCTGATTCTCCATAAAGGATACGCCCTTACCTTTTACAGTCTTGGCGATAATTGCTGTCGGCTGTCCCTTTGTCTCTCTTGCTTCCTTAAATGCAGCAGCAAGCTGATCAAAGTCATGTCCGTCTACATTAATTACATGGAAGTTGAATGCTTCAAACTTCTTGTCGATCGGGTATGGGGAATTAACCTCTGTGATCTTTCCATCGATCTGAAGGTTGTTATTATCAACGATCACTACCAGGTTGTCCAGTTTCTTATGAGCTGCAAGCATAGATGCCTCCCATACCTGTCCTTCCTGAATCTCTCCATCTCCAAGGAGTGTGTATACACGATAGTCCTCTCCAGACAGCTTAGCTGAAAGAGCCATGCCGACTGCAACTGAGATTCCCTGTCCCAGAGAACCTGAAGACATATCTACACCTGGGGTGTGCTGCATACATGGATGTCCCTGCAGGTAAGATCCTACATGACGGAATGTCTTAAGATCTTCTACCGGGAAGTATCCTCTCTGTGCCAGTACAGAGTAGTAACCTGGGGTTGTATGTCCTTTAGACAATACGAAACGGTCTCTGTCTGCCTTGTTAGGATCTTTTGGATCTACATTCATTTCTTCAAAATACAGATATGTGTAAATATCTGCTGCTGATAATGAACCACCCGGATGTCCGGATTTTGCGCTATGTACGGCCTCAATGATGCCTTTGCGTACTTCATTAGCAGTCTTCATCAATTCAACTTTGTTCATGAAAATTGCCTCCTGTTATGTTTGTTTCCTTCTTAGTAACCCAAGTATTTTTATTATATCCATAAAAATAATGTCGGTCAATAGATGTTCCGAAATCGCCACGTTTTATACATATGTTCAGAACACATTTGCGTTTTATTTCACTTAGAGTTCTGTTCTGCCCTCCAGTGCCCGAAGCAACGTCACTTCATCGATGTACTCCAGATCGCCTCCGACCGGCACACCACTCGCGATTCTGCTGACTTTGATCCCGGTCGGCTTGATCAACTTACTGATATACATCGCCGTTGTCTCACCTTCCAGACTGGAATTGGTCGCAATGATCACTTCGTTCACATCTTCCTGCAGACGCTGCATCAGTTCCTTCAACTTAATATCTCCGGGACCGATACCAAGCATCGGCGAAATAGCTCCATGAAGTACATGATAAACGCCTTCGTATTTACCAGTCTTTTCATACGCTGCCAGATCTCTGGTCGTCTCTACCACCATAATGGTCTTATGGTCACGCTTGCTGTTACGACAGATCGGGCAGAGTTCCTGATCCGTAAGCGTATAACAGCAACTGCAATATCTTACATTTTCTCTGGCATCAACCATAGAATCTGCAAGTTCTTTTACCTGCTCCTTCGGCATATGGATCAGGTGAAATGCCAGACGCTGCGCAGACTTCGGACCAATGCCAGGAAGTCTGGACAGTTCTTCGATCAGCTTCGAAATCTGACTACTATAATAATCCATGTCATCTGCTCCTTTGTTCCTGATCTCTGATCTTATGAAAAATCTTCAATTAGAACATTCCCGGCATATTCATGCCGCCTGTCAGCTTAGACATGCTTCCTGCCGCAGCCTGGTCAACCTGGGTCAGAGCTTCATTGACAGCAGCTACGATCAGATCTTCTAACATCTCTACATCATCCGGATCTACTACTTCTTCGTCAAGCTTTACAGAAAGAAGCTGCTTCTTACCGGACACCTTCACCTCTACTGCACCGCCTCCGGCTGTAGCTGTGTACTCTTTCGCTTCCATTTCCTTTGCCTGTTCTTCCATCTGGCGCTGCATCTTCTGCGCCTGTTTCATAAGATTTGCCATATTTCCAGGCATTGCTCCGCCTGGGAATCCACCACGTTTTGCCATGGTCTGTATCCTCCTTTAATCTCTGTTAGTCTTCAATGGTAATGTCCATATGAATTACTTTTTCTATATCCACAAAACTATCTTCAAAATGTCTGCCTTCTTCCACCTGACGGACATCTATATCCATAGTTTTGCCGATTTTTTCTTCAATGAGACGCACAATCTCTTCCTTGTGCTCCGGCTTCGCCACGAAACCTGCACTTACTTCATCCGGCAATACGATCAGCAGTCTGTCATTTTCACCTGCACTGAGTCTTGCCTGCTTCAGATACTGCTTCAGCATCATCGATGCATTGTCTGCAATACTGCGGAAATTCTTTGCCACATTCCGAATGTCTTCGGATAATGCTTTCGGTAGCTCCGGCTTTGGTCCGGCTGGTTTTTCTTCCACTGCATCCCTGTACACAACCCGCTCTGTCTGCGGCGCAGAAAGTCCTTTTTCCACTTCGGCTTCCAATGCCCGTATTCTGGACAACAATGCATCCGGTCCGCTCTCCATCTGCGGTCTGCACAGCTTGATAAATGTCACTTCAAGCAGCACTCGCTTCTGTGATGAGAACTTCAACTGGTTCGTCAGATCTGAGAAAATGCGGATATAGCGAATCAGTTCATCCATCTCGATCAGTTCCGCCTCTTCCTTCATCCTCGCCAGATTCTCTGTCGAAACATCCAGCACATCTTCCATATTCTCCGAACTCTTTAACAGCAAAAGATTCCGCAGATACCAGGTAAAATCTGCCGCAAGCTGCGACAGCTCCCGTCCCTGCATGATCAGTTCATCCAATGTCTCGATCACACCTTTTACATCCCTTGCCACAAGTTCTTTAAAAATACGGCTGAATACATCCACATCTACCGCACCAAGCACTTCCAACACACGATCATACGTCAGACGCTCTCCGATATAAAATGCTACGCACTGATCCAGTAGACTCAACGCATCACGCATACCTCCGTCTGCCATTCTGGCAATGTAGCGGACTGCCTTGTCTTCTACATCAAGGTCTTCCTTCTCAATCAGTTCATTCAACCTGTCACAGATCGTCTCAATCGATATTCTCTTAAAATCATATCGCTGACACCGGCTCAGGATCGTCACCGGAATCTTGTGCGCCTCCGTAGTCGCCAGTATAAAAATGACATACTCCGGCGGTTCTTCCAGTGTCTTCAGCAATGCATTGAACGCTCCCGCCGACAGCATATGCACCTCATCAATGATATAGACCTTATACCGACCTTCCGTCGGACGATATGCCACCTCTTCACGGATCTCACGGATATTATCCACACCGTTATTCGAAGCTGCATCGATCTCGATCACATTCATCGATGTGCCTGCCGCGATCGCTTTACACATCTCACACTCTCCGCATGGACTTCCGTCCACCGGATGCTCACAGTTCACCGCTTTGGCAAATATCTTGGCAACCGTCGTCTTGCCGGTACCTCTTGTGCCGCAGAACAGATATGCATGGCTGATCCTGCCTGTCCTGATCTGATTCTTTAATGTCTTAACAACCGCATCCTGTCCCTTCACATCCTCGAATTCCGTCGGCCGGAACTTGCGGTATAATGCTGTATAACCCATGTATCTAACTCCCTGTTCACAAACTTTTCTCAATGTCTGCCAAAAGCAAATCTATTATAGCATACCCCCCGGAATTGTGCTACAATAAACGATAGCGAGAATGGTAAAGGAGATGGACATATCCATGGATAGATTAGATATTAAGCTTTGGAATCTTGCATCCAAAGGACAGATCGTACCGGACAGAAGCTTACTCAAAACACCGGAACAGATCGCTGAGATCAGAAAGAGCGCAGACCTGAATACTGCTGTTCTTGATCACGTAGCAGCGCACATCAAAGCAGGCATGTCAACTGCCGAGATTGATAAATTAGTATATGACTTTACAACCGAGCACGGCGGCATTCCGGCTCCACTGAACTATGAAGGATTTCCGAAGAGCGTATGTACTTCGATCAATAACGTAATCTGCCATGGTATTCCAAGCGAGGATGAGATTCTTCAGGAAGGTGACATCATCAATGTAGATGTTTCTACGATATTGAATGGATATTTTTCAGATGCATCCCGTATGTTTGCCATCGGCGAGATTGATGAACGCCATGAGAAGATCATGCGTGTCACAAAGGAATGCGTAGAACGGGGATTAAAAGCAGCCAAGCCATGGGGACATCTGGGTGACATCGCCCATGCGATCAATACCCACGCACAGGCGAATGGCTACTCCGTAGTAGAAGAGATCGGCGGACACGGTATCGGACTGGAGTTCCACGAAGAACCTTTTGTCAGCTACGTTACGAAGAAAGGTACCGAGATGGTACTCGTACCGGGTATGATGTTCACCATCGAGCCGATGATCAACGAAGGTACACCGGAATTCTTCGTAGACGAAGACAACGGCTGGACCGTATACACACTGGATGACGGTTTATCCGCGCAGATCGAATACATGGTACTGGTAACCGAAAAAGGAGTCGAAGTACTGACCAAATAATTATTATTAATCATCGCATTAAAAAAGAGCAATTTTCACTTTTCCTCTTGTGAAAATTGCTCTTTTCCATATACACACATAGAATTACTAATCATGTACAAGTCTTTTCTCCATCCACTTCCCACTTTTCCATCTTCTATACATGATCATACCACGAACACACTCATCTATTCCTGCAATAACCCAGATACCTACAATTCCCCAAGAAGTAATCTGAACCGCTGCCCAGGATCCTCCAACTGCAATAACCCACATACAACAGACTGCCACCAAAACTGGCACACTTACATCACCGGCTCCTCGAAGGCTCCACACAAATACCACATTAACTGCTCTTCCAAATTCTACAACTATATTGGCAAGCATCAGGTAAAATCCTGTT
>CAVAVU010000124.1:0-22059 GCA_963592205.1 bacterium
CCATTACAGTCAGCTCTGATGTAATTGCCAAATACGCAGGTACTGTAGCTGTAGAATGCTTCGGTATTGTCGGAATGGCTGCTGTTAATATGAAAGATGGAATCTACCGTCTTCTCAAGAAAGAGAATCTTACACATGGTATTCAGGTTACTATTTCAGAGGATAATCGTATTAAGATCGATTTTCATGTAATCGTAGCATTTGGTGTAAGCATTTCTGCTGTTACAGAGAATCTGATCAGCAATGTTAAGTATAAAGTGGAAGAATTTACCAGAATGCCGGTCGATAAGATCAATATCTACATCGAAGGCGTCAGAGTGATTGATTAAGGAGGAACTTCGAAAGTGGCTACAAAGACTATTAATGTAGATATGCTTGCCAAAATGTTCCTGGCAGGTGCACAGAATATTGAAGCAAGAAAAGAGTATATTAATGAATTGAACGTATTTCCGGTTCCGGATGGAGATACAGGTACGAATATGTCTATGACGATCATGTCAGCGGCAAAAGAAGTTACAGCACTGGAGCATCCGGATATGAAGACACTGGCTAAGGCTATTTCTTCCGGATCACTGCGTGGAGCCAGAGGTAACTCAGGTGTTATCCTTTCGCAGCTTCTCAGAGGATTTACAAAGGTAGTAAAAGAACAGAAAGAGATCGATGTGCCGGTTCTTGCAGCGGCATGCATCCGTGCAAAGGAGACTGCATACAAGGCAGTTATGAAGCCGAAAGAGGGTACGATCCTTACCGTTGCCAAAGGTATTGCCGAGAAAGCAGCGGAGATGGAACTTGAGACTGACGATCTGGAAGTATTTATTCCGGCAGTTATCGAATATGCAGAAGAAGTGCTGGCTAAGACACCGGAGATGCTTCCGGTATTAAAAGAAGCTGGTGTTGTGGATTCCGGCGGACAGGGACTGTTAGAGGTTCTGAAGGGTGGATACGATGCATTCCAGGGTAAAGAGATTGATTATTCCGCAATCGCTCCAAGTGAAAGCAGCGCAGTAACTAAGATCTCTGCAGAAGCAACAGCAGATATTAAGTTTGGATACTGTACAGAATTTATCATTCTTACGGATCGTGAATTTACAGAGAAGGATGAGCAGGAATTTAAGGCTTATCTGGAATCTATCGGTGATTCGATTGTGTGTGTAGCTGATGATGAGGTTGTTAAGACTCACGTACACACCAATGATCCGGGACTTGCAATCCAGAAAGCACTTACTTATGGACAGTTATCCCGCATGAAGATTGATAATATGCGCGAGGAGCATCAGGAAAAACTGATCAAAGATGCAGAGAAGATGGCTCGTGCACAGGAAGAAAAGAAAAAGTCTGAGCCGGCGAAGCCGATGGGATTCATCACCGTATCAATCGGTGATGGTCTGAATGACATCTTCCGTGAACTCGGTGCTGATTATATCATCGAAGGCGGTCAGACTATGAACCCAAGTACAGAGGACATGCTGAATGCGATCGACAAGGTAAATGCAGAGACCGTATTCATTTTGCCGAATAACAAGAACATTGTTCTTGCAGCTAATCAGGCAAAGGCGCTGGTTGAGGATAAGAAGATCGTAGTTATTCCAACGAAGACAGTACCTCAGGGTATTACCGCGATCATCAACTTTATGCCGGATGCGGATGCAGCGGCGAATGAAGAGGCAATGTTAGAGGCTATCCAGAATGTGAAGACCGGACAGGTAACTTACGCAGTCCGCGATACCAAGATTGATGACAAAGAGATCCATGAGGGAGATATCATGGGTATCGGTGATGCTGGAATCATGGCTGTCGGTACAGATATTCAGAATACAGCAAAAGAGATGCTTGCAGCTATGGTAGATGAGGATTCAGAACTTATCAGTCTGTATTACGGTGAGGAGATTTCAGCAGAGGATGCAGAAAGCTTCGCAGCTGAGATCGCAGAGCTGTATCCGGATATGGATATTGATGCTCAGTTTGGCGGTCAGCCGATCTATTATTACGTAATGGCGGTAGAGTAGATAAATGAATGAACGAACAGGTATTGGCGAATTAAAAGGTATCGGAGAAAAGACGGAGAAGCTTTTCTACAAAATGGGTGTCTATACGGTTGAGGATCTTCTGAGACATTATCCGAGAGGATATGACATTTACGAAGAACCCGTGCCGATCGATGAACTTACGGAAGGCAGGATTCAGACTGTGTCCGGTGTGTTATCCGGAGCCGTTCAGGTATCACCTAATCGCAAAATGCCGGTTACAACTGTAAAAGTGAAGGATGCATCCGGGACCATAAAAGCGATATGGTTCCGGATGCCTTTTTTACGGAGTACGCTGGCGGCGGGCGGACCGATCATTCTGCGGGGACATGTGGTGCGCAGAAAAGATGGCTTGATTCTGGAGCATCCTGAGATATTTTATCCGGCAGAAACGTATCAGCAGAAAATGGGAACACTGCAGCCACAGTATCCGCTGACAGCAGGACTTTCCAATAATCTGACGGTAAAAGCTGTCCGCCAGGTGATGGATCAGCTGAACCTCACGACCGACAGACTGTCCGACGAGCTTCGGATGAAATATGAACTTGCGGAGTATAATTATGCGATTCGTGGAATCCATTTCCCAGAGGATAAAGAGGTATATCAACACGCCAGAGAACGTCTGGTGTTTGAAGAATTTCTGGAATTTATTCTGTCCATCCGGAAACTAAAAGAGAATAATGAGCGTATGAAGAATGACTTTGAAATTACGCCAAGTGAAGAAACGGACAGACTGATCAGGTCGCTTCCGTATGAACTGACCGGTGCGCAGATGCGTGTATGGAAAGAAATCATGCAGGATATGCAGAGTGAATATGCCATGTCGAGACTGGTGCAGGGCGATGTGGGATCCGGTAAGACGATCGTGGCGGCGCTTGCACTTCTTACCGTTGTGATGAATGGGTATCAGGGAGCGATGATGGCACCGACCGAAGTGCTTGCAAAGCAACATTATGAATCACTGACTGAGCTTTTTGACACATACCACATTCCGGTTCAGACAGAACTGCTGACAGGATCTATGAAAGCGAAGGAAAAGCGAGAGGCATATGCGAGGATTGCATCGGGAGAATCGCAGATTATTCTCGGAACCCATGCATTGATTCAGGATAAGGTAGAATATCAGAATCTGGCACTTGTGGTGACGGATGAGCAGCACAGGTTTGGCGTTCGTCAGCGGGAAATCTTTGCAGAAAAAGGGAAAAATCCGCATATATTGGTTATGAGTGCAACGCCGATTCCACGGACGCTGGCGATTATTCTGTATGGCGATCTGGACATCTCGATCATTGATGAACTTCCGGCGAACCGTCTGCCAATCAAGAATTGTGTGGTGGATACCGGATACCGCGATACCGCATATCGATTTATCAGGAATCAGATTGCAGAAGGACGGCAATGTTATATTGTGTGCCCTATGGTAGAAGAGAGTGAACATCTGGAAGTTGAAAATGTGACCGATTATGCAGCGATGCTCCAGCATGAATTTGGTAATACGATCAAAGTAGATTATCTTCACGGAAAAATGAAACAGGCAGAAAAGGATGAAATCATGAACCGTTTTGCGGCAAATGAGATTCAGGTGCTGGTATCGACAACGGTAATTGAAGTAGGAATTAATGTGCCAAATGCGACGGTCATGATGGTTGAAAATGCCGAACGCTTTGGACTTGCGCAGCTTCATCAGCTTCGCGGTCGTGTGGGACGAGGTAAATATCAGTCGTATTGCATTTTCATGAGTGGTTCCAAATCGAAAGATACGAAAAAACGTCTGGAGATCCTGAATAATTCGAATGATGGATTTAAGATTGCCAGTGAAGACCTGAAACTTCGCGGACCGGGAGATCTGTTTGGTATCCGGCAGAGCGGACTGATGGACTTTAAGCTTGGAGATATTTATCAGGATGCAAAGCTTCTGCAACATGCATCGGAGGCTGCTGACTGGATCATGACCAACCACAAAGAATGGATACAGAATCTGGAAAAGAACGAAAAAAATGCCAGTGTAATATTATAAAATCTCCATATACTATGGGTGTAACTTAAGACAGGTTACATCAAACAGTAAAAGGATACAAAAGGAGGAAAATAAAATGGCAAGTCGTTCAACAAACAGAACAGCAGTACCTGAGGCAAAGGGTGCACTGGACAAATTTAAATACGAGGTAGCAAGTGAACTGGGCGTACCGCTTTCAGACGGCTACAACGGAGATTTAACATCCAGACAGAATGGATCTGTAGGTGGATATATGGTTAAGAAGATGATTGAAGAACAGGAAAAGCAGATGGCAAATAAATAATCAGACAGATGCTGAAAGAGACCTCGGAAAAATCCGGGGTTTCTTTGTGTTTTCTGGGATTCCGTGTTGACATTTTTGGTACTTATTTATATAATTAACAAGGTAAAGTATTATGTATACAAGAGGAGATTGAACATGCGTGTTATCGGAGGACGGGCAAAGCGGTTACAGCTAAAGACATTGGAAGGGATGGACACCAGACCTACGACAGATCGTATTAAGGAGACACTGTTTAATATGATCGATCCGTGGATTGCTGACTGTGATTTCCTGGATCTGTTTGCCGGAAGCGGCGGTATAGGAATTGAAGCTGCCAGCCGGGGAGCGAAGGAAGTGGTATTTGTAGAAAAGAATCCTGCTGCCATGAAGATCATCCGTGAGAATCTGAAGCACACGAATCTGGAAGATGTAGCGATTACGATGCAATCTGATGTGATGGCTGCGGTGCGTTCGCTGGATGGACGCAAACAGTTCGATTACATTTTCATGGATCCTCCGTATGATCACAGTCTGGAACGTCAGGTGTTGGAACTTCTCAGAGAACACCGTATCCTGCGTGATGACGGTATGGTGATCGTGGAGGCATCACTCGATACATCCTTTACATATCTGGAGGAATATGGATTCCGCCTGGTAAAAGAAAAGATATACAAGACCAATAAGCACATATTTATTGAGTATCAGCAAGATTAGATGAGACATAGATTACAGGAGGATTTCTTATGAGAGCAATTTATCCGGGAAGTTTTGACCCGGTTACATTTGGACATCTGGATATTATCTGCCGTTCATCGAAGATTGCGGACGAACTAATTATCGGAGTATTGAAGAATAATGCAAAAAGTCCGTTGTTTTCCTTGGAAGAACGTGTTAGAATGTTGGAAGAGGTCACAAAAGATTATCATAATGTGAAAGTGGTTCCTTTTGAGGGATTATTGGTAGATTTTGCAAAGAATATGAAGGCAGATATTGTCGTCCGGGGATTGCGGGCGATCACAGATTTCGAGTATGAGCTTCAGATGGCGCAGACCAATCACAAGCTGGAAGAGAATGTTGAGACGATCTTCCTTTCCACCAGACTGGAATACTCCTATCTGAGTTCTACGATTGTAAAAGAAGTGGCGTCTTTTAATGGGGATATATCTCAGTTCGTACCGAAGGAGGTCGAACAGAGGATACGGGAGAAAATACAAAAAAGGAGAGTGTAAATTATGAGCAGCCGTATTGAACAGATTATTGAAGAGATTGAAGAGTACATTGATTCGTGTAAGTTTCAGCCATTATCTACAACTAAGATCATCGTTAATAAAGATCAGTTGGATGAACTTCTGCGCGAACTGCGTATGAAGACACCGGATGAGATTAAGAGATATCAGAAGATTATTGCGAATAAGGATGCGATCCTGGCAGATGCGCAGGCAAAGGCAGATAATATGATCGAAGAGGCACATATCCAGACGAACGAACTGGTCAGCGAGCACGAGATCATGCAGCAGGCGTATGCGCAGGCGAATGATATCGTTACTGCGGCTACTGAGCAGGCACAGCAGATTCTTGATAACGCAACCCGTGATGCGAACGATATCCGTATCGGTGCGATGCAGTACACAGACGATCTTCTTGCTAATGCAGAGAGTATTATCGGACATACATTGGACAGCTATACAGCGAAGTATGACGGACTGATCAATTCGCTGCAGGAGTGCTTTGATATGGTACGTAACAATCGTTCTGAACTTGAGATTCCGGAGCAGCCACAGGCAGACGCTAATGATTATATTGAGCCGGAAGAGGATGATTTCCTTGATCAGGAATTAGATCAGTAATCAATCATAAGATATAGATAAGCTAACAGGCTGGTTACCATCATGGTGACCAGCTTTTCTGCTATATATGGAAACATCCGGAGTCTCGACTGTTGGATCATGGACATCGTCTGCAGAATGGAAGAGACTCCACCAAACGAGGTCAGTGAGAGCATAATCAGATAACGGATGTTTCGCGGAATACTGAGACCGGACAGCAGATCAAGTCCTGTAGTAATCTCACAAGAGGATATTAGGATGACTTTATGGATACTGTCTGTAAGAACGATCTGATCTAACATATGCATCCATATGGACGCAAGCATCATATAAAGTGCCACCCGTATGATAGCATCGGCGCTTTCGGTGATGCTGCTATTTAAGATTGCTCCAAAGGAAGTATCTGTGGACTGCACGGACGAGCCGGTTCGACAAGCCTGATATTCAGCAGAATGTATCCCGGACTTGTGGATATAATAGATTCTGAAAATCTGACTGCAAAGGAGCGGTGAACCGGTTAATATCAGAAAAAACGGAAGATGCAGAGAGGGTTCGGGAATGTAATTGTGAAACAGTACGCCCAGAATAAACATCGGACTCATATTATTGCAAAAGGAGAGCAGAAATGCACCTTCATCTGGACTGATACGCCGGCTGACGGTCAGATCTGCACTGACTTTGGCACCCATAGGATAGCCGCACAGGAAACCGGCAATGACTGCAAAGGAGCCATAACCTGATACGCCCGGGAAAAAGCGCATAAAGGATCCAGTAATACGGCTGACAAGATACACCGTATCAGTCTGCATCATAATCTGTGTCAGGATCATAAATGGAAGAAGTGTGGGAAGCACATAGCGGTACCACAGTACAAGTCCTTCCGAAGCACCGGAAATGACTGCATCTCTGTAAAATAACAAGAGAAAAAAGACGGATAACAGCAGTACGGAAAGGATCCTTCGCTTCATAATATCACCTGATATTTGTGTTGTAATTAATCTACGCGTCCGGTTGCTTTTTTATGTGGAATATGACAAAATATATGATATTAGGGACAAATTAAGAGATGGAGAGGATAACAATGTCAGTACTAAATGAATTGGAACCACAGAAAGTATTTCATTATTTTGAAGAACTGTGTAAGATTCCACATGGTTCTTACAATACAAAAGCAGTCAGCGATTACTGTATGCAGTTTGCGGCAGACAGAGGACTGGAAGCAGATCAGGATGATACCAATAATGTGATCATCCGCAAGAAAGGAACTTCTGGCTATGAGAATTCAGCACCTGTGATTATTCAGGGACATCTGGATATGGTGTGCGAGAAGATGCCTGGGGTTGAACATGATTTTGAAAAAGATCCGCTAGATCTTCAGATTGTAGATGGTTTTGTTACTGCGAATGGAACCACACTTGGTGGGGATGACGGTATCGCAATCGCTATGGCACTGGCGGTTCTGGACAGTGACGATATTCCGCACCCGCCGATTGAGGCAGTATTTACCACAGAGGAAGAGGTCGGTATGGAAGGTGCCCGTAATCTCGATTTTTCTAAGATCAAGGGCAATATGGTGATTAATATTGATTCCGAAGAAGAGGGAATCCTGACAGTAGGATGCGCCGGCGGTTTCCGCTTTGATGCGCAGCTTCCAACCGCATATGAACCGGTACAGGGAACCGTATTATCTGTCCGTATTCATGGCCTGGCAGGCGGACATTCCGGAGCAATGATCCATCTGCAGCGCGGCAATGCCAATAAACTGATGGGACGTCTGTTGAACCACATCCGTCTGCAGCAGTCAGTTCATCTTATCGAACTTGGCGGTGGTAATAAGGATAATGTAATTCCGGCAGATCATACAACGAAGATCGCAGTGACAGACGCAGACGCAGTGAAAGCGTTGATCCGTGAGATGGAACAGATCTGGAAACAGGAATTCGGCAAGGATGAACCGGGACTTACGGTAGATATCACAGAGACCACTGCAGATCAGATGATGGATGAGGCAAGCACGGACCGTGTGATCGCATATCTGGATCTGATGCCGGACGGAGTTGCTGCATTTGAGCGTGAGATTGAAGGACAGGTTGAGACTTCTCTGAATGCCGGTGTCGTGAAGACAGAGGCAGAGCAGGTTGTGGTAACACATCTAGTAAGAAGCTCTGTAGAGTCTAAGAAGGCAGAATTAAAGGAACGCCTGTACCGTCTGGTACGTATGCTGGGTGCAGACGGAATCGACCGTGACGAATATCCAGCCTGGGCTTACAAGGCAGACAGTGTACTCCGTACACGGATGGTAGAAGTATTCAAAGAAGTATACGGCAAAGAGCCGCAGGTAGTGACGATTCATGCAGGACTGGAATGCGGCATTTTCATGGGCAAACGTCCGGAACTCGACTGCGTATCCATCGGACCGGATCTGTTTGATATTCATTCATTTAACGAGCGCATGGATATCAAATCAGTAGAACGCACTTACAAATATCTGCTGGAAGTTCTGAAAGCAATGAAATAATGCATAGGATAATAAAAAAGGCTGGACGGCAGATTGAGAAAAAGGAACTTAAAGATGCTCAGGCTCCTGTTGATTCTGGCATTTGTCTGTACAAACGGGGCGCATACCCTGTATGAGGAAAGTAAGATCAATACAAGAGAGAAGCTGGGAATAGAGGACGCGCAGTATCGGCGTGAATTCTATTCTCCGGCTATGAAAGAGGACAGGGATGCATGGTCAGATTCCTGTCTTTCTTTTTTGACAAAGGTAGAGCGTGACAGTATCTATTTTCCGATACCGGAGTCAGAGGCCGATCATACGCTGACGGTATCCTATGTGGATTCCTGGATGGCAGACAGAGAATATAAGGGAAAGAGCGGGCATGAGGGAACGGATATTATGGCGGATAAGAATGAGCGTGGACTGTACCCTGTAATCAGTATATCAGACGGCGTGATCACGAATATCGGCTGGCTGGAAAAGGGCGGATACCGCATTGGGATTACTTCGCCATCCGGTGTTTATTTTTATTATGCACATCTGGAATCCTATGCGGAGATCAAAGAAGGCGATCAGGTACAGGCAGGGGAAATGTTGGGTTTCATGGGGGATTCCGGTTATGGAGAGGAAGGGACGACAGGGCGGTTCCCGGTACATCTGCATCTGGGGATCTATGCATTTGAAAATGGAAAAGAGATCAGCGTGAATCCCTATTATCTTCTGCGCACGCTGGAAGACAAAACATTGAAATATTACTACATATAGAGTATAATATGACGGTGTATACAAAGGATGCCGTATCATGCATTTCACAGGCATCTGAATGGAGGAAATGATGTATTTACCGGAAAAGTTTGAAAGAAAAATGCGAGATATCCTGGGAGACGAATATCAGGAATATGTAGATTGTTATGAAGCACCCCGCTATTACGGGCTGCGTGTGAATACGAAGAAAATATCAGTAGAGGACTTTGTCCGGATCTGTCCATTTGAAATCCGTCCGGTACCGTGGATTGAGAATGGATTTTATTATGATGGAACACAGATCTCACCGGCGAAGCATCCATACTATGCTGCGGGATTATACTATCTGCAGGAACCAAGTGCTATGACTCCGGCGAACCGTTTGCCGGTCGAACCGGGTGACCGAGTGCTGGATGTATGTGCGGCACCGGGAGGCAAGGCGACCGAACTTGGAGCAAAGCTGCAGGGGCAGGGTGTGCTTATCGCCAATGACATCAGCAGTTCCAGAGCCAAGGGACTGTTAAAGAATATAGAAATGTTTGGAATCGGCAATGTGCTGGTACTCAGCGAAGAACCGGGCAGGCTTGTGGAGTATTTCAGAGGATATTTTGACAAGATCCTGATCGATGCACCATGCTCCGGAGAAGGTATGTTCCGAAAGGATAAGAAGATGGTCAAAGCCTGGGAAGAACACGGACCGGAATTCTTCAGCAAATTGCAGAGAAGTATCATTACACAGGCTGCTGAGATGTTACGACCTGGTGGCATGCTGCTTTATTCTACCTGTACGTTTGACGGATTGGAGAATGAAGGAACAATTGGTTATCTGTTAGAACAGTATCCAGAGTTCACGATTGAAGAGATCCGCCCATATGAGGGGTTCTGCGAAGGCATGCCAAGACTCTGGAAGGAAGAAGATTTGCAGGATCTCAAGAAGACGGTACGTATTTTCCCGCATAAGATGAAGGGCGAGGGACATTACATCGCGCTGTTGAGAAAGAATGGCGAACATGAGACGGTATCTGGCGGCAGCAAGAAGCGTCCGAAGAAACTTGCCGAAGAGTTGGAAACATTTCTGGCACAGGTGGACTGGGAAAAAGCCGGCATTGATTTTAAGCGGGAACAGTTAGAATTTCACGGAGAGCGCGTGTATTATATGCCGGAGAACCTTCCGGATATGGTGGGTATCCGTTTCTTACGTACCGGACTTCTTATGGGAGAACTTAAGAAGAACCGCTTTGAACCGAGCCAGGCGCTGGCGATGTGCCTGAACCTGGATGCGTATACAGACTGCATTTCACTTCCGGTGGATGACGACCGTGTGGTGCGTTATTTGAAAGGTGAGACACTGGACATGGAAGATGTGATCGGACCTAAGAAAAAGGGATGGCATCTGTTCTGCGTAGACGGCTATCCATTAGGATGGGGCAAGCTTGCATCCGGAACGCTTAAGAATAAATATCTGCCGGGCTGGAGATGGCAGTCCTGACAGAGAGATAAGATAAGTAAGATAGGGATGGAATCCGATGATAAGACTGGATAAGTATCTGGCAGATATGGGGGTTGGTACCCGTTCTGCGGTAAAGCAAATGATCCGGAAAGGACAGGTAATGGTCAATCATGAAACTGCTGCCAAACCGGAGTTAAAGATTGATGAACAGAAAGACCAGGTGGAGGTAAATGGACAAACGATAGGCTATGCAGCTTTTGAGTACTATATGCTCCATAAGCCTGCGGGTGTCGTGTCCGCAACGGAGGATAAGCGTGATAAGACGGTGATCGATCTGATCGAGAGTCGGAAGCGGAAAGATCTGTTCCCGGTGGGAAGGCTGGACAAAGATACGGAAGGACTGCTGCTGATCACCAATGACGGCACACTGGCGCACCGACTTCTGGCACCGAAGAAGCATGTAGATAAGGTCTACTATGCAAAAGTACATGGACAGGTTACCGAAGAGACGGTTCGTCAGTTTGAGGAAGGACTGAATATCGGAACAACTGAGGCAGAAGAATGGACAAGACCTGCAAAGCTTGTGATCGTACATTCCGGTGAGGATTCCGAGATCCGTCTGACGATTCAGGAAGGTAAATTCCATCAGGTGAAGCGGATGTTTCAGGCTGTTGGTATGGAAGTCACCTACCTGAAACGCGAATCTATGGGAAGTCTTGTGCTGGATGAGACATTGGAGCCTGGTGAATACCGGGAACTTACAACGGAAGAACTGGAGAATTTATGAATAAATACGAAGAGATTATGAAAGATACAGATGCCGTACTGTTTGACATGGATGGAACATTGATTGATTCCATGTGGGTATGGGCTGCGGTAGATGAAGAATTCTATGAAAGATACGGATTGACGGAGCCCGATGACTTCTATGAGCAAATGGAAGGCAAGAGCTTTACAGAAGTAGCGAAGCTTTATCTGGATGCATTTCCGGAGATTCCGTTTACATTGGAAGAACTGCAGCAGGAATGGACCAGAATGGCATATGAAAAATATACAACCGAAGTGCCGTTAAAAGAAGGCGTGAGAGAATTTATCACCACGCTGAAAGAACGAGGGATCAAACTTGGAATCGGCACAAGCAATGGAAGGGAGCTTGTAGATGCGACCTTACAGGCATTGGATATCGAACAGTATTTTGATTCGGTTCATACTTCCTGCGAGGTGGAGACAGGGAAACCATCACCGGATATCTATCTGCTGGTCGCAGAAGATCTTGGTGTGGATCCGTCAAGATGCCTGGTGTTTGAGGATGTGCCGAACGGAATCCTTGCAGGAAAGAATGCAGGCATGAGAACCTGCGCAGTCTATGACCAATATTCCCGCGATCAGGAAGACAGGAAAAAAGAATTAGCAGATTATTATATCGATAGTTATACAGAACTTGGGAGTGCAGAGTAGTGATGGAACAGGGATTTTTACCGATTTGCAAAGAGGATATGGAGAAGCGCGGCTGGACACAGTTGGATTTTGTCTATGTGTCGGGCGATGCTTACGTGGATCATCCGTCTTTTGGACCTGCGATCATCAGTCGTATACTGGAAGCGTATGGTTACAAAGTCGGCATCATTGCACAGCCGGACTGGAAGGATAAGAACAGTGTGACAATCCTTGGGGAGCCGAGACTTGGATTTTTAGTCTCTGCCGGTAATATGGATTCCATGGTGAATCATTATTCGGTATCTAAGAAGCGGAGACGGTCAGATGCATATACGCCGGGTGGCGAGGCAGGACACAGACCGGATTACGCTGCCGTCGTCTATGGTAATCTGATCCGTCAGACGTACAAGCATACACCGATCATTCTGGGAGGAATCGAAGCAAGTCTCCGCAGAATGGCGCATTACGATTACTGGTCCAATAAGCTAAAACGATCCATTCTGCTGGATTCCGGTGCGGATATCATTTCTTACGGAATGGGAGAACGGTCGATCATTGCAATCGCAGAAGCGTTGGATGCCGGGCTGGATGTAAAAGATATTACGTATATTGACGGTACGGTATGTAAGGTAAAGGATCTGGAAAGTGTCTATGATTATATCAAGCTTCCGTCTTATGAGGATCTGAAAGCAGACAAACTGGAATATGCCAGAAGCTTTTATACCCAGTATTGCAATACAGACCCGTTTTCGGGGAAACGTCTGGTAGAGCCATATAACGATCATCTGTACGTGGTACAGAATCCGCCGTCCAAGCCATTGACTACGGAGGAAATGGATCAGGTCTACAGCTATCCATACATGCGGACCTGGCATCCGTCTTATGATGTGGCGGGTGGAGTTCCTGCGATTCAGGAAGTGAAGTTCAGTCTGATCAGTAACCGTGGATGCTTTGGCGGCTGCAGTTTCTGTGCACTGACGTTCCATCAGGGACGGATCATTCAGACCAGAAGCCATGAATCGTTGGTGGAAGAAGCGAAGATGATGACACAGGATAAGGACTTTAAGGGTTATATCCATGATGTCGGAGGACCGACAGCGAATTTTCGTGCGCCATCGTGTCAGAAACAGATGACCAAAGGAGTGTGCCCGAATAAGCAGTGTCTGTTCCCGAAACCATGCAAAAATCTGCGCGCAGACCACAAAGACTACATAAAATTATTACGTAAACTCAGAAACCTGGACGGAGTAAAAAAGGTATTTATCCGGTCAGGAATCCGGTTTGATTATGTACTGGCAGATCCGGATGATGCATTTTTAAGAGAATTGTGTGAGTATCATGTCAGCGGTCAGTTAAAGGTAGCGCCGGAGCATGTGTCTGATCCGGTATTGCAGAAAATGGGCAAGCCGGAGTACAGCGTGTATCAGAAGTTTGTGGAGAAATATAACCAGATGAACAAAAAGCTCCACAAGGATCAGTATCTTGTACCATATCTGATGTCATCACATCCGGGCTCCACATTAAAAGAAGCGGTGAATCTGGCAGAGCATCTGCGTGACTTTGGCTATATGCCGGAGCAGGTACAGGATTTTTATCCGACACCATCGACACTTTCTACCTGTATGTATTACACAGGGGTGGATCCGCGTAATATGCAGCCGGTCTATGTGCCGAAGAATCCGCATGAGAAGGCAATGCAGCGGGCGCTTATTCAGTACCGCGATCCGAAGAATTATGATCTGGTAATGGAAGCGTTGAAAAAGACCGGGCGCATGGATCTTGTGGGGTATGATAAACGTTGTCTGATCCGGCCGGAGAAGGGGAAATCCGGCGGCTGGTCTGATAAGAATAAGTCTGGCAAGCGGTCAGAAAAAGGCGGACGACCGGAAAACGGTAATCGAAACAGCGGAAAGAATACACGCGATAACACACAGAAGAAAAAACATATTCGTAACGTGCATAAACGTAAAAAGAAATAACAGAAGAAATAGCAGAATAAATCAGGGAGTGACAGGGGAAGATGAAGAAAGTAACAAAGGGAAAAGCAGGATATCTTGCTGAAAAGAAAAAAAGATTAGGATTACAGGCACTGGCAGAATTTGCCGTAGTTGCGCTGATCCTGGTCATTGGATATGTGATCACGAAGACGAGACTGAATCTTTTTACAGTTGTGGCAATCGTAGGCTGTCTTCCGGCAGCGCGTGTGCTGGTGGAATTTATCGCAATGTTTCCGTATAAGAGCATCGAGGGAAAGGTACAGCGTGAGATTGATGAGAAAGGCGCACTGCTTACCAGAGCGTATGACATGGTGATCACGGATGGAGAACATATCATGCCGGTCAGTGCAGTGGCAATTTCCAACCACAAAGTATTTGGCTATGCGCCGAATCCAAAGACAGATCCGGAGATGGCTGCAGCGTACATGAAACAGCTTCTTGCAAAGGCAGGTCTGGAACCGTCTACGGTAAAAGTATTTGCCGAGTATGTACCGTTCCTGTCCAGAGTGGAAGGGCTGAACAGCATGATGGAGATCAGTCAGTCTGCAGATCAGAAGCTGGAGCGACGTATCCGCCGGAAGATACTGAATGTATCTATGTAAAGAAAATACGGTATTATTCAGTATTAAAATTATCAAAATCATAACAGGTGACGAATGAGAGAATTAATCATATCGAAAAATGAAGCGAATCAGAGACTGGACAAGTATCTTGCTAAATATCTGAATCAGGCTCCGACAAGCTTTATCTATAAAATGTTAAGAAAAAAGAATATCGTGCTGAACGGGAAGAAAGCTGCAGGCAAGGAAAAGCTACAGGCAGGAGATTCCGTAAAATTGTTTCTCGCAGAAGAGACGATTGAGAAGTTTATCGAACAGAAGCAGACTACATGCAAGAAGCTTCCGGGACATATGCCGGAGGTGATCTACGAGGATGCGGACATTCTATTATTAAATAAACCGGTGGGCATGTTATCTCAGAAAGCAGATCCGTCTGATATATCGGTAGTTGAGTATATTACCGAATATCTGTTAGAAAGCGGACAGCTTACGGAGGCAGATCTTCATACGTTTCATCCGGGAATCTGCAACCGGCTTGACCGCAATACATCCGGACTCATCGCAGCAGGAAAAAGTCTTGCGGGACTGCAGGAGTTAAGTCAGGGACTTCATGACCGTACATTTCGCAAGTATTACCATTGTCTGGTAAAAGGGAATGTAGATAAGCAGATTCATCTGAATGGCTATCTGAAGAAAGATCACAGAACAAACCGTGTTACGGTAATCCAGACTCCGGATACGGATGCACTGCCAATTGAGACAGAATACTGTCCACTGAAATCGAACGGTAAATATACGCTGCTGGAAGTACATCTGATCACAGGTAAGACGCATCAGATCCGTGCACATCTTGCATCGGCAGGACATCCGCTTATCGGTGATTATAAATACGGAGACAGGGCGTTGAATGACCGGTTCCGTGATAAATATGGATTAAAATCACAGTTATTACACGCATATCGTTTGGAATTTCCGGAGCTTGACGGGGCACTGAAAGAAGTTTCGGGACAGGCATTTATCGCAGAGGAACCTGCATTATTCCAGCGGATTGTAACGGACTGTGTGAGATAAAATGGTAATAAGGATATAGGGACTATAAATAATGGGAACATGGCATACAAGGGGACTACGAGGTTCCACACTGGAGGACATGGTTAACCGGACGAATGAGAGATACCTGGAGCAGAAACTGGCATTGATCCAGAAAATCCCGACACCGATCACACCGGTACGCATGGATAAGGAACACAGACAGATCACGCTGGCATATTTTGAACAGCGCAGTACCGTGGATTACATCGGTGCTGTACAGGGGATTCCGGTCTGTTTCGATGCAAAAGAGTGCAATGCAGATACATTTCCGCTGCAGAATATTCACGAGCATCAGATTGTGTTTATGGAAAATATGGAGAAACAGCAGGGCATTTCATTTCTGTTGATCTATTATACTGCCAGAAATGAAATGTATTATATGCGGTTTGAAGAGGTGGCGAAATTCTGGAACCGGGCAATGACCGGCGGACGTAAGAGTATCCGGATCGAGGAGCTGGATCCGCGGTTTTTCTTTGATATCCGTTCCGGGTGTTTCGTGCCATATCTCGATATGATCAATCTGGATCTGGAACTCCGGGATGAGAGGTCTTGACAGGTTCGGAAAAAATTCGTATAATTCAAAAAGATTTTAACGTATTAGCAAACTAAAGTGTAAGGAGATCAATATGAAGAAATTACAGCACACTCCGGAAGGTGTCCGGGACATATACAATATTGAATGCGGCAAGAAACTCTCATTGGAGGGACGTCTGCATAAAGTTCTGCAAATGTACGGATATCACGACATCCAGACTCCTACGTTTGAGTTCTTTGACGTGTTCCGTAAAGAGATCGGAACCATTCCATCGAAAGAATTATACAAGTTTTTTGATAAAGAGGGTAATACACTGGTACTCCGTCCGGATATCACACCATCGATCGCAAGAGCAGCAGCAACGCTGTTTCCGGATAACGATATGCCGATCAGACTCTGTTATACCGGCAATACATTTGTAAATTATCCGCAGAGCTATCAGGGACGTCTCCGTGAGAATACCCAGATGGGTGCCGAGCTGATCGGTGTGGAATCTGTGGAGGCAGATGCAGAGATGCTGGCTCTCGTGGTAGATTGTCTCACGACCATCGGTCTGCGTGAATTTCAGATTAGCGTTGGCAATGTCGATTATTTCCAGAGTCTGATTGAAGATGCCGGACTGGATGAAGAATCAGAGGCAAGAGTACGTGAACTGATCGGTAACCGTAACTTCCCGGGTGTAGAAGAATATCTGGACAGCATCGAAGTGCGCAGAAGTTCCAGAGAGGCATTTGTGGCACTGGAAGATCTGTATGGCGGCGAAGAAGTGCTGGATCAGGCAGAGAATATCGCACCGAATTCAAAAGCTATTATGGCAGTTCGCAGACTGAAACGGATCTATGACGTATTGAAGATCTACGGCGTGGAAAAATACATTAACTTTGACCTGAGTATGACGGGATTATATGGATATTACACCGGAATCATTTTCAGAGGATATACATTTGGAACAGGAGATGCCATTGTGAAAGGTGGACGTTATGACCATCTGTTGGAGAAGTTTGGCAAGAAGTCGCCGTCTATCGGATTTGCAATCGTGATTGATCAATTGATGAATGCGCTGACCAGACAGCATATTCGCATTTCTTATACACGGAAGAATACATTGATCCTTTACGATGAGGGATGTCAGAAAGAAGCAATCAGCCTGGCAAAGGAATTCCGTGAGAAATGCAAGAATTCAGAACTGGTGAAACGTGCTCCGGGGAAGACACTGGAGGATTATATCGATTATGGTAAAGAGAATTACGCCGGCAATATGCTTTACATCCAGAGTGATAACCAGATCATTATGATTAATCTGGTAACCGGTGAAAAGAAAATGATCCATTCGGAACAATAGAATGTGATAGATTTGGATAAATTGAGACTGACTGAGATAGGAGCATGCTATGAGATATCTTACATTTGCCCTGGGAAAAGGGCGACTTGCCAGCCAGACGCTGGAATTATTTGAAAAAATAGGAATAACCTGTGAAGAAATGAAGGACAAGAAGTCCAGAAAACTGATCTTTGTAAATGAAGAACTGAAGCTTCGCTTCTTCTTATCCAAGGGTCCGGATGTGCCGACCTATGTAGAATATGGTGCGGCCGATATCGGTATTGTGGGAAGAGATACGATCCTGGAAGAAGGAAGAAAGGTGCATGAGGTATTGGATCTTGGCTATGGCAAATGCCGGATGTGTATCTGTGGACCAAAAGAAGCGGAAGATCTGTTGAAGCATCATGAGCTGATCCGGGTGGCAACCAAGTACCCGAATATTGCAAAGGATTACTTTTACAACGTGAAGCACCAGACAGTAGAGATCATCAAGTTAAATGGTTCAATCGAACTTGCACCGATTGTGGGACTTTCTGAGGTGATCTGTGATATAGTAGAGACAGGATCTACATTGCGCGAGAACGGACTTACCGTACTGGAAGAGGTCTGCCCGCTGTCAGCACGTATGATCGTGAATCCTGTCAGCATGAGAATGGAAAGTGAACGGATCAAGGATCTGATCCAGAGACTGAGAACCGTGATTTAAAAATTGGATTACAAAGATAATGGCAGAGATAGAAATACAGATATAGATACAGACAGAAAGGATTGATCAGGATGAGAATACAGCATTTAGATCCCGGAACGAAACAGAATCTGCTGGAGGATCTGCTTCAGAGAAGTCCATCCAGTTATGGACAGTATGAACAGTCGGTAGCAGAGATTCTGGAGCATGTAAAAACAGAAAAGGATAAGGCATTATTTGCCTATACCGAGCGGTTTGATCATGCTCATATTGACGCTTCCAATGTGCAGGTAACAGAGGAAGAGATTCAGGAGGCATATAAAGAAGTTGGCGAGGAACTGCTGTGTGTGATCCGTGGATCATTGGAGAGTATTAAGATTTATCATGAGAAGCAGCGTCAGTTCAGCTGGTTTGACAGCAAGCCTGACGGAACGATCCTTGGACAGAAGGTGACTGCACTGCAGCGAGTTGGTGTCTATGTACCGGGAGGCAAGGCGGCTTATCCATCGTCTGTATTGATGAATATTGTTCCTGCACGCGTTGCCGGAGTAGATGAGATCATCATGGTCACACCTCCGGGAGCAGACGGACGTGTCAATGCGAATACTCTGGTGGCAGCCTGTGAGGCAGGTGCAACAGCTATCTATAAAGTAGGTGGCGCACAGGCAATTGGTGCGTTGGCATACGGAACAGAGAGCATTCCAAAGGTCGACAAGATCGTAGGACCTGGTAATATCTATGTGGCACTTGCCAAGAAAGCGGTATACGGCCACGTAAGTATCGATGCCATTGCCGGACCAAGTGAAATCATGGTTGTGGCAGATGAGACTGCGAATCCACGTTATGTGGCTGCGGATCTGTTATCGCAGGCAGAACATGACGAGATGGCATCTGCGATTCTGGTTACGACCAGTGAGAAGCTTGCGCATGAAGTATCTGATCAGATCGACGGCTTCTTAAAAGAACTGTCCAGAGCAGATATCATTCAGAAGTCATTAGATAATTACGGCTATATCCTGATTGCAGATACGATGGACGAAGTGATCGATACAGCGAATGAGATCGCATCTGAGCATCTGGAGATCATGACAAAGAATCCGTATGATACCATGACACGTATTCGTAATGCAGGCGCTATTTTCATCGGAGAATATGCAAGTGAGCCATTAGGCGATTACTATGCGGGACCGAACCATGTGCTTCCGACCAATGGAACAGCCAAGTTCTTCTCACCGCTTTCCGTGGATGATTTCATTAAGAAATCCAGCATTATCGGTTATTCCAGAGAAGCGCTGGAACGTGTACACAAGGATATTGAAGCATTTGCGGAAGCAGAACATCTGACCGCACATGCGAATTCGATCAAGGTGAGATTTGAGGAAAAGTAGATATATAGATTTTAGAATAAGGAGGTCTGTCTATGTGTAGAACTGCTTCTTGCAGCCGCAAGACAAAGGAGACAGATATTACCCTGTCACTGAACCTGGATGGACAGGGAAAGAATGATATACATACCGGCATCGGGTTCTTTGACCATATGCTGGATGGATTTGCAAGACACGGACTGTTTGATCTGAAACTTCATGTAACCGGAGATCTGGATGTGGACTGTCATCATACAATAGAAGATGTGGGAATCGTGCTGGGTAACGCAATCCGCGAAGCACTGGGAGACAAGGCTGGCATCAAGCGTTACGGAAGTTTTCTGCTTCCGATGGACGAGACACTTGCTATGTGTGCGATCGATCTCTCCGGAAGACCGTACCTGAATTTCCAGGCAGAATTTACCTGTGACAGACTGGGAACGATGGACACGGAGATGATTCGCGAATTTTTCTATGCGGTATCTTACGGTGCAATGATGAATCTGCATCTGAAGATTCTGGATGCAGGCAATAATCACCATATGGCAGAAGCGTTATTTAAGAGCTTTGGAAAGGCGCTGGATATGGCGACCGGAATGGAGCCTCGGATTAAAGAGGCATGGACAACAAAAGGCAAATTATAAGGGGAACAGATATGAGTTATAAAAGAGTAATACCATGTATATTTATCGATTCAGGAAAAGCAGTGCGCTGGTATGATGACCGGACTGTGATCAGCAAAGATGTTGTCTCACTGGCACGTTACTACAGCGAGAATGGCGCGGATGAGCTGCTGGTGTTTGATCTGTCTGAGTCGGATGAAGACCACGAAGAAGCAATCAATCTGATGCGTAAGATCAACCGTGTAATCCGTATTCCGATGGTTGCAGGCGGCAATATCAAACGTCAGGAAGATGTGAAGAAGATTCTGTATGCGGGAGCAAAGCGTGCCATGTTGAATTTCTCCAAGAAGGACAGCATTGAAATGATGGAAGCGGCAGCACTTCGCTTCGGTAAAGAGAAGATTGCAGTATCATTAAATGATTTTGATTCATTATTCAAGCAGCAGCACGTGATCAATGAGAACTGCAGTGAAATCATTTTTATGCATCGTCTGGATCTGGATTCTGTAATGAATATTACGGATATTCCATGTGTGATCGTAACCGATTCGATGGAAGAACCCGAGCTTATCGATATCTTAAAGTGTTCAGGTGTGAAAGGTCTGTCAGGACGCTATGTAAGTCAGACCGATATGAATTTCAGCGAGTTTAAGAAACGATGTGAAGACGAGGAGATTAAGATGACTTCGTTTGAGAGCATTATGGAATTCTCGGAGTTTAAACTGAATGAAAATGGTCTGATTCCGGTTGTTGTACAGGATTATAAGACACAGGAAGTTCTGATGGTCGCTTATATGAATGAAGAAGCATTTAATAATACAATCAAGACCGGACGTATGACCTATTACAGCAGAAGCCGCAAATGCCAGTGGGTGAAGGGTGAGACAAGCGGTCATTATCAGTATGTGAAGTCACTGACAATTGACTGCGATAAGGATACTCTGCTTGCCAAGGTAGAACAGATCGGGGCAGCGTGTCATACAGGCAATAAGACCTGCTTTTATCAGCCACTTGTGGGAACAGATTATAACAAGAAGAATCCGCTTCAGGTATTCGAGTCTGTATATGCTGTGATCGAAGACCGCAAGGCCAATCCAAAAGAAGGCTCTTATACCAATTATCTGTTTGATAAAGGAATTGATAAGATATTGAAGAAGGTCGGTGAAGAAGCAGCTGAGATCATCATTGCGGCGAAGAATCCGAATCCGGAAGAGGTCAAATACGAGATGGCAGATTTCCTTTATCATGCAATGGTACTGATGGTAGAAAAGGGACTTACATGGGATGATATCGTAGGCGAACTCGCAGACAGATAAGACCAGGGATATATCATGGATTACATTCATAGACTGTTATAAGAATAAGCGTAGAGGTGAAGTCTGTGAATGAGTCTGAAAAAAGAAGAAGAGAATTATTGCGGTCAGCCAGAGAAATGTATGGGGATTCCTATATGCCGCCTGCGGTGCATCCGAGATTTCGGAACATTTACGGGGAGTTATATGAATCAGAGGAACGGTCATCCGGATTACAGACACGTTTTTTTATCGGATGCGTATTGTTTCTGATCTTTGTGCTGATGGATTATTTTCATTTAGAGATTGCTCAGGTAGACAGCGAAGAAGTTG
>CAVAVU010000124.1:22069-36794 GCA_963592205.1 bacterium
GGTAGAACAGAATACCGATGCAGTAGAAAGCTGGAGTGATCTGATTATTAACTAGGAAAGAACGAGAGGGCGAACCAATGAAAAAAAGGATAATGGTATTTGCATCCTGTCTGTTGCTTGGTCTGATGATGCTGTGTGGCGGCTGCGAAAAGAAAGAATCAGCGGATGATTATCTCGGACGTCTGATCAGGCGTGCCAAGGAAAATGACGGAGAGTTGGCGAATGTTCTGGAACTGGGGATTGAAGATGCCAAGTCATCCAATGATTTTGTGATTGATTTTCCAGAAGAATTAAAAGAGTCTTATGAGGCATTTCTGAAGGAAGCACTGAATCAGGTACAGTTCGAACTGAATAAGGCAGACAAGGAGTCGAATGATACCTATATCATCCGTGTGACATATGAACCGATCAATATTGCTGCTACAACGGAAGACACGAATGCGGAGTATGTAAAGAATATATCAGGTACAGATCTTACTGCGGAAATGCAAAGTCTGCTGGAAAAGGATACGGAACTTCTGAACAATGCTACAAAACAGCAGAAAAAGAGTCAGACAATTACCGTAAAGAAGTCCGGAGACGGATATAAAGTATCGGAAAAAGATATTACAGCATTGCTGCAGGATGCGCTTCAGGGTTATATGGCTCCGTATGAAGCAGTTGGAAGCGTGTTTGATTTCCGTGATTTTATGCAGGCATATCTGGATGCATATTTTAAGGGAGATACCGAGCGTTACTGTATGCATACGGGTGAGAGTGCAGAAGAAGCCGCAGCCTGGTATGAGCAATCATTCAGTGAATTTCGTCTGGACGATCTGACAGATGATCAGAATACAAGATTTATGAATGCTATAAAAGCAATATATAAGAACTGCCAGTATTCGCTGGGCGCGATGCGTCAGGTATCACTTACGGAGTATCAGTTCGATCTTACTGCAACACCGAATACCAGTATTGTAAATGCGGCAAGTGAACTGGATGCGGGTACTTATTACAGTACCGCAGAGGTGGCAGATGCGTTCCTGAATATCTATGATAAATATGCTGCGTCACCGTCTTACGGTACAGAGACTACGGTGACGATCAATTGGAACAGTCTGAATATGGCAGCCAGCAGTGCATCAGCGGATGAAGATTTTAACCGTCTGATGGAGACAATCATTCCGTCAGAATAGGAGAAAATAATGTTTAAGTGGTTTATGCTGTTGGTATATATATTGCTGTGTGCCTATGTGATCAGTCATGTGTTCCGCTGGTCATACAAATTGAATCTGCGATATCGGCGTGTGATCAGCTGGGGATTTCTAGTCATGATGGTTGTGATGGCATCGTCCATTTTCTTTGGCAAATTTTTACCGGAAAGTCATACCCAGTATATGATTCTTAAGATATCCAATTATTGGATCGGTTTTTTGATCTATATCATCTTTTTCCTGATCCTTGCGGATCTGTTTCTGCTGATACTGAATCTGATCGAGAAAAAATGGAATCATATTTCCTATTATTCGCAGATGAGGAGAGGATATTATGTGATTGGAATCATCGTAATCATATTAAGCATCGGATTTACAACTTACGGTGGTATCCATGCGAAGAAGATCCAGACAGCAAAGTATGACATCACCGTGCATAAGACTGTGGAAGGAACAGACCAGCTGAATGTGGCATTGATCGCGGATCTGCATCTTGGATACAGTGTAGGCTGTCCGGAGATGAAACGGATGGTTAAAAAGATCAATGATCTGAATCCTGATATTGTCGTTCTTGCCGGAGATATCTTCGATAATGACTATGATGCACTGGATGATCCGGAGCAGCTGGAGGAAATATTAAAAGGCATTCAGAGTAAATATGGCGTATATGCAGTATTTGGCAATCATGATGTAAAAGAGACGCTGGTTGCCGGATTCTCTGTCGGAAGTGCGAAGAATGCGAAGCGTGACAGTCGAATGGATACGTTTTTAGAGCACAGTAATATTCATATCATGGAAGATGAAACGGTACTTGTAGATCAGAAATTTTATTTAACCGGACGTCTGGATGGTGAAAAGACAGGTTACGGATCTGCGAAACGTGCATCATTAGATACGCTTTCTAAGGACTGGAAAGACGAGGACAAGCCTGTGCTTGTGATCAATCATGAGCCGGATCATCTAAGTGATTATGCGGACGCTGGTGTGGATGTCCTGTTATCCGGGCATACACATGCGGGTCAGTTCTTCCCGCTTACGATTACCTGTCCGATCACATGGGAAAATTACTGGGGGATCAAACAGATAGATAATATGTATAGTCTGGTCACTTCCGGAGTGGGAGTATATGGACCGGATATGCGTGTTGGTACGAACAGTGAAGTAATGTTTGTACGTATTCATTTTGAATAGGTTATGAATAATGAGACTAACAAGAGCTTTGTACGGGTGTACAGAGCTCTTGTTGGCTATATCGTCCATATAATGTCTGAAAAATATGAAATAATATACAAATGATAGAAAATATTCAGTTTATGTCATAATCTTTCAGTTAAAATGTGCTAAAATAATAAAAAACATCGAATGTTTCATAAATACTTAAAATGGAAAGGAGCAATGGAGTTATGAGATTAGATGGAAAAGTAGCAATTGTAACAGCATCTACAAGAGGAATCGGACTTGCCTGCACACAGCGGCTTGCACGAGAAGGAGCAACCGTATATATGGCTGCCAGGAATCTGGAGCGTGCAGCGGATCGTGCAAAAGAACTGAATGATGAAGGATGCAACGTAAAAACTGTATATAACGATGCAACTGAAAAAGAAACCTATACTTCTATGGTAGAAGAAGTATTCAAGAATGAAGGAAGAATTGATATTCTGGTAAATAATTTCGGAACATCAAATCCACAGAAGGATCTGGACATCAAAAACACAGAATACGAAGAGTATATCCGTACCGTTGACATCAACCTGGCAAGTGTATTTATGACCAGTCAGGCTGCAATTCCACACATGGCAGCAAATGGCGGTGGAAGCATTATCAATATTTCCTCTATTGGAGGTCTCCGTCCTGATATTTCCCAGATTGCATACGGAACTAGTAAAGCAGCAATCAATTATCTGACCAAGCTTATTGCAACGCAGTGTGCAAGAGATAACATCCGTTGCAACGCCGTATTACCGGGAATGACAGCAACAGAAGCCGTATCGAACAACCTGACACCGGAATTCCAGGAATTCTTCTTGAAACATATTCCGATTAAGAGAATGGCAACACCGGAAGAGATCGCAGGGGCAGTTGCATATTTCGCAAGCGATGACGCAGCTTATACGACCGGTCAGATCATGGATGTATCCGGCGGATTCGGAATGCCGACACCGATCTTTGGTGATATGATCGAGATGAAGAGCAAGAGATAAATATAGGGACTTAGAGGAAGACAGTAATTACGCTGTCTTCTTTTTTTATGTTTGCCGTAACTTTGGATTCATGCTACAATAAAACAATATGATTTAAAGTTTATCATTGTAATAGATGAATCAAGGAGTAATGAATGAGAAAGTTAGCTTTAAGTGACGATATTTTAATGAAAATAGAGAAGCCTGCCCGTTATATTGGCGGTGAGGTGAACGCGGTCATGAAAAATTTGGACAAAATTGACATAAGATTCGCCATGGCATTCGTCGATGTGTACGAAATCGGCATGTCCCATCTGGGGATCCAGATTCTGTATGACATGTTCAACCGCAGGGATGATGTATGGTGTGAGCGTGTGTATTCGCCGTGGGTAGATCTGGATAAGGTGATGCGAGAAGAGAAGATCCCACTGTTTGCACTGGAGTCACAGGATCCGGTTCGTGATTTTGATTTCCTCGGAATCACGATCCAGTATGAGATGTGTTATACCAATATTCTGCAGGTATTAGACTTATCCGGCATTCCGCTTCACGCAAAGGATCGTACAGAGGAGGATCCGATCGTGATCGGTGGCGGTCCGTGCGCGTATAATCCGGAGCCGATTGCAGAATTTTTTGATATGTTCTATATCGGTGAAGGCGAGACAGTCTACGATGAACTGCTGGATGCTTATAAAGAGAATAAGAAAAATGGCGGCTCACGTATGGAATTTCTGGAGAAAGCCTGTCAGATTGATGGTATTTATGTTCCGATGTTCTATGAAGTGACTTATCATGAAAATGGAACGATCGATCAGTTCTTTCCGATTAATGAGCATGCGCCGTCCGTGATCCATAAGCAGGTGGTTATGGATGTAACGGATACGACCTATCCGCAGGCGCCGGTAGTTCCTTATATTAAGGTAACCCAGGACCGTGTGGTACTGGAAGTGCAGCGTGGCTGTATCCGCGGATGCAGATTCTGTCAGGCAGGTATGTTGTATCGCCCGACCAGAGAGCGTAATGTCGAAACACTGAAGCAGTATGCTTATAATATGCTTAAGAATACCGGACACGAGGAAATATCACTGAGCTCGTTAAGTACCAGTGATTACAGTGAATTAAAAGAATTGGTAACATTTCTGATTGATAACTTCAAGAATAAAGGAATCAACATTTCCCTGCCATCCCTTCGTATCGATGCATTTTCGTTGGATGTGATGAGCCAGGTGCAGGATATCCGCAAGAGCAGTCTGACATTTGCACCGGAGGCTGGCTCTCAGCGGATGCGTAACGTCATTAATAAAGGACTGACGGAGGACGACATCATTTCCGGAGCCGGACAGGCATTTGAAGGCGGTTGGAATAAAGTAAAGCTGTACTTCATGCTGGGACTTCCGACAGAGACCGAGGAAGATATGGAGGCAATTGCTGTTCTGGCGGATAAGGTTGCGAGAAGATATTATGAGATTCCGAAGGATCAGAGAAATGGCAAATGTCAGATCACGGCCAGTTCATCGTTCTTTATCCCGAAGCCGTTTACACCGTTCCAGTGGGCACCGATGCTGAACCACGAAGATTATATTGAACGCGCGGCAATCGTAAAGCATGCATTTCTTAATCAGCTCAATAAAAAGAGCCTGCGTTACAACTGGCATGATGCGGAAGTAAGTGTGCTGGAAGGCGTATTTGCCAGAGGCGACCGTAAGATCGCGGCAGTCATCGAGGAGGCTTACCGTCTGGGATGCATTTACGATTCCTGGAGTGAGCAGTTTGATAACGAGAAATGGATGCAGGCGTTTGAAAATACGGGCATTGACATTGGATTTTATAATCTCAGGGAGCGTTCGGAAGATGAAGTGTTCCCATGGGATTTTATAGATATCGGCGTGACGAAGAAGTTCCTCAGAAGAGAATGGGATCGCGCGATGAAAGGCGAAGTGACACCGAACTGCCGTATGCAGTGTTCCGGCTGCGGTGTGGCAAAATGGAAAGGAGGTGTCTGCATTGAAGGTAAGAATTAAGTTCCGCAAATACGGTATTTTGAAATATATCGGACATCTGGATGTGATGCGTTTCTTTCAGAAAGCAATGCGCCGTGCGGACATCCCGATCGCATTTACCGGCGGATACAGTCCGCATATGATCATGTCCTTTGCGCAGCCGCTGGGACTTGGCGTAACCAGCGAGGGAGAATATCTGGATATCGAGCTGGCGGGTGATATTAGCTCAGAGGATGCAGTGAAGCAGTTAAATGCGACGATGGCAGATGGTATTGATGTGGTAAGTTTCAGACAGATCCAGGACGAGAAGAAATACAGCGGCATGACACTTGTGGCTGCTGCGGATTATCTGATCGTACCGAAAGACATGGAAGAGACTGCTCTGAGAGAGCATAACAGTGAGACACTGGTTTTCCCTGACAGATGGAACGAAGCGCTCACAGCATTTCTGGCACAGCCGGAGATTACGGTTATGAAGAAGACGAAGCGCAGTGAGAAGGAAGTGGATATCCGTCCGATGATCTATGATATGCATATGGAGTCTGCCGGAATCTGTATGCAGCTTGCGGCGGGAAGTGAGAATAACCTGAAGCCGGATCTGGTGATGGAGACATTCTTAAAATATATTGGCGAAGAAGATACGAAACTTCATTACCACAGAAGAGAGGTCTATGCGAAGAATCCGAAGTCCGAGAGTCCGAGATTTGTATCATTAGAATCACTTGGATGGGATATTTTATCTTGCTAAAGTGCCATAGCAAGTGGTATAGTAATGAACTAGAAGCAGAGCAGGGGAATATCCGGCTTCAAAGCATACGATAACGAGGTAAGACAATGAGTAAAAAAGAGATTAAGACGAATGCCATGCGGATTCTTGACCGTATGAAGATCTCGTATACTTATGAGACTTATGAATGTGATGAATTCACAGATGGCATCCAGGTGGCAGATAAGTTAAATCTGGATCACAGACAGGTGTTTAAGACACTTGTGACTACAGGTAAGACCGGTAATCATTATGTATTTGTAATCCCGATCGAGGATGAGATCGACTTTAAGAAAGCTGCCAAAGCAGTTGGTGAGAAGTCATTGGAAATGCTACATCTGAAGGATCTGACTAAGGTGACCGGATACGTCCGCGGCGGATGCACTTCTATCGGAATGAAGAAGAATTTTCCGACTGTTATTCAGGAAAGTGCACAGGATTTTGATGAGATCTATGTGAGTGGCGGTAAGCTTGGCATGCAGATAAAGCTTGCTCCGGCAGACCTGAAGAAAGCTGCGAATGCAGAATTTGGTGATGTGATAAGAGGTTAGCCAACTTGATAATACAATTCGAAATTGATGGAGGTCTACAAAGGAATGAAAAAAGTAGTTAAATTCGGAGGAAGTTCACTGGCCAGCGCAGAACAGTTTAAAAAGGTGGGAGCCATTATCCGTCAGGAAGAATCCAGACGTTATGTGGTGCCATCTGCACCGGGCAAACGGTTTTCCGGGGATACAAAGGTAACAGACATGCTGTACAGCTGTTATCATCTGGCAATTCAGGAAGAAGACTTTGAAGAAGAGTTGAAGGCGATCCATGCCCGTTATCAGGAGATTATTGACGGACTGAAGCTGGATCTGAGCCTGGATCAGGAGTTTCAGGTAATACGAGAGAATTTCAGTAAAAAGGTTGGACGTGATTATGCGGCATCCAGAGGAGAATATCTGAATGGTATGATCATGGCAGCGTATCTTGGTTATGAATTTATTGATGCTGCAGAAGTAATCTTCTTTAATGAAAAGGGCGGATTTGACGCGGACAAGACACAGAAGATCCTGTCAGAACGTCTGGCGCATACAGAAAAGGCTGTTATTCCTGGATTCTATGGAGTAGGATATGACGGAAAGGTGAAGACATTTTCCAGAGGCGGTTCCGATGTGACGGGTTCTATCGTTGCAAAGGCAGTACATGCAGATATGTATGAGAACTGGACTGATGTGTCGGGATTCCTGATCGCGGATCCACGTGTGGTAAAGAATCCAAAGGCAATTGACGTAATTACATATCGTGAGCTTCGCGAGTTATCTTATATGGGTGCATCTGTACTTCATGAAGATGCAATCTTCCCGGTACGCAAAGAAGGTATTCCGATCAATATCCGCAATACCAATGCACCGGAAGATAAGGGTACACTGATCGTAGAGGCGACCTGCAGAAAGCCTCGTTTCATCATTACAGGTATTGCAGGTAAGAAAGATTTTGCATCAATTACGATTGAAAAGGCAATGATGAACTCCGAAGTAGGATTCTGTAAGCGTGTGCTGGAAGTATTTGACAATAATGGTATTTCTATTGAACATATGCCGTCAGGTATTGATACCATGACAATTCTGGTACACCAGGATGAATTTGAAGAGAAAGAACAGGAAGTTGTGGCAGGTATCCACCGTGCAGTAGAACCGGATTTCGTAGAAATGGAATCTGATCTTGCACTGATCGCTGTTGTAGGACGCGGTATGAAGTCTACCCGTGGTACTTCCGGACGTATCTTCTCAGCACTGGCTCATGCTAATGTCAATGTGCGCATGATTGATCAGGGTTCCAGCGAGCTGAATATTATCATTGGCGTGCGCAATCATGATTTTGATAATGCAATCAAAGCAATCTATGACATTTTTGTAATGACACAGTTGTAATGATGCAGATTTAATATACGAAAAGAGGAATATAAAAAGCTATGATAGATTTTCATACACATATATTTCCGGAGAAAATTGTAAAAAAGACACTTGCGATTCTGGAGGCTAACTGTGAGACAGCACCGCATACAGACGGTACTGCGGCAGGACTGCGTGCTTCTTCGGAAGAAGCAGGGATAGACTGCTCCGTGATTCTTCCTGTAGCTACGAAGCCGGAACAGTTTGATTCGATCAACCGGTTTGCGATGCAGTTCCGTGGTCAGGACAGACTGCTTTCCTTTGGCGGGATTCATCCGGATGCAGAAAATGTCCGTGAGAAATTGACATTTTTAAAGGATCATGGATTCAAGGGAATTAAATTACATCCGGATTATCAGCAGACATTTATTGATGATATCCGATGTGAACGGATTATTGATATTGCTAGTGAACTTGGATTAATCGTAAGCGTTCACTGCGGTTTTGATCCGGGCTATAAAGAGCTGACGCACTGTACACCGGACAGGATTGCGAAGATGATCGATACCGTTCATCCGGAAAAATTAGTGCTTGCCCATATGGGAAGTCTCATGATGTGGGACGATGTCGAGAAATATCTGATCGGCGCACCTGTGTGGTTTGATACCGGCGTTGTATTCGGTCATATTGATGAAGAGCAGTTTGTACGAATTGTCCGGGGGCAGGGCGCAGACCGTATTCTTTTTGCCAGTGACTCCCCTTGGGGCGGACAGAAAGAATTTGTACAGGCATTGGAGAATACCTGTCTGACAGAAGCAGAAAAGCAGATGATCTTCCATACAAATGGAGAAAAATTACTTGATATGAAGATTCCGGACAGCCGGAAGATTGAGGAGGAATAAGAGAATGGCAGAAGTAATTATGCCGGAGGGATATGTCTCTCCACTTACGATACGGGAAACGGAGGTAGCAATTAAAGAAGTGAAAGATCATTTCCAGAGCTCTCTTGCTAAGAATCTGCACCTTACCCGTGTATCCGCACCGCTTTTTGTAAAGCCGGAGAGCGGACTGAATGATAACCTGAACGGTGTAGAACGTCCGGTTGCATTCGGTATCAAAGAACAGAATGACGATATGGCAGAGATCGTACATTCTCTGGCAAAATGGAAACGTTATGCATTGAAGAAATACGGTTTCCATTCAGGAGAAGGCCTTTACACAGATATGAGTGCGATCCGCAGAGATGAAGATACGGACAATATTCATTCTATCTATGTGGATCAGTGGGATTGGGAAAAGGTTATTTCCAAAGAAGAGCGTAATACAGAGACACTGGAATACACTGTAAGAAAGGTATACGCTGCACTGAAGGATACCGAAGATTACATGGCACGCAGATACAATTATATCGAAGCATGGCTGCCGGATGAGATTACATTTATCACTTCCCAGGAACTGGAAGATATGTATCCGGATAAGACTGCTAAGGAAAGAGAACATGCCTATGCGAAGTTAAAAGGTGCAATTTTTGTATCTCAGATCGGTAAGATTCTGGCTTCCGGTGAGAAGCATGACGGAAGAGCGCCGGACTACGATGACTGGGAGCTGAATGGTGATATCATCGTTTATTATCCGGTACTTGATATTGCACTTGAGCTTTCTTCTATGGGTATCCGAGTAGACGAAGATTCCCTGATGAAACAGTTAAAGCTTGCCGGATGCGAAGAACGTAAGGAACTTGCATTCCAGAAGTCTCTGCTGAACGGTGAACTGCCTTATACGATCGGCGGAGGTATCGGACAGTCACGTATCTGTATGTATTATCTGAGAAAGGCTCATATCGGAGAAGTACAGTCTTCCCTGTGGCCGGAAGAGATGATCGAAGAGACAGAAAAGCATGGAATTCATCTGCTGTAAGATATATTAAAAAAATAAAATATTTTTTGGTAATAAGCTTGCTTTTATAGCAAGCTTATGCTATTATAATCGAGTATGCCGCACAATGAGGTAATAAGTATTACACATAGCGTGTAATCACCGTAGTTGGCGAGTAATGATAATAGGAGGTGCCATATGTACGCAATTATAGCAACAGGTGGTAAACAGTACAAAGTAGCCGAAGGCGATATCATTAAAGTAGAGAAGCTTGGTGTAGAAGCTGGCGAAACTTATACATTTGACCAGGTGCTTGCAGTAAGTGACGGAGAGCTTAAAGTAGGAGCTCCTACAGTAGCTGGTGCAACTGTTGAAGCATCCGTAGTTGAGAACGGAAAAGCCAGAAAAGTCATCGTTTACAAGTATAAGAGAAAATCTGGATACCATAAGAAAAATGGTCACAGACAGCAGTACACAGCTGTTAAGATTGAAAAGATCAACGCTTAATTCGGAGATTTTTCATGACTCATGTAACGATTTATCGTAACAAAGAAAATGAATGCATCGGTTTTACCGTAATCGGACATGCCGGATATGCGGATGCCGGAGAAGATATTATCTGTGCCGGAATATCCATGCTGGTAATCAATACCTGTAATGCGATCGAGGTATTAACAACAGCAAAGTTTTCACTTTCGACCAATGAATCCGAGGGACTTATTGATCTGAGACTGAAAGAGAAGCCGACGAAGGAGACCGAACTATTGTTGTCTGCAATGATTCTCGGATTCGAGAATATGGCAGACGATCAGGACTATAAAGAATATATTCACTTAACATTTGAGGAGGTGTAACGATAATGATGAAATTAAACCTTCAGTATTTCGCACACAAAAAGGGAGTAGGTTCTACAAAGAACGGACGTGACTCTGAGTCCAAGAGACTTGGTGCTAAGAGAGCCGACGGACAGTTTGTAAAAGCTGGCAACATTCTTTACAGACAGCGTGGAACAAAGATTCATCCGGGAGTTAATGTAGGTCGCGGTGGTGACGATACATTGTTCGCTCTGGTTGACGGCGTTGTTCGTTTTGAAAGAAAAGGAAGAGATAAGAAACAGGTTTCTATCTACCCAGTTGCAGAGTAATTAGACATGAGACTTACGGAGGGTGCTGCGAAATAACTGATTTCAGTTATGGAACAGCACTTTCGTTATATTTCAGGAAAGGAAAACCGCTATGTTTGCAGACAGAGCAAAAATATTTATCAGATCAGGTAAAGGCGGAGACGGGCATGTAAGTTTTCGTCGCGAATTATATGTGCCAAATGGCGGTCCCGATGGTGGAGACGGCGGACGCGGTGGCGATGTTATATTTGAAGTGGATGAAGGTTTAAATACGCTTCAGGATTACCGTCACAGACGCAAATATGCCGCCAAAGACGGTGAGCAGGGTGGTAAGAGACGCTGTCACGGAAAAGACGCAGAAGATATTATATTGAAAGTACCAGAAGGAACCGTTGTCAAAGAAGCAGAATCCGGCAAAGTCATTGCAGATATGTCCGGCGACAACAGAAGACAGGTGATCTTAAAAGGTGGACGCGGAGGTCTGGGAAATCAGCACTTTGCGACATCTACGATGCAGATTCCGAAGTACGCACAGCCTGGACAGCCATCCCAGGAGCTCTGGGTTAATCTCGAGCTTAAAGTCATTGCAGACGTGGGACTGGTTGGATTTCCAAATGTAGGAAAGTCTACATTTTTATCAAGAGTAACCAATGCACAGCCAAAGATCGCAAATTATCATTTTACCACGCTGAATCCGAATCTTGGTGTGGTAGACCTTCCGGATGGAAGAGGATTTGTGATCGCAGATATTCCGGGACTGATCGAGGGAGCGTCAGAAGGTGTGGGACTTGGACATGAATTCCTGCGCCATGTAGAGCGTACCAAGCTGATGATCCATGTGGTAGATGCAGCGGGTACCGAGGGACGTGATCCGGTCGATGACATTTACAAGATCAATGCGGAATTAAAGGCTTACAATGCTGATATTGCGAACCGTCCGCAGGTAATCGCAGCGAATAAGATTGATGCGATTTACAGTGATCCGGAGAATGATCCGATCAAGCGTCTGAAAGACGAATTTGAACCACAGGGATATAAGATGTTCCCGATTTCCGGTGTTACCGGTGATGGCTTGAATGAACTGTTGTACTATGTGTCTGACCAGTTGAAAGATCTGGATTCAGCGCCGATCGTATTTGAACAGGAGTATTTTCCTGAGGATGAACTGATCTACGTGGATCTTCCGTACACGGTAGAAAAAGAAGACGGTATGTATGTCGTAGAAGGACCAAAGATCGAGAAAATGCTTGGTTATACCAATCTGGATTCTGAGAAGGGATTTGCATTCTTCCAGAAGTTCCTGAAGGATACAGGAATCTTGAAAGAACTAGAAGATGCTGGTATTGAAGAAGGCGATACCGTGCGTATGTACGGTCTCCAGTTTGATTATTATAAATAAAGGAGAACAGGAATGACTACAAAACAGAGAGCATATTTGAAAAGTCTTGCCATGACCATGGATCCGGTATTTCAGATTGGAAAGAACTGTGTAACACCGGAAGTGACTGCTGCTGTATCAGAAGCACTGGAAGCAAGAGAGCTGATCAAGCTCAGCGTATTGCAGAACTGTGTTGATGATCCAAAGGAAATGGCAAAAGTTCTTGCAGAGCGTACACATTCACAGGTTGTACAGGTAATTGGTAAGAAGATCGTGCTGTATAAAGAAGGAAAAGACGACAAGAAAAAGATTCAGTTGCCATAAAATATTTATGTATACTATATTGAGAGGGAACCATGAAAATTGGAATTATGGGAGGTACATTTGATCCCATTCATAACGGACACCTGATGCTGGGAGAATATGCATATCGCGAATTTGGACTGGATCAGGTCTGGTTTATGCCGAATGGGAATCCACCTCACAAACAGGATAGTGTGTTCCAGACAACGAGAGAAGATCGTATGCAGATGGTAACCCGTTCTATTGAAAAGTACGATTACTTTCGTCTGGAAGATTATGAGATCAAACGGCAGGAAATCTCGTATTCCTATCAGACAATGGAATATTTTAAAGCAAAGTATCCGGAAGATCATTTTTATTTTATCATCGGTGCAGATTCGCTGTTTATGTTCGAACAGTGGGTTCATCCGGAACGTATTGCCGCAACCTGTACGATTCTTGCGGCTTACAGAGACGATAAGAATAATCGCCAGGTCATGGAAGATAAGATCAATGAGCTTAATCGCAAATACGCTGCTGATTTTCGTCTTTTAATCACACCGGTTCTTCCGATGGCATCCCATGAACTGCGGGAACGCCTGCGTCAGGGAGGTTCTGTGACAGGCGAGATTCCGGTCGAAGCAGAAGCTTATATCAGAGAACATCATTTGTACAAAGGAGTGTAACGGAAGATATGAATCAGGAGCTTACACTTATTCAGAATGAACTGAAAAAGGAACTGGATGAGCCGCGTTATCTGCATACGCTGGGAGTCATGTACACGGCATCTGCTATGGCGATGTGTCATGGTGCGGATCTTACGCAGGCATTGACTGCAGGACTTCTGCATGACTGTGCCAAATGTATTCCGGCAGAAGAGAAGATACGCATGTGTGAAGAGCATGGGATTACGGTTACGGAGATTGAATATGCCAATCCGGGACTTCTTCACGCAAAACTCGGTGCTTATCTGGCAGAAGTAAAGTACGGCATTGCCGATCCGGTTATTCTTGATGCGATTCGCTATCATACCACCGGAAGACCTGCGATGACGCTGATGGATAAGATTATCTATATTGCAGATTATATGGAGCCGGGACGCAAAGAACTGCCGAATATGCGAGATGTACGTTATCTGGCATTTCACGATATCGATGCGTGCCTTTACCGGATATTGCATGATTCGCTGGAATATCTGAACAGTACCGGTAAACCGTTAGATCCATTGACTGCAGAAACCTGTCAATACTACACGACCAAAAGGTAATTAGGAGGACTGTATATGAATCAGGCAAATACAATGGCCAAGGTTATATACGATGCACTGGACGAAAAGAAAGGTGCAGATATTAAGATTATTGATATTTCAACTGTTTCAACGATTGCAGATTATTTCGTAATTGCAACAGGAAACAGCAACAGCCAGGTCAGTGCACTGGTAGAGAATGTAGAAGAGCAGATGCATAAGAATGGATATGCCATGAAGCAGCGGGAGGGTAACGGTAACAGCCCATGGATCCTGTTGGATTATGCAGATGTGATCGTGCATGTGTTTGATAAAGAGAACAGAAGCTTCTACAATCTTGAGCACATCTGGCACGATGGAAAAGAAATTACGAGAGAGGAATTGTAAGAAATCAATTTCGTAAACATCCGGGAAACACATTTCAAATCAAATATATTATGTTTAATGATAATATAATGTGTATTAAAAAATCGGGCAGAGAATTAATCTCTGTCCGATTTTTAATGCTGTCTTTATTCAAAAAAACGGAATACACCGATTACTTTACCGAGAATCGTAACATCCGGTACGATGATCGGATCCATATAATCGTTCTCAGGCTGCAATCTGATATAGCCTGCTTCTTTATAAAATGTCTTAACAGTAGCTCCGTCTTCAATCAGAGCGACTACCATCTCTCCATTAGATGCGGTATGCTGCTCCTTAACTAATACCAGATCTCCATTGAGGATACCTGCATTCACCATACTTTCACCTTGCACTCTTAACAGGAATGTATTCGCATTCGGAAGCATCTCTACAGGAA
>CAVAVU010000125.1:0-23000 GCA_963592205.1 bacterium
TAAGACCCCTTGAAGACGACGAGGTAGATAGGTCAGAGGTGGAAGTGTGGTAACACATGGAGCTGACTGATACTAATCGGTCGAGGGCATAACCAAGACGGAGATAGGTAAGAGAAGATGTAGAGTTTCTTGTATACGGTTTTGAAGGTATATATGAGTAAGGCTGTAGATCATAGGGTTTGCAGTCTTTTTGTTTTGTGGGGATTTTGAAAATTCTTATTGACTATTTGGGTGTTTCGTACTAGTATATTAAAGAACACGAAGAAGAGACGAGTAGCATGTGTTGAAGGACACAGAGAGAGAAGCATTTGGTGGAAGCTTCTTGACGGATCATATGTGAAGACCAGCTCTGAGTGACCCTAATCCGGTCCGGTGATACCGTTATCATCAGTAATGAGATTTTCCATAGATGATTTATGCATAAGCAATTTATTCATATAATTCTAGTTGAGATAGACTTGGGATATGGAAGATGAAGATGGGTGGAACCACGATAGATATATCGTCCCTGACATTGTTTTAAGACAGTGCCAGGGGCTTTTTTTGTACCGCGGCGAGTCAAAGTTCTGGTTTGCTAAGGAGTTTGACGCCTGTGTACAATATGAAAGTCCTTTGGAGCACAATCTTAAAATCAGAAGTATCTATTATATGCTCAATACAGGAGCACACATTTTTATCATGAGGAGGAAATTAAAATGAAGATCACATTAAAAGACGGATCTGTCAAAGAGTATGCAGAAGCAAAATCAGTATATGATATTGCATCAGACATCAGCGCAGGTTTGGCAAGAGTTGCCTGTGCAGGAGAAGTAAATGGAGAAATCGTTGATCTTAGAACTGTTGTAGATCAGGATTGTGAATTGAATATTGTAACAGCAAGCGATCCGGAAGGCCTCAGAGTTATCCGCCACACAGCCTCTCACGTACTGGCACAGGCAGTTAAGAGACTGTTCCCGAATGCAAAGATTGCGATCGGACCGGCAATTGATGATGGTTTCTATTATGATTTTGAAGCAGAGCCATTTTCAAGAGATGACCTGGATAAGCTGGAAGCAGAGATGAAGAAGATCATCAAAGAAGGACATGAGTTAAAGAGATTTACTCTGACGAGAGAAGAAGCAATCGCATTTATGAAAGAAAAGGATGAGCCATTTAAGGTAGAACTGATCGAGGATCTGCCGGAAGGCGAAGAGATCTCATTCTATGATCAGGGAGAATTTGTAGACCTGTGTGCAGGACCACATCTGATGAGTACAAAGGGCATCAAGGCATTTAAGCTGACATCTTCTTCTATGGCTTACTGGAGAGGTGATTCTGACAAGGCCCGCCTGCAGAGAATATACGGTACTGCATATAATAAGAAAGACGAGCTGAAAGCACACCTTGAGAGAATGGAAGATGCAAAGCGCAGAGATCACAATAAACTCGGCCGTGAGATGGAATTATTTACAACGGTAGACGTGATCGGACAGGGACTTCCACTTTTCCCTCCGAAGGGAACCAAGATGATCATGAAGCTGCAGAGATGGATTGAGGACCTGGAAGATAAAGAGTGGGGATATGTACGTACAAGAACTCCGCTGATGGCGAAATCCGATCTGTATAAGATTTCCGGACACTGGGATCATTACAAAGACGGAATGTTTGTATTGGGTGATGAGGAGACAGATAAAGAAGTATTTGCACTTCGTCCGATGACATGTCCGTTCCAGTACTATGTATATAAGAATACACAGAAGTCATATCGTGACCTTCCTTACAGAATGAGTGAGACATCTACACTGTTCCGTGCAGAGGATTCCGGTGAGATGCATGGACTGACACGAGTTCGTCAGTTTACAATTACAGAGGGTCATAATGTTATCCGTCCGGATCAGGCGGAAGAAGAACTGAAGAACTGTCTGGATCTGGCATATTACATTTTGACTACATTAGGACTGCAGGATGATGTGACTTATCGTCTGTCTAAATGGGATCCGGCTAATAAGGCTAAATATCTTGGTGATGACAATTACTGGAACAGTACTCAGGATGCACTGCGTGCCGTACTTCATGAGAAGAACGTGCCGTTCGTAGAGGCTGATGGCGAGGCTGCATTCTATGGCCCGAAGATTGATATTCAGGCTAAGAATGTATATGGTAAAGAAGATACCATGATCACAATTCAGCTTGATTGTGCGATTGCTGAAAACTTTGATTTGTACTATATTGATCAGAATGGTGAGAAAGTACGTCCGTACATCATTCACAGAACATCTATGGGATGCTATGAGCGTACACTTGCATGGCTGATTGAGAAATACGCTGGCAAGTTCCCAACATGGCTGTGTCCGGAGCAGGTACGTGTACTTCCTATTTCTGAGAAATATGCAGACTACGCAAATGAAGTATGCAAAGAGCTGAAGAAGAATGATATCGATGCAACTGTTGATAATCGTTCAGAGAAGATCGGATTCAAGATCCGTGAGGCAAGACTGGACAAACTGCCATACATGCTGGTAGTCGGACAGCAGGAAGAAGCAGATGGAACTGTATCTGTAAGAAGCCGTTACGCAGGTAACGAAGGAACGAAGCCGCTTGCTGAGTTCATCGATGCAATCTGCAAAGAGATCCGTACAAAAGAGATCAGAAAAGAACTGCCGGAAGAAGAGAAGGCAAGATAATATATTGATAATGTTAGAAAGACTGTTGGAGCATATCATGATATGTTTCAGCAGTCTTTTTATGCATTATAGTTTTTGCACTTGTGAAAAGATTGCGACCGCTCTCTTCCTATGGTAGAGTATATGCAGAGAATAATATTATTACTATATTAATAGATAAAACAGGCGGAGGAACAGACATGAGACAGGAAGCTACATTAACCGAATGGAAAGAATTATACGAGGTCGCAACACGGATTAAATCATTGGAGCCGTGGAAGGATCTGTGGGATATGGATCTTATTGCATTGCGGTTTGGGGATGACGAGGAACCTGTTTTTATGAGCGTATTGGGCAGAGGCAACAATTGCTATGGACTGGTAGCTTATGAGGGATATGATGGATTGAATGACTTTCTGATGCTGTGTATGCATGAGCAGATGAATCTGTCTACGGAATATACAATGTTCAGTCAGACGAATCTGACATGCTACTGGGGAGATCGTAAGGAACTTTCCGATGCGCAGAGAAAGATCATTAAAGATTTAGGTTATAAGTATCGTGGTAAGAATCAGTGGTTGTATTTTATGTCTTATTTAAAAGGATATTTCCCATATCAGTATGACCAGGATGAAGTTCTGCGTATAACAAAATATCTGAATGGTCTGGAGCAGGCAGTCATATATTATCGCCAGGAAAATGTAAAAGTGGATTTTGAACATGGTGAGTGCTTCATGGTGGAACTGGAAAACGGAAAGATTGTAGCAGGAATAGCGGGGCCACTTCCGTTCCAGGCATATCAGTTTGGAGTATTGCAGATTGATGATAAACCTCTTCAGAAAAAGCTGAAAAAGTTGAAGAAAAATGGTATGGTACTGGAAGCTGATGTGCAGTATCTTGGTTCGGGGGTGAAAGATGAAGAATTGGGACGTCCAAGACATCCACAACTATGTACAATGTGTGATTCTTCGTCGGGAATGATGCTTGCAGTTGATCTTACAGAAGCCGAAGAAGATCCGCTTGTAAAATTAGCTGAGAATGTAATTAGTTTTATGGAAGAACACGGAGCACCGGCGCAAAACGCCTTCCGGGCATTGATGAGTTTATGCAGAGTATGAGTCAGATGCGATAGAGCGTGGATGAAAGCTGTGACTTTTCATATCAGAGTTCACAGATACTTCATTTGAAAATGTGTATCACCTGTGGTAAAATTGTAGAGTTAATAAAAGAATGATAATGCGATGGAGGTCAGATAGCGATGGAAGCATATAAGCAGGAATTTATAGAATTTATGGTAGAGAGTAATGTATTAAAATTTGGCGAATTTACATTGAAGAGTGGCAGGAAGTCTCCATTCTTTATGAATGCGGGTGCATATGTGACTGGTTCACAGCTTAAGAGACTGGGCGAGTATTATGCAAAGGCAATCCATGATACTTACGGAGATGATTTTGATGTACTGTTCGGACCTGCATACAAGGGAATTCCGCTTAGTGTAGTGACCGCTATTGCATACAGTGAACTGTACGGAAAGGAAGTACGTTACTGTTCAGATAGAAAAGAAGAGAAGGATCACGGTGCAGACAAGGGCAAATTCCTTGGAAGCAGTCTGCAGGACGGTGATCGCGTGATTATGATCGAGGATGTTACGACATCCGGTAAATCTATGGAAGAGACTGTACCGAAGGTAAAAGGCGCAGCCAACGTAGAGATCGTCGGGCTGATGGTATCTCTGGATCGTATGGAAGTCGGTAAGGGCGGCGTGAAGTGTGCGCTGGATGAAGTGAAGGATCTGTATGGATTTGAGACCAATGCGATCGTTACGATGAAAGAGGTCGTAGAGCATCTGTACAACAGAGAATGCCAGGGTAAGATCGTGATCGATGATACATTGAAAGCTGCAATTGACGCATATTATGAGCAGTATGGAGCAAAATAGCAGGAGGTGTAAGTATGAACGAGAAGGCATATAAGACAATGGGACTTACAGGTGCAGCGAATATCGCGATTGGTATCGTGATGATGGTTGTTGGCGTGGCAGCCGGCGTGATAGCTGTGATAGGAGGAGCAAAACTTCTGAAGAACAGAGAGGGACTGATGTTCTAATATGAGTAGAAATAAAAGGGGAAGAGGCATGCGCCTTCTGGGGAAGGTGCTGTTCGTGTTATATATTGGATTTATCATTTATTTCCTTCTGTTTTCAGATCTCTATGGACGGACAGGAGTCATGGAGGAATATCGATATAATCTGGTGCTGTTTAAGGAAATTAAGCGATTCTGGCAGTACCGTGAACAGCTTGGATGGTATGCGATGTTCACGAACCTTTTTGGAAATGTGATTATTTTTATGCCGTTCGGGTTCTTCCTGCCGATGGCGAGCAAATACCGCAGCTTTTTTGCAGCGGTATTTTACAGTTTTACACTGAGCCTGTGTGTGGAGACATTTCAGCTTCTGACGAAGGTAGGAAGCTTTGATGTGGATGATCTGCTTCTCAATACACTTGGAGGAGCGGCAGGATATATTATATTTATGATTTGTGCAGCGGTAAGGAGGCGGCATGTTAAACTATCTACGAGAAAGCGCAGATGAAAGAGCGATACGGAGAGAACGTAAGAAGCGAGAGAAGGAACGCAGGAAGAGAAGGATACACAAATACGGTCAGATGGAACTGAAACATTCCAGGAGAGGATGTATCTCCTGCATGTTGGCGGTTCTGTCTGCATTTTTCCTGATCAGCATATTCTCTGTGTCATATCTCAGACACGGAGATGTGAATATTCTGATCGGCATTGCGGGACTTCTGGCGCTGGTGCTTGCCGTATACGGACTCAGACGGGGAATCGAAGGCTTCAAAGAACGCAATAAAAACTACATAACCTGCAAGGTCGGAACGGCATGTAATGGAATCCTTTTGCTCATTTATCTTGCAATATTTATAAGGGGGCTATTTTAAATGACAACAGAACGATATGAACTGGCAGCAGAGCGAATCAGACAGATACCGAAGGAAGAGGCAGTAAGCCTTCCTTTCCGCCGGTATTTTCAGAGTGTGTCTGAATTTGTTCTGCTGCTTCTTGATTTGAAGAAAATCATGGAAGATGGAAACTATGAGAAGCTTTCGGTGGAAGAAAAGAAAGAATGGAATCATAAGCTGTATGCTGATATTCTGCCGGAGCAGTACGGTGAAAGTTATGCGAATCCGAGATATGCGGTAAAAGAACTCGGTGAAGGCTATGGACAGATCTTAAGCTTTTTATATGCGGAAGTCCGTGGTGGCATTGCCTGGGTGTTTGAAGGCAAAGAAGAATATCTGACAATCCTGCTGGAACTTTTTCTGGAGGTCTACAGCTGCTTTGCAGTGGCAGAAGAAGGACGAGAGGTATCCATTCATGAACTGAAGGATATTCTGTACTGGTATGCCAGCGATTACTGCGATGTATTTGCGGCAGACCGGATCTGTGATCAGATTGATCCATCCAGAGATTTTGCAAAGAATATTATTGAGAATGCAGACCTTACGAATACAGAGTATCTGTACAGCTTTGGAGAATATATTAGCGAGAATCAGATCCGCACAGCAGAACATCTGGCAGAACTTCCAGATGAAGGGATCCGTAAGATGGCAGATGTATATACCGAAGGTTACCGAATCGGCTTTATTAATACGGGAAAAGATCTGTCTAAAAAATCAGTCGTCAGCATCCGTTACGTGCTGGGATTCGAGCGTGTAATCAAGCTTGCAATCGAGAATTTTGCGAAGATGGGACTGAAGCCGGTGATCTATCGTGCGGGGGTCAGTGTCCTGACCAAAGTTCGAAACGGACGCGCCGGTTACTATGGCGGTATTCCGAATCCGCAGTATGATTATGACCACAAGGACGATATGGGACTGTTCTTAAATAAACGCTTTATCGAGCGGAAGCTGGAAGTGATGAAGCATACCTACGAAGAACACAAGGAACTGGCAGCGCAGTTTGCCGGACCGGCAGTTATCGAGACCTTTGGCGAGAAACCATTTATCCCGGAGGTTAAGGAAGAATCGGTAACGCTGAATGAGAAGCAGGAGAAGATTTTCCTGTCTTACACCAGCAAAGCGGGACAGCTGATGAATACCTATATTAAGGGCGAGGAGAGAAGCTTCACGATCGTGGCTTATCCGGTGCCGGAGATCGGACCGAAGTATGAGGAGATCTTTAACGAGACGATTCGTATCAATACACTGGATGCGGCATTATACACGAAGGTACAGCAGACGATCATTGATGCGCTCAATCAGGGCACATCTGTGCATATTCTCGGACGTGGCGAGAATAAGACAGACCTTACCGTGCAGTTACATCCGCTTCAGGATCCGGATAAGGAGACGAGATTTGAGAACTGTGTTGCAGATGTGAACATTCCGGTAGGCGAGGTATTTACATCGCCACGGCTTCAGGGCACAAATGGTAAATTGCATGTGACACAGGTATATCTGGGTGAATTACAGTACCTGGATCTGGAAATGGATTTCCAGGATGGTAAGATCGCAGATTACCGCTGCAGTAATTTTGATAATGAAGAAGACGGTAAAAAATATATCGCAGACCATGTGCTGCATAATCACGAGACACTTCCGATGGGCGAATTTGCCATCGGTACGAATACAACGGCATATGTGATGGGAAGAAAATACGGCATTGAAGATAAACTGCCGATCCTGATCGCAGAGAAGACGGGACCGCATTTTGCAGTGGGTGACACTTGCTATAGCTGGTGTGAAGATGTTAGAGTTTATAATCCGGATGGAAAAGAGATCATTGCAAAAGACAATGAGATATCCCTGCTTCGAAAAGAGGATGTGTCCAAAGCATACTTCAACTGCCATACGGATATTACCATTCCGTATGATGAACTGGGAAGCATCCGTGTGCAGACGGCAGACGGAAAAGAAATTTCTATTATAGAAGAAGGAAGATTTGTACTGCCTGGTACAGAGGTGCTCAATGAGCCATTAGACCAGGAAAATGCATAATAACTGGTCATTAATTCATCTAATAAGTAACTTGGGTAAATGCATTGAATAATTAGTTCTGCTTATGCTATGATATGAGCGTAAATAGGAAAACAGACACATTTTCGGAAGAGAAAGGATGAAAAAGATGCCAAAAGTAGGAATCGTAATGGGCAGTGACTCGGACTTAAAAGTAATGAGTAAAGCCGCTGACATGCTGGATAAACTTGGAATCGAATATGATATGACGATCATATCCGCACATCGTGAGCCGGATGTATTTTTCAAATATGCGGGATCAGCAGAAGAGAAGGGCTATAAAGTAATTATTGCGGGCGCAGGAATGGCAGCACATCTGCCGGGAATGTGTGCAGCGATATTCCCACTTCCGGTAATTGGTGTACCGATGTCCGGTAAGAATCTGGATGGACAGGATGCACTCTATTCTATCGTACAGATGCCGCCTGGAATCCCGGTTGCGACAGTAGCGATTGACGGAGGCATGAACGCAGCGATCCTTGCAGCCAGAATGCTGGCTGTATCTGATCCGGAGCTCCTTGACAGACTGAAAGCATATACGACAGAGATGAAAGAGACCGTACAGGGTAAGGATGCAAAGCTTCAGGAACTTGGACATAAAGCATACATGGAACAAAAATAGTAACTATTCAGCCCCACTTGAACACGAAAAGGTGCACTGATCGTGCGGTTCTGCGAATGGATGGGCGGGGTTTGTAGTACTACAACCAATATAGATAAAGGAGATTCGAGATGGATTATAAGAATGCGGGCGTAGATATAGAAGCAGGTTACAAATCAGTTGAGCTTATGAAAGAGCATGTAAAGAGAACCATGCGCGCAGAAGTACTGGGCGGCTTAGGTGGATTCTCCGGTGCATTTTCACTGGCGAAGATCAAAGAGATGGAAGAGCCGGTACTGCTTTCCGGTACAGACGGATGCGGTACAAAGGTAAAGCTTGCATTTCTGATGGACAAGCATGACACGATCGGTATCGATGCAGTGGCAATGTGTGTCAATGATATCGCATGTGCGGGTGGTGAGCCGTTGTTCTTCCTGGATTACATTGCATGCGGCAAGAACTATCCGGAGAAGATCGCAGCGATCGTAAGCGGTGTAGCAGAGGGTTGTGTACAGTCTGAGGCAGCACTGATCGGCGGCGAGACAGCAGAGCATCCGGGGCTGATGCCGGAGGAAGAATACGATCTGGCTGGATTCGCAGTAGGTGTATGTGAGAAGAAGGAACTGATCACAGGCGAGAATCTGAAGGACGGTGATGTGCTGATCGGAATGGCATCTACCGGCGTACATAGCAACGGATTCTCACTGGTCCGCAAGGTATTTGAGATGACAAAAGAGTCTCTGGATACTTATTATGATGAACTCGGCAAGACTCTGGGCGAGGCACTGATTGCGCCGACAAGAATCTATGTAAAGGCACTGAAGAGTGTAAAGAATGCCGGCGTTACGGTAAAGGCATGCAGCCACATTACCGGCGGCGGATTCTATGAGAATATTCCACGTATGCTGAAAGACGGCGTGCGTGCAGTTGTTGAGAAAGACAGCTATCCGATTCCACCGATCTTTACCCTGATGGCAAAGAAAGGTGATATAGCAGAGCAGATGATGTATAACACATTCAATATGGGTATCGGTATGGTCGTTGCAGTTGATCCGGCAGATGTGGATAAGACAATGGAAGCCATTAAGGCAGCCGGAGATCAGCCATATGTGATCGGACATATTGAGGCTGGAGAAAAAGGAGTTACATTATGCTAAGAGTACTGGTATTGGTATCTGGTGGCGGCACGAATCTGCAGGCAATCCTGGATTCCGTGCAGTCAGGAGAGATCACAGATACTGAAATCGTAGGTGTAATCAGTAATAACCCGGGAGCTTATGCACTGGAGCGTGGTGAAAAAGCAGGGGTGCCTGTAGAATGTATATCTCCGAAGAGTTATGCGTCCAGGGCAGAATTTAATCAGGCATTTTTGAAAGCAGTCGATGGTTATGAGCCGGATCTGATCGTGCTTGCCGGATTCCTGGTGGTAATCCCGCCGGAAATGATCCAGAAGTACAGAAACCGGATTATTAATATCCATCCGTCACTGATTCCGTCGTTCTGCGGAACCGGATTCTACGGACTGAAGGTGCATGAGGCAGCACTTGCTCGCGGAGTGAAGGTGGTAGGAGCTACGGTGCATTTCGTAGATGAAGGAACCGATACCGGTCCGATCATTTTGCAGAAAGCAGTGGAAGTACAGAACGGAGATACACCGGAAGTGCTTCAGAGACGGGTAATGGAGCAGGCAGAGTGGAAGATACTTCCGAGAGCGATTGATCTGATCGCCCACGGCAAGGTCAGTGTGACAGACGGTAAAGCCATCGTGTCAGAGGATTAATGACACAGAAGGAGTAGATAGAATGAAAGTACTGGTAGTCGGAAGCGGCGGAAGAGAGCATGCGATCTGTTATTGCGTCGCTAAGAGTGAAAAGGTAGATAAGATATATTGTGCACCGGGCAATGCGGGCATCTCTGCATTGGCAGAATGTGTACCGATCGGTGCAATGGAATTTGAGAAGCTGGTGGCATTTGCCAAAGAGCAGCAGATCGATCTGGTGATCGTAGGTATGGATGATCCGCTGGTAGGCGGTCTGGTAGATGAGCTGGAGGCAGCAGGTATCCGCACATTCGGACCACGCAAGAATGCAGCGATTCTGGAGGGGTCTAAGGCATTTTCCAAGGATCTTATGAAGAAATACAACATTCCTACCGCAGCGTATGAGAATTTTACCGATCCGGACAAAGCACTTGCTTATCTGGAGACAGCGAAGTTCCCGATCGTATTAAAGGCAGACGGACTTGCACTTGGTAAAGGTGTACTGATCTGTCAGGATCTGGAAGAAGCTAAAGAAGGCGTGAAGACGATCATGCTGGATAAGAAATTCGGTACCGCAGGTAATGAGATGGTCATTGAAGAATTCATGACCGGACGTGAGGTATCCGTACTGTCATTTGTAGATGGCAATACGATCAAGACGATGACTTCTGCACAGGATCACAAGCGTGCGGGAGACGGTGATACAGGACTGAATACAGGCGGAATGGGAACATTTTCACCGAGTCCATTCTATACAAAAGAGGTAGAAGCATTCTGTGAGAAATACATTTACCAGCCAACCGTTGATGCCATGAAGGCAGAAGGCAGACCGTTCAAAGGAGTTATCTTCTTCGGTCTGATGCTGACAGAGGATGGACCGAAGGTGCTGGAATACAATGCAAGATTCGGAGATCCGGAGGCGCAGGTTGTACTTCCGAGAATGAAGAATGACATCATCGAAGTGATGGAAGCGTGCATCGATGGAACACTGGATCAGGTAGATCTGCAGTTTGAGGACAATGCGGCTGTCTGCGTGGTACTGGCAAGCGAAGGCTATCCGGTATCTTACGAGAAAGGCATCCCGATCAGCGGACTGGAAGAATTTGATAAGCATGAGGGATATTACTGTTTCCATGCAGGAACCAAGTTCGACGGAGATCAGCTTGTGACTAACGGTGGACGTGTACTCGGTGTGACAGCTAAAGGTAAGGATCTGAAAGAAGCCAGAGCCAATGCCTATGCAGCAACCGAATGGGTACATTTTGCTAACAAATATATGCGTCATGATATCGGTAAAGCGATTGACGAAGCATAAAGCCAGATTGAGTTAGAAACTATAAAGTTTCAATAGTAATAAAAGTAACTGCAAATGGTTACGGATGATAAAGAGCAGCCTGTGGAGAGCCACAGGCTGTTTGAGTTAGGAGAGTACGGAAGAATGAAGACCAATGATCTGACACAGGGAAGTATCGGAAAAGGATTTATACTGTTTGCGATACCGCTGTTTTTGGGAAGCTTGTTTCAACAATTATATAATACAGTAGATATGCTTTTCGTGGGAAATGTGCTCGGCAAGAACGCAGCGGCGGCTGTTGGCGCAAGCAGCATCTTAGTGACCTGTCTGATCAATCTGTTTACCGGAGTGGCGGTAGGTGCTGGAATCGTGATCTCTCAGCTCTTTGGTGCGAAAAAAGAAAAAGATATGAAAGAAGCCGTGTGGATCGCAGTGCTGGCAGGAGCTGTGGGAGGACTGATCCTTACGGTGATCGGTGTGACCTGCTCGCAGGCGGTACTGGTCAGACTTCACACGCCGGCGAATATTATCCCGGACGCTGTTCTCTATGTGCGGATTTATTTTCTGTCGGCAATCCCGATGGTTCTTTATAATATGTGCTCCGGTATCCTTCGGGCGCAGGGAGACAGCCAGACACCGTTTCATGCACTGGCGGCAGGTGGTGTGATGAACGTAATCATGGATGCGGTATTCCTGATCCTGCTTAGATGGGGGATTGCCGGAGTCGCTGTGGCTACGTTATTTTCCCAGAGCCTGACGGCAGTATTTCTGCTGATCCATATGCTCCGGCATCATATTCTGACAAAACAGAGTCTGCGATGGGATCTGTTGGGTAAGATTATCTGTGTAGGAGTTCCGGTGGGAATCCAGTCGATGATCCTTACACTTTCCAATGTCGTGGTGCAGTATCATATCAATGGATTCGGTGAAAATGTGATTGCAGCATTTGCGGTATATTTCAAAGCAGAGAATCTGCTGTGCCTGCCGATCATTGCATTTGGTCAGGCGATGGTGACATTTACCGGGCAGAACTACGGAGCCGGAAGATATGACCGTATCCGGAAAGGGATTCTGGTGTGCAATGGAATCTCGGCAGCAGTATTGGTAGTGTTATCGTGGTCGGCACTGGCAGCAGGGAAATGGATACTCAGTGCATTCTGCCCGGATCAGGCTGTTGTGTCAGAAGGAATGCAGATTATCAGCGTGACATTTCCGGTGTATTTTATTTACAGTCTGTTTGAAGTAACCGGAGGTGTGGTGCGTGGGATTGGTAAGTCTGTACCGTCTATGATTATTGTTATTGTGAACCTGTGCGTGATCCGGATTCTAATGTTGGAAGTCAGTGACCGGGTATTCCACAGTGTCCAGGCGGTGGCAGCAGTTTATCCGCTGACATGGCTGCTGGCAACATTATCCTTTGTGGGGTATTATCTGCATGTCCGCAAACAGATGTTGCAATGAAATAATGCCTGTGCTACTATAGGTATAACAAAATGCTAACAAAGGAAGCGATAGAACAATGATTATTGAAATTGACTTCAATAGTGATGAAGCAATCTATATACAGCTCAGGAATCAGATCATTATGGGAATCGCCACTTCGGAGATACAGGAGGGCGAATCTCTTCCGTCTGTGCGTCAGCTTGCGGAGACGGTGGGCATCAATATGCACACGGTCAACAAAGCCTATACGGTACTGAAGCAGGAGGGATATATCCAGCTTGACAGAAGAAAGGGAGCCGTAATCTCTTTGGATGTGAATAAGATCGAAGCTGTGGAGAAGATGAGGGCACAGCTCCGTATCCTGCTGGCGAGAGGTCTCTGCAAGGATATCAGCAGAGCAGAGGTACACGAGATGGTGGATGAGATCTATGACGAGATGATAGGAGGATAATACAGAATGAATTATACAACACAGGCACGGGAGGTGCTGCAGCTTGCTGCGGAGTCGGCGAAGCTGATGCAGCATCCTTATATCGGCACGGAGCATCTGCTGATCGGACTCAGTAAGATCTATTCCGGCGTGGCAGGACAGGTGCTGGATATGAACGGAGTCAAAGAGGAAGACATGCTGAAGATCATGAACGAACTGGTGACTCCGCCAGAAGATATGGAAGTATCCGGTAAGCCGATGGAGAGTCCGAGACTGCAGTTTATATTAGAAGAGGCAGCAGGCGAAGCACAGTATCTGAAGGCAAAAGAAGTGGGAACCGAGCATCTGCTCCTTGCTATTTTAAATGATGCTGACTGCGTGGCATCGCGGATCCTGCAGACATTGAATGTGAATATGCAGAAGCTGTATCAGGATATTATGCTGGCAGTAGGCGCGGATATTAATGAATATATGTCAGATCTTCAGGGAGATGGCAGAAAGAAAGGCGTGCTGGAGCAGTTTGGCACGGATCTTACGGAGCAGGCAGCAGAAGGTAAGCTGGATCCTGTAATCGGCAGAGAGCAGGAGATTGGAAGACTGATGCAGATCCTCAGCCGGAGAACCAAGAACAATCCGTGTCTTGTAGGCGAGCCGGGTGTCGGTAAGACGGCGGTAATCGAGGGTCTGGCACAGCGCATTTCCGGCGGACTGGTGCCGGAAGGCATGAAGGAGAAGAAGATATTTACCATGGATCTTGCCAGCATGATCGCAGGTTCCAAGTATCGTGGTGAATTTGAAGAGCGTATGAAGAAGCTGATTCAGGAAGTGAAGGCAGCAGGCAATGTGATCCTGTTCTTGGATGAAGTGCACACCATTATCGGTGCCGGTGGCGCGGAGGGAGCGATGGATGCATCTAACATCCTGAAGCCGTCACTGGCAAGAGGCGAGATTCAGTTGATCGGCGCGACGACCATCGGTGAATATCGTAAATATATCGAGAAAGATGCAGCGCTGGAGCGGAGATTCCAGCCGGTTACGGTAGAAGAACCGACCAAGCAGCAGTGTCTGGAGATTCTGGAAGGCTTAAAGAGCCGTTATGAGAATCATCATCATGTGACGGTAGAGCAGGAAGCATTGGAAAGTGCAGTTGCATTGTCGGTAAGATATGTGAATGACCGTTTTCTGCCGGATAAGGCAATCGATGTACTGGATGAGGCATGCTCCAAGGTAAGTTTACGTGGGTTCAAAGTTCCGGACAGTATCGAAGAACTGGAACAGGTGATTGATAATCTGAAAGTACAGAAGGAAGAGGCAATCCGTGAAGGTAACATGACGGAGGCGTCTACACTTCATAAAGAGCAGATTGCGGCGGAAAAGAAATTAGATCAGGCGCGTAACCGTTTCCAGAAAAAGAACAAAGACCGCCAGGTTACAGTTACGGAAGAAGATATCGCGGCGGTTGTATCGGAGTGGACAAAGATTCCGGTGCAGAAGCTTGCAGAGTCTGAGAGCGAGCGTCTGCGCAAGCTGGAAAAGACACTGCACAAGCGTGTGATCGGCCAGGAAGAAGCAGTTACTGCAGTAGCAAAAGCTGTAAGACGAGGCAGAGTCGGATTAAAAGATCCAAACAGACCGATCGGTTCGTTCTTATTCCTCGGTCCTACCGGAGTTGGTAAGACAGAGCTGTCCAAAGCACTGGCAGAGGCATTGTTTGGTAATGAAAATGCTATGATCCGGGTAGATATGTCCGAATACATGGAGAAACACAGCGTGTCGAAAATGATCGGATCACCTCCGGGATATGTAGGACATGATGACGGCGGGCAGTTATCGGAGCAGGTGAGAAGACATCCGTATTCCGTGATTTTGTTTGATGAGATCGAGAAAGCACATCCGGATGTATTTAACATACTGTTGCAGGTATTGGATGACGGACACATTACCGATTCGCAGGGAAGAAAAGTAGACTTCCGTAATACGGTCATCATCATGACATCCAATGCCGGAGCGCAGGCAATCATCGATCCGAAGCGTCTTGGTTTTGTGACGAAGGAAGATACCGGCGCGGATTATAAGCGCATGAAGTCAAATGTAATGAATGAGATTAAGCTGGTATTCCGTCCGGAATTCCTGAACCGAATCGATGAGATCATCGTATTCCATTCACTGGGATCAGACGAGATGAAGAAGATTACCGGACTCATGTGCAAAGAGATTGTAAAGCGTGCCAAAGAGCAGCTTGATATCACATTGACCATTCGTGACTCTGTGAAGAAGCATATCGTAGAGACCGGAACCGACCAGAAATACGGTGCCCGTCCGCTCAGACGTGCGATCCAGAATCAGTTGGAAGACGCACTGGCAGATGCGATCCTGTCCGGAGAGATCAAATCCGGCGACCATGTAGAAGCAGGACTTCACAAAAAAGTAATAAAATTCTTCGTAAAAGATGAAGCGTAAAGAAGATTGTTGTGATACAATATGCGTATAGCGACGAACGCACTTGGGAAAGCGGTCAGGGATAGTGCGCTTGCGGACTTATCCCGGAGCGGTTGACAAAGTATGTGAGTGCAACGGACATCGAGCGGGCTGTGCACGCGAGAAGAGCGGTCGTCGCGTCAAAAGAAGGTGCGGACAATAATGTTGAACGCGCTAGATGAACAGAAATTCCAGGAGGATAAAACTATGGCAGTAGTAAAAGAACTGTTGAGAGCAGAAAATGACGGAACACTTAGCTTTGGCGATTACACATTGGGATCTAAGACCAAATTGGACGGATTCGAATTTCAGGGCGATATATATAAAGTAAAGACCTTTAACGAGATCACGAAGCTTGAGAAGAACGGTATGTTCGTATACGAATCTGTACCGGGAACAGCAGTAGAGAACTTCAAGGCATCTGCGGACGAAGTAGTATTCAATGTATCCGCTGACAAAGATATTCAGGTAACACTGGAACTTGAAGCTGACACAGAGTACGTGATCTACATGGATGATGTGAATGTGGGAACTATGAAGACCAACCTTAGCGGCAAGATCAGCGTGAGTGCTGAGATGGATCCGGGCAAATCCGTAGAGATTAAGGTTAAAAAGAAATAATTTGCGCAGCTGAAAGTGTTGTGACAAGTTGATATAGGCGTAAGAGATTGCGAGGGGCAGCAGATTGCGGCCCCTCGTTGCATCATAGTTGGGGAATTGTGACCTCAACAAGCATATTGTTGACAGTGGAGGTAACCGGGTGGCGAAAGCGAAAAAGAGTATATATTTCTGCCAGAATTGCGGACATGAGGAAAGCAAATGGCTGGGGCAGTGCCCGATGTGCAGAGAATGGAATACATTTGTAGAGGAAAAGGTGACGGTATCAAAAGGTACAGCGGCAAAGAATACCGTGCGTGAAGCGGAGGTTGTCACATTATCCAGTGTATCTACGGATCAGGAAGATCGGATGAAGACAGAGATTGAGGAATTGGATCGCGTACTGGGCGGCGGTGTTGTGCCGGGATCATTGGTGCTAGTCGGCGGAGATCCTGGTATCGGTAAATCAACCTTGCTTCTGCAGGTGTGTAAAAGATTGTCAGATCAGGAAAGAAAAGTACTTTACATTTCCGGTGAGGAGTCTTTGAAGCAGATCAAACTGAGAGCAAACCGGATGGGAACGTTCAGTGATCATCTGCTGCTGCTCTGTGAGACGAATCTGGAAACGATTCGTCAGGTGATCGAGAGGGAGCGTCCGGCAGTGGCTGTGATTGACTCGATTCAGACCATGTACAGTGAGGAAGTGACGGCAGCCCCGGGCAGCGTGTCACAGGTAAGAGAAGCAACGAATACCCTGATGCAGATTGCCAAGGGACTGAATATTACCATATTTATCGTAGGTCATGTGACCAAAGAAGGTACGGTTGCAGGTCCGAGAGTGTTGGAGCATATGGTAGATACTGTGCTGTATTTTGAAGGGGACCGCCATGCGTCATATCGTATCCTGCGCGGGGTGAAGAACCGTTTCGGTTCTACGAATGAGATCGGCGTGTTTGAAATGCGGGAGACTGGGCTGGAAGAAGTGCCGAACCCGTCTGAGTATATGTTGAATGGAAGACCGGAGGATGCATCCGGATCAGTTGTGGCATGTTCGATGGAGGGAACGCGTCCTATCCTGATGGAGATTCAGGCATTGGTGTGCCGGAGTAATTTTGGTATGCCGAGGCGGACGGCAGCAGGCACGGATTATAACAGAGTGAATCTGTTGATGGCAGTACTTGAAAAACGTGTGGGACTTCCGCTATCGAATTATGATGCGTATATCAATATTGCCGGCGGTATCCGTATGAATGAACCGGCAATCGATCTGGGAATCGTCATGGCGATCGTGTCCAGTTATAAGAATCAGCCGATCTCACCGGGAACTATCGTGTTCGGTGAAGTAGGACTGAGCGGTGAGGTGCGTGCGGTAAGTATGCCGGAGCAGCGTGTGGCGGAAGCAAGGAAGCTTGGATTTAAGACATGTATCATGCCGCAGGTGTCCAAGGACATGCTGAAAAAGACAGATGGAATCGAAGTCATTGGTGTAAAATCGGTAAATCAGGCAATGAATCTGATCTAAATGTGGAAACAGTCAAATGAATCAGTGTGGTAATGTCGGAAATGACTACCAAATAGTGATTGCGTAATTGGTATTTCAATTACGCAATTTTTTTGCGCAAGTCGTTAAAAAAATATTTTACATTGCGAATTTTATTCGGAGTGCCGCAAGCGTTATGTTTGATAGACTAAGTTAAGGATAGCGTGGACTTGTAATTTTGGGTTGCGTTTTTAGAGAGAACAGATTTTATTAAATTGAAGGAAGGTTAATGTGATGAGTAAGACATTAAAGCTTGCAGATTATCTTGGAAAACCATTTGATTGCGGATGTGGAAGAACACATTCTACTACACTGGAAGGTGTAACAGTTAGCGCGGGAGCTATGAACTCACTGCCGGAATACGTAGAGAAATACGGATTTAAGAATTTATACATCGCATGTGATGAGATTACATACGGTATTGCAGGAGAGAAGGTAATGAACATCCTGAAAGATGCCGGAATCAAAGCAAAAGCACATGTATTCAAAGGAAAGAGATTTATCCCGGACGAGAAAGCACTGGGAGAACTTATGATTGATGCAGACAGAGATTGTGATCTGGTTGTAGCAGTAGGAACAGGTTCTATCAACGATATGTGCCGTTTCTTCAGCTTCCAGATGGGAGTTCCTTATGCAATCGTTGCAACAGCAGCACCGATGGACGGATTTGCTTCTTCAGGAGCAGCTCTGATCATCAACAGCATGAAGACAACTATCCCGGCTCAGACACCTCTGTTCATTATCGGAGATACAGATATTCTTTGTGGAGCACCTGCAAGAATGGTATCTGCAGGACTTGGAGATCTTCTTGGTAAATTTACATGTCTGAATGACTGGAGAATTTCTAAGGTAGTTAACGATGAGTACTACTGCGATGAGATCGTAAATCTCGTAACAGATTGTATTGAAAATGTATTGGCTGATGCAGACAATGTAGCATCAAGAGATCCGAAGGTAATCGGAGATATCATGGAAGGACTTGTACTTACTGGTGTAGCAATGAGCTTTATCGGTAACTCTCGTCCGGCTGCCGGATGTGAACACCACATGTGCCATTTCTGGGAGACACTAGAACTTCAGGAAGGCAAGATTCCGGTACTTCACGGTACAAAGGTAGCTGTAGGTACAGTTATGATCCTGAAGATGACAGAGTTCCTGCGTGAGAACAGACCAGACTTCGATGCAGCTCGTGAGAAAGCAAAAGCTTACGATCAGGCAGCATGGGAAGCTAAGATCAACGAAGTATACGGTGCATCTGCAAGCTCTATCATTGCACTGGAGCATGAATCTCAGAAGAATGAGGTTAATGGCAGACTGAAACGTATTGATGCTATTGAAGCTCACTGGGATGAGATCGTTAAGTTGATGGATGACAATATGCCAACAGCAGCTCGTATGATCGAGATCCTGAAGAGTCTGGATGCTCCATATCTTCCATCTCAGATCGGATTTGATGATGATCGTCTTTACAATGCTATGCTTTACGCAAAAGAGACACGTGCACGTTACACAATGCTGTCTATGATGGCTGACCTTGGTGTAACAGAGGATCTTGCTAAGAAGGTTGTAGCATTCGTAAATGAGGAAGCTTAATTTACTTATTTATAGTATCCTAACATAAAGAAAAAAAGTCGTTGCATAAGCAATGACTTTTTTTCTTTGTTTTTAAAAATTATGCATTTTCTATATTTTTTATAAGCTGATAATAAGCTTCATCCAATGTCAGTCCCTGATTCATCAGACCAAATAATCCGCTGCCGACAATATAAGATTCTACGCCAGCCTGCTTCAATTCCGAAAAATGCTTTTCGTTGCACTGCCCATCGGCTTCTACGATATAATGATAGCCTTTTTCTTTTCTTAATTCCTTCAGCTTGCGAACCGTATCGAGAGCTTCCGGTACGAAGATGCCTCCGGCAAATCCCGGATCAACCATCATTACCGTAATCTTGTCCAGATGGGAAATGTACGGATAGATCATTTCGATCGGAGCACCCGGTACCAGGACTACGCCAAGCTTGCGCCCGTGCTGATGCAGGTAATGTGCTGTGCGGAATGCTTCGTTCATCAACATCTCTGAATGGAAAGACAGATAAGTGCTTCCCGCTTCGATCATATCATCCAGATAGTAGAAAGGATCGGTCAGCATTACGTGGATATCGAGGTCGGCATCCGTAATCTTGCGCATCGCTGCAATAAATGGCAGCGTAATGGAAAAATTCTTGAGATACACGCCGTCGATAAAGTCTACATGGTACATAGGTACGTATTTGTTAAGTGTCTTGATCTGCTCGCCAAGGTTCATAAGATCCATGCACATGACGGAGGGACTGATAATGTAATCCATAATAATCTCCTTCTTAATGTCTATTCGTTGAAGTCATCGGAGTTAAAGTCCATAGAAGCTTTTTTCTGTAATTCAATCTCTTTGTTATCAGCGAATTCTTGAGCTTTTTTCTTGCGTTCCTGATTCAGACGCTGCTGTTTGAAAAAGTTGGCGTTCAGGATATTGCCGCGGGCATCTAATTTTAAGGAGGTAAGATCATCTCCGTTAATTCTTGCAACGTGCGGAGAAAGGTTCGCACCTACGTCAGGATCTACGCTCATGGCGAAAGCTTCTTTTCTGGTGCGGAAAGTTACTTTGTACTGCATGATCATGCTGGTCTCTTCACAATTCTCAAGATCACTGATGTTCATACAGATGTCACGTTTGATGCCCGGGATTCCGCAGGCTGCGATGACACGCTGATCGGTAATGACAACAATCCCCGGGAATTTGTCTCGTCGTGTATAAATATTGGCAATGGCTGCAGCTTCCGGCTTCTCGCCAGGAAGCAGTAAAGTCTCTGCATATTTTACAGAAGCTTTATTAATCAAGCCAGCTTTTTTTTTCTGTGTTTTGGCTAATGCCTCGTTTACTGTCATTTGATGACCTCCTGTTTATTTCTGAAAGCTTCCGGCGATAGCTTCCTTAAGAAGCGAGATAAAGTGTTCGTAGCTCGGATCCGGAAGCAGACGCTCTACGAAATGTTTGTCTGAGAATACTTTGGCAAGATAGTTCCATATCTGAAAAGCTTTGGAACTGTTCTTACCAACACAGACCATCAGAACCAGATTAACCATATTTTTCTGGTCATCCCATACAACTGCCTGTGGTAATTCGGTAACAGCTACGAAAGAATCGGAAGATACGGCGGTCAATGGATGTGGTACGGCAATTCCATTGCCCCAGTAGGTACTGCGCATATTTTCACGCTGAAATACAGCATCTTTAAATTCTTCAGTATTCAGTTCAAAGTATTCACTTGATTTCTGACACATGCTCTCAACAATCTCTTCACGTTTTTTACCGTCACCGATAGAATACAGATCTTTATAGAAGAGAAAAGTGATGTCGTCAATACTCTGGAAGCCGTCAATTGCAAGCTTCAGGTTTAGGTAATCCTGCTGACCCGGGAATGGATCCACATAGAAAGCAAGTCCTGCATCGTAATAGTGATTACGTTCCGTTGTAAGGAAAATATCATAATCGTCCATATCCTTATCTTCTATCTGCTCTGGCGTCTTAAAGGTAAGCTCTGATGTGATATCAGCAAACCAGTTCAGAAGTGTCTGTTTTAACAAAATATTTTCGCTCTGACGCATGGATGAGATTACCAGTATTTTACGCGTGCCTCCTGCCTGATGCTGACTTGCAAGGGCAGTGTATAGATGAATTGCGAGGAAAGCAATCTCATCATCGGTTACCTTCTTATGAAATACTTTTTGCAAATGCGAAGCAAAGTAAATACCAAGATCAAATCCCTGCGGGAATGTCTGCTTAATATAATCTACCAGATGATTCTTTAACTGCATGTTATATTTAATGCGTACGATCAGCGATGCGGTATGCAATGACAATGCAATACGCAGGTTCAGATTATCGGTAAGATCAATATTATACTGGTCGCGGATTTCTTCTAATGCATCCAGAATCAGCTTGTCTACGTCAGATGAAATGACATCGGCAGAACTGAAACTTCCCTGCCCCTTCATATATAAAGCAAAGTAATTGATTTCAGTCTCTGGGATGCGCAGGAAGAATTCTTTTCCTATCCGGTTGAAAATTTCTTTGGAAATGGTATATTCCGGCTCCAGGTTCTCGGCAATCTCCATATCAGATGGTTCGATGAAGAACCAGTCCTGCATACGCTCTAATGCGACATACAATTGGACAATCGCATTATTCAACGATGCTTCTGTAATCGGATGCTTGAAAGAGATAAATGTCTCTACAAGAATATTCTTTATCTTTTCAATAGAAGAGTTATTGTTCTGCTCGGATAAAGCGGCAACTGTGTTGGTGATGATCAGATTTTGATCCATCAGACAGAGACGCTTGTTGATCTCGCTTCCGTCAATGATTACTTTGTTGGAACTGCGTAATAATTCCAGGTTGTATCTGGCAACTACTTCGGATACGCCCTTCAGGTCGTTTAATAAAGTAGAACGGGATACAAATACCGCAGATTCCAGATCGTACAGTGAAATGGCACGATGTTCCTTTAACAGCAGATGAAGGATCTGATTAACTCTTCCATTTGGGTAATTCAGTGTTGCAGAACTGAACTGTTGGTAATAAGAATCCTTTAATGTAGAAAAAAGTGAGGAATCCTGAATTAAGATTCTACAACCTTTTCGCGTAGTTGACTCGAATATTACGCAATTTGTTGATTCGAGTTCGGTCTTTATCTGCCGTATATCGTTCTGGATTGTGCGCAGACTGCACTGGTGTTTGCTGGAGAAGTAGGAAGCGGTCATATAAACTTCCGGTTTTTCAAATAATTCCAGCAAAATTTCTAATTGTCGTTGGTTTAACAGCAATATTATACACCTCTCAATAGTAAAATCAAATAAATAGAATAATTCAGATTACAGCTTAACATTTATAATGTGAAGAATTATCCGAAGATATTACGAGTATTTGGCGATAATACGAAAAAAAGTAATAGAGTAATTGCGTAATTGCATAATTAGATAATTACGCAATTAAAATATAGTTGTTATGAGTAAAGCTGCATACTTGGACTTTTGGATAAATATGTGGAAAATGTCGTATGCATATCAGCAAAGCTTGCAACTATTGTACGAAATGACTGAAAAGAGTATTGCGCATATTACGCAATTATAGCGAAATATATTAACCC